>JBEDHL010000167.1:0-5467 GCA_041174145.1 Pseudomonadota bacterium
ACCCAGTGTTAGGCGCCGCCATGGATGAAGCCCTTTCACAAGGCGGTTCTGTCACCACGGAATTGCATCTGCCCGTGCCTGTCCCACGCGAAGTGTCTGCCCGTGTGGTATTGCTTGATCCCCCGCTGGGCGATGGCGGAAGTTTGCTTGTTTTGTTGATTGATCGCAGCCGTGAAGCTGCCATCGAAAGGACGCGCGCGGATTTCGTGGCCAATGCCAGCCATGAATTGCGCACACCATTGGCAAGCCTACTTGGTTTCATTGAAACCCTGCGCGGCCCCGCCGCTGATGACCCCGCCGCACAGCAGCGTTTCCTCGGCATCATGGCCGAACAAGGCGCCAGAATGCGCCGGCTGATTGACGATCTTTTGAGCCTTTCGCGTATTGAAATGGAAGAACATCAGCCACCCACCGGGGAAGCGCCACTCGGTATGATCATCAGCGCTGAGGCCGAGGCGCTGTACCCGCTGATCGCGCAGCGAAACATGGCTTTGGCGTTTGATCTGGAACCAGAGATCATAGCAGCCCCGGCCAATGCTGATCAGCTTGCCCAGGTTATTCGCAATCTGCTTGGCAATGCGGTCAACCACGGGCGGGAAGGGGGGCAGATTGCGGTGACGCTTCGCAGCGCCCCTGGCGAAGCGCCAGGCTTTCGTTCAGGCGCTATTTTGAGCGTTGCTGATAACGGACCTGGTATAGCCAAGCATCACCTGCCGCGTCTGACGGAACGCTTCTATCGGGTGGATCAGGCGCGATCACGACAAAGCGGCGGATCTGGGCTTGGGCTTGCCATTGCGCGGCATATTGTCATCCGCCACCGAGGCAGGCTTTCGATTGAAAGCACCGAAGGTGTGGGGACCAAGGTCAGTGTCTGGCTGCCAACGGGCTAGCCTGCTGGCGCGCGTTGATCCATGGTCCTTGCAAAATAGTAATGCCACAGAAGAAGGCCCTGAGCGCCGTTAAGGTGGTGATTTTCGGCAATTTCTCTATGGGGCCTGAATTGATCAGCGACGAACCCGGAAAGCGGCACTTCACCTCTGGCGCGGCGTTCCGTATTGCGCATGAAAAAGCTTTCCGTACCATTGGCTGGAAGCCGAAAGTTGGTATGGAAGAAGGGCTTCGCCGCCTGAACGCCTGGATGGAAAACAATGAAGGGAAAACGCCATGAACATGAAACGCCGTAGTCTTTTGGCCTCAGCAGGTGCGGTTTTGGCCGCGCCGGCCCTTGCGCAGCCACGCTGGCCTGATCGGCCCATTGAAATTGTGGTTGGTTTCGTCGCGGGGGGCGCGACGGATTTGGACGCGCGCAGCTACGCGGCGGCTTTGGAAAAGCGCATTGGCGGATCAGTGGTGGTGGTCAATCGCCCCGGTGCTGGTGGTGAGGTGGCACTTGCGGCGGTGGCGCGTTCACGCCCTGATGGCCATACCATTGGCACCACCAATATGCCGGGCTTGCTGACCATCCCGATTGAACGTACGGCGCAATTCAAGCTGGATGATTTTGTTGGCATCGGCAATCTGGTGACTGATCCATCCGCCATCACGGTACATGAGGATAGCCCTTACCGTACCCTGGCTGATTTATTGGCGGCGGCACGGGCGCGGCCTGATACCATCACCTATGCGTCACCCGGTGTTGGCACCGATGATCATTTGCAATTGGTGCTGCTTCAGGCGCTGACAGGAACGCGCTTTACGCATGTGGTCTATCAGGGTGACCCGCAACTGCGCACCGCCGTGCTTGGCAAGCAGGTGGATTGCATGGGCCTCAATCTGGGCCCAGTCACGGCCAATCAGGAAAAGCTCCGCGTCCTGTCCCAGGGGGGGGCAACGCGCAGCCGCTTCCGCCGGGATGTGCCCACCCTGATCGAATTGGGCTTCCCCGTACAAATGGCATCCGAACGCGGCCTGGTGATGCCGGCGGGCACGCCTCCGGCCATTGTGGAGCGCCTGCGTGAAGCGACGGCTGATATCGCGCGTGATCCGGATTTCGTTAAAATCCTGGAAAGCCGATACACTGAACCTGCGTTTGAAGCTGGCGATGCTTGGTTTACGCGCCTGCGCGGGCAGGAAGCCGAATATCGAAAGCTTTGGCAGACAACGCCCTGGTCCCAAAAGTAACGGGGGGGGGCTTTGGGCCTTTTGCCGCGTCGGGTGTGGTTGACCATGCCCGGCGGGGATGTCATGGCAATGCGTGATGAGTGGCACGCATTCTTCCTTAACGCGGCGTCGGTTCCTTTTTTTGCAAGGACCCATAACCCCGTTTTTTAGCGAGGTCGCGGCTGGCCTGCGTGCTTTTGGCCATCGCGTCTTTCGTATCAATCTCAATCTCGGTGATCGGCTTTTCTGGCGCGGGCCCGATGCGGTGGATTATACGGCGCGGCCTGAAGACTGGCCTGCATGGATTGCCGATTTTCTTAGGCAAAACCAGATTACGGATATATTGCTGCTAGGCGAACAGCGTTTTTATCATCGCAGCGCCATTGAAGCCGCGAAGGCGCTGGGTATTGCCGTCACTGTCACGGATTTCGGCTATCTGCGGCCTGATTGGATTACGCTGGAACGCAACGGCATGGGGGGTGATAGCCTATTCCCCCGAAATCCCGCCGAAATCCGCCGATTGGCGCAAGGGCTAAGCCCACCTGATCTGAAACCCAAATTCAAGGATCATTTTCCGCGGCAGGCTTTGTGGGACGTTGTCTATCACATCGCTTGCCTTTGGCCCTTCGCCTTTCTCCATTATCGCAGCCATCAAATCATGCATCCCTTGATGATGTATGCCGGGCTTGGCCGCCGCTTGTTATTGCGGCGCCTTGAAAACCGGCGTTCGGCGGATATTTTGCTCAAGCTGAAGCAGGCGGGTACGTCATTCTGGCTTTTTGCGATGCAGATGGAGACCGATTTTTCGCTCCGCGCCTATTCTGCTTTTCCCGATATGGATACGCCGCTGCGCCTGACCATCAATTCTTTCGCGGCCCATGCGCCAAGGGACGCCGCATTACTGATAAAGCTGCATCCGCTGGATCCCTGCGTGAAACATTGGCCTTCCCGCATAAAAACCATGGCCAAGGCAGCCGGCATTGCCGATAGGGTCCATTTGGCACCACTTGGCCGGCTTGATGACATGCTGGCGCTCGCCAAGGGTTTCATCACCGTCAATAGCACTGCTGCGACACGCGCCATGATTTTCGGCAAGCCCGTGAAACTTCTGGGGGAGGCCGTTTATGATGTGCGTGGCCTTGCCTATCAGGGGCCGCTTGATAATTTCTGGGAAGATGGCATGCCGCCTGAACAGGATTTGTTACAAGATTTCCTGGCCTTGCTTTGCGGCGCGCTCATGGTGCGAGGCGTTTTTTACAACCGCCCCGGGCTTGATGCTGCCGTGGCCGCCACGGTGGCCAGGCTCGACCAAGACCTGATCAATCTTCCAAACCGGGCGGCGCAAATCGACATTGTCATGGCCTGATTGCGGGATCGCCAAGTCCACATGATGTATCACTATTCACCACATAAACTATTAAGCACGTCCAAATAGACGCGCGACGCTCCTTCGTGCCCAGCCCTGCATGGCGCGCAAGCTCGCCCCGCGTCCAAGCGGCCATAATTCGGGGCGCGCGAGGCGGTCCAGAAAAAGCTCAACTGGGCAGGGCAATTCCGTGACTGGATCAATATAGCGCGGATAGAGAATAAGCGTCGCTGCCACCAGCATATCGAGATCAAGGTGGCGACGCCTGCGATGGGCCGGAAAGGCGGGGCCACGGTCTTCAGTAAGCCCCCAACCGCCATAAAAGGGCTGGCCCCAAACCGTCACGGGGCATCCGCGTAGCAAGGCTTCGAAACCGGCGAGGGAAGTCAGGCAATGCACCGCATCCATTTTTGCGAAAAGTGCGGTGATCGGCGTTTGCGTGACAACAAGATCAGCCAGACCATCAACTTCCCGCTTGGGAATGCGCCCCTGGCGGAAGCCCGCTTCAATATCCGGGTGTGGCTTGTAGATTAGAAACGCATCGGGTTCTGCGGCACGGACGGCGCGCAGTAAGGCCAGGTTGCTGCGTATGGCGCCCCCACCTTGGATGACAGAAGCATCATCCTCCACCTGGCCGGGCACCAGGATGAGGCGCCTGCCTGCTGGCGCTGTGATGGTCTGCTCACCGCCGGTAAGATTATATTTGGTGAGGCCCTGCGCCAGAATGGTCTGTCTCAGCGCTGCCGCGCGTTTCAGCAATAAGGGCGAAAACACGAAGGTGTTGAGCATAGCTTCAAGATCGGAAGCTATGGTGGGGTCATAATACGGACCGGCGTGGTCCAGGATGAATGACCCTCCGGGCCGAAAGGCAGCGCCGATCCCGGCTGAGCGTAAAAACCCATCTTCCAAAAAGGCCAAAGCAACATCCGCGCGCTGTGTCTCTGCCCGTAATGATGGTTGAGCCGATGATGCCCAGACCAAAAGCGCGCCCGCGTGAGATTTGGCAGCAGTGATCGCTTTTTGCGGATGTTTGAAAAATTCTGGACCACTGCTGGAGGAGGCAAGCAGTTTGCCAATCCGTTCCTGCTTCCATGTCTGTATGCCAAGGCAGGCGACAAATCGGCGGTTCTCGGCCTCTCGCGCACGCCATAAGGCCAGCAAGTCGATCGCTTCGCTGAGATCGCAGGGGGTGCGTTTGAAAGGATTGGCCGCGCGCGTTGCGGTGATAAGGCGGGCAAACACCGATACCGGGTCGCTATCTGCCAAAGGTCCATCTGTACAGCGCACACCAGCGGCCATGGCCAGCAGCGCCATGGGCCGAGAGGCAGCAAAAAGCGCAGCCGCGCCATCAAGCAGGCTCCAGGGATCGAAGGGCCCTGCGCTTTCATGCCACAGCGAAGCGGCTTCGTCCGGGGCGAAGGGGTCCCGAAAGACCCGCACGGGCAAGCCAGACGCTTCCGCCCTTTGGCGGGCCTCTTCGGCCGTGGCGCGGCGTGCTGTATCGCAAGGATCCAAAACAAGGGCCGTGCTGCGGATCACGAGACCAAGAGAGGCGCCGCCGGGGTCAGGCAATCCGCTGCGCCCGCCCAACCGTGCCGCCGCGAGGCGCGCGATTATGTCAGGCGCGCGGGCAAGGGCGGTCGCAGAGGCAGGGCGGGATAGGGCGCTGGCAATGGGGTCTGGCGAGGCGGCCTCAATGATCGTGAGCGGCGGGAGCCTCTCCCCAAAGCGCACCACCCCCCAGGGGCCATGGGTGAAGCGCCTTATCACCTCCATCCCGGCCGGCGCTGGGGTGTCTTCCGGCAGTGCCAATTGGCCGTTGGGCTGCCCGCCTTGCCAGGGCAGAACCTGGTATTCCGGCCAGAAGGCAGGCAGGTGGGGCTCAGCCTCCAGCAGCTTGGCTGGGAGGTAGAGGCACGGGGCATGCGCTTTCATGGCGCGGCCGAGAAGGCTTTTTTCATGCGCTTTGAGCAGGATTTACCGATGATAAAAGTCCTGTAA
>JBEDHL010000168.1:0-14231 GCA_041174145.1 Pseudomonadota bacterium
CCCATGGACCCACCCATGAAGGCGAATTCAAAAGCGGCCACAACCGCGCGGCTGCCATTGATGGTGCCATGCGCCACGGCCACGGCATCATCCATGCCGGCCTTGGTTTGGCTTTCGCGCAGCCTATCGGCATAGCGGCGCTGGTCACGAAAACGCAGCGGGTCCGCCGGCGCTTTGGGCAATTCAATGCGCGAAAAGCCGGGATCGAGTGTTGCTTCCAGCCGCTGCGCCGCGCCGAGCCGCATATGGTGCCCGCAATGGGTGCAGACGCGCAGCGCCCGTTCCAGATCCCGGTGGAAGATCATCTGTTGGCAGGAAGGGCAATTATGCCAGAGGTTTTCCGGCGCTTCCCGCTTGAACAGGCCCTGGATCTTCGGCAGGGCCCAATCGCTGATCCAGTTCATGGCGAATCCTTTAGCTCGGGCCACAGCCCCAGGGGCGGGGAAATAGCGCAAATGGCCGATGGGGGGAAATCCGGCGCCCCTTGGGTGGCTTGGGGCCTTAGCGGTCTGGCTTTTGGGCCTTGTCTTGCTCGGCCGGGGTATCGGCCGCATCGCGCGCCCGGGCCTGCGCCTTCCGCCGCCGGAGGTTTTCCCTGAGCGCCGCGGCAAGCCGTTCTTCGCGGGACGGCGCGGGCTTGGGCTGGGGTTTGCTTTCCTTTTCCATGCTGCCGGGAAGTGGCAGTGCTTGGGCTTGGCATCAAGGGGTTGCGGGAAACCCCAGGCTGGGGCTAAGGGAGGCGCGCCCGCAAGGCTCAGCGCTGTTGTAGCTCAGTGGTAGAGCACTCCCTTGGTAAGGGAGAGGTCGAGAGTTCAATCCTCTCCAACAGCACCATGTTTCAATAGCGCTCCAGAAATTTGGTTGCTTGAGATGCCTCGGCGGGAAGGGGGCGCGCATTCGACGAGAGCGGCCGTCTTGCTCCTCCTGGACCTGTTGACATGCTCCCCTGAAATGTTTCCATTTTTCAGTAGAGTCTGCTTCTCAAGGGGATGCACGAATGAAGCGCAGCAGGTTCAGCGATGAGCAGATCATCGGGATTTTGAAGGAACAGGAAGCCCAGATGCGCGCCCTGCCTGGGATGGCAGTGATCCTGTAGCGAGTCTTGGATTTTGCTGGACAAAAACCACCATCACCGATAGACGTAAGCACATTCGTGGTCACAATCGTTTTTAGGGGTTCGCCATGGTCGCCACTGCTGGCAGGAAGGCGCCGGCGCGCAAGGCGCCGCAGGCTGATCGCGCCGGCGGCCTTAGCTTCACCGGGTCCATGGGGCAGGCCGGCAATAGCCGCGCCTTGCGGGTCGAAGCCGCTTTCTTCAAGGCAGCGCCGGAATTCGCCGCCGCTGAAGGGAAGGTCCGCGTTGACCTGATTGGTCCCGGCAAGGCGCTGGTGAGCATTGATGTCGAGCCCCCCGCCGGGGAGGACCCGGTGATTGGCGCCTGGCTCAGCTTCCTGGCGCGCGACATGCAGGCCAACCCTCAGCGCATGGCGTCACTCGGCGAAGCCGAAGCGACGGCGCTTCAGGATCTGGTGAAGGGTGTCACGGTCCGCGACGATGAAACCATCCCGGATGACGTGACCTTCTGACGTGGCGCAGGCGCCCCAGGGTCCGAAATCCGCAAAGGCGTCACTTGTGCTGGTGCGGAACGGTTGGCGGATCATCCTGCATCCGCTTGTCCGTGATCGGCTACTCGCGCTTCAGCGTGAGGTCGAGGCCCTGCGCGAAGCTGATCCGAAAGGCTGGGAGGGCAAGCCGCAAGCGAAGCTCCTGAAGCGTGTGACGGACCTTGTGCTGACGGAAATCCCGCGCGACCCGGCTGCGGCGGAATTTGAACAGGGTGCAACACTTGGGCGTGATGCGCAGGGTTGGCGGCGGGCCAAATTCCTCGCGCGTTTTCGGATGTTCTTCAGGTTCCATTCCGTATCGAAGGTGATCGCCATTGCCTGGGTGAATGATGCGAATACGCTGCGCAAGGCCGGCGCCTCAAGCGACCCCTATGCGGTGTTTCGCGCGATGCTGGTCAGGGGCAATCCGCCAGCCGGATGGGATGCGCTAGTCGATGCTTGTCGCATGCCGCCGAATGATCCAGCGCGAGAACTGACTGAAGCGTCATTGGGTCCCATGGGGACGGTGGATGATTTGGGGGTGACGGAACCTGGCGCGGCGCCGGTCACATCGAAACGGAAGAAGCGGCGTTGAATTGTGGGGTGGCAAAGGCCGCGATCTTTCCCGGCAAAAATTCAGAAATATAGGGCAACTTAGCCCCGCCGCATCCCCCGCAGCACCAGCCAAGCGCCCACCGCCATCATCGGCAGTGACAGCAATTGCCCCATGGTCGCACCCGCGAATAAAAACCCTAGATGCGCATCGGGCTGGCGGAAGAATTCGCCAATGAAGCGCGCCACGCCATAGCCCGCCAGGAATACGCCAGAAAGAACGCCCGCGCGGGCGCGGATCGTGGGGCGATAGACCAAAAGCATCAGCAAGATAAAAAGGCACAACCCCTCAAGCCCTGCCTGGTAAAGCTGCGATGGGTGGCGCGGATCAGGCCCGGCGCCTGGAAACACCATGGCCCAGGGCACATCAGCCACCCGGCCCCATAACTCGCCATTGATGAAATTCGCCAAGCGGCCAAGGAAAATACCAATCGGCACCACGCACACCACGCGGTCAGCAAAAGCCACCCAATCCAAGCCATAGCGGCGCGCGAATAAAAACAGCGCCAGGATCACGCCCAAAGCTCCGCCATGGAAGGACATGCCGCCCTGCCATAGATACAAAGCCTCCCACGGGGCGGTCAGGTAATGGCCGGGGCGATAGAACAGCACATAGCCAAAACGCCCGCCCAGAATAATGCCAAGCGTCACCCAGGTGACGAAATCATCCACCTGTTCGCGTGTGGCCACCTTGGGGGCAAGCGCAACAAGCCGCCGCGCCAGCCACCAGCCCAGCACAATGCCGCCAATATAGGCCAGCGCATACCAACGAATGGCGAATGGCCCAATCTGGACCAGCACCGGATCAATCATCGGAAAGGGGATGGCGAAAAACATCAGGCGAAGGGATCCTCGGCATTCAGCAGCACATCACGCACATAGGAAGCCACACCCGCTTCCAGCGTGATTGGGTTTTTGCGAAAGCCAGCCGCGCGCAGGCGTTCCATGCGCGCTTCGGTGAAATATTGGTATTTGCCCTTCAGATCATCCGGCATGGGGATGAAGCGAATATCGGGCGCGCGGTCCAAGGCCGCGTAAATGGCGTGGGTCAGGTCAAGAAAGCTCCGCGCCGCACCACTGCCAATGTTGAACAAGCCTGAAGTGCCGGGATTGTCATGCAGCCACAGCATGGCGGCAACGCAATCATCCACATGCACGAAATCGCGCATCTGCTGGCCGTCCGCAACACCTTCGCGGTCTGAAGCGAAAAGTGTCGCGGCCTCACCGCGCATGATTTGCTGGAATTTATGCAGCACAACACTCGCCATGCGGCCCTTATGGTGTTCATTCGGGCCATAGACATTGAAGAAGCGCAACCCCGCCCATTGCGGCGGCCGCGCTTCGCCCAGCGCCAGCATTTGCGTCACGCGCCGATCGAAAGCGAGCTTGGACCAGCCATAAAGATTAAGCGGGCGCAGCTTTGCCAAAGCCGCAGCGGAAGCATCATCATCAAAGCCAAGCGCACCATCGCCGTAAGTCGCGGCGGAGGAAGCGTAGATGAAAGGCACGCCGCGCTTCGCACACCAATCCCACAGGCGCTGTGGCAGGGTGATATTCGTCGCCGCCACCAGATCGCCATCGGTTTCCGTGGTGGCGCTGATCGCGCCCATGTGAAACACCGCTTCCACCGGCGCGCCGGCGGCCAGAAAATCCCACAACCCTTCGGGCGGGATCACCCCGGCGATGGGGTGCTTGGCCAGGTTGCGCCATTTCACCCCTTGGCGCAGGCGATCCACCACCATCACCTCCGCCCCGCGGGCGCAAAGTGCGGCAACCAGGTTGGAGCCGATGAAACCGGCCCCGCCAGTGACAATATGCATGGCGGATTTCCGCAGCCTCGATCTTGAGCGACGTGGCTCTAGGGTATAGGCGTTGAGGGGATAGACCGGCAAGCAAGTGCCGAAAGGATGAGGCGATGAAGGATCAGGGCGGCGGGCGTGCGCGCCTCATGGACGATCTGGCGGGGGTAGCCGGCGGCGCCTTTTCCGTGCTGACAGGCATTCGCGCGGAGATTGAGGCCATCGCCAAGGCGCAGGCGGAGGCCATTATCCGCCGCCTGGACCTGGTCCGGCGGGAAGAATTGGACGCCGCCATGGATGTGGCGCGCCGCGCCCGGGAACAGGCGGAAGACCTAGCGACGCGGGTGGAAGCGCTGGAAGCCAAAGCATTTTCAAGCCAAGTGGAAACACTTGGCGACTCGGAAAATGCGACAAAACAATCGAAGCCGGTGCCGAAAGCTGGCAGCAAATCCTCATCCGGCGCGTGAAGTTCTGGGGATAACTTATTCAGGCTTGCGGCGGGATTCCGCACCTGCGTAATCTCCCCTTGTGGTTGCCGGCCCGATTCGCACACCATATGTGGGGGTGCAGGCTGGGTGACCGGAAAGGGGGAGTTTCAATGTCCGCCTCTCTGCGTATTGAAACTGAACACACCATCAATCCTTTGGATGTGCTGGAACAGATCATTGCCGGCAATGAATGGGTGTTCGAACGCCGGTCGGACCATGAAATGGCGGCTGAGGCGCCGGGGAAATGGTGCGATTACGGGCTGCATTTTTCTTGGTCTTCCGAAATGAGCGCCATGGCCTTCACCTGCGCCTTTGATTTGAAGGTGCCGGCGGCGCGGCGCGACAAGCTTTATGAATTGCTGGCCTTGGCGAATGACCGGCTTTGGATTGGGCATTTTGGCATTGAATCCGAAGAAGGCGTGCCGGTTTTCCGCCATTCCGTGCTGCTGCGTGGCGCGCCGGGGGCTTCCGCCGAAAGCCTGGAAGATATGGTGGATATCGCGCTGACGGAATGTGAGCGCTTCTTCCCAGCCTTCCAATTCGTGCTTTGGGGGGGCAAAAGCCCGAATGACGCGCTGGCGGCCGCCATGCTGGATTGTGTGGGCGAAGCTTAGGCGTTCCGGCGCGGGGGAGATTGCCCGCGCCTGATTTCGGCGGCACTCTGGGGGCATGAGCGAAAAACTCCCCCCGATCCTTCTTATTGGCTGTGGCAAGATGGGCGGCGCGATGCTGTCCGGCTGGCTGGAACAGGGCTTGTCTGATGCCGTGGTGGTGGAACCCCATGCGGCTGCGGTGGCGGCCTTTAATGGGCGCGTGCGGGTAGTGGCAGATGCCGCTGCCATACCGGCCGATTTCCGCCCCGCCGCGGTGGTGACGGCCATCAAACCGCAGGAGGCACCGGCCAGCCTTCCGGCCTATGCGCGTTTTTCGGCGCAAGGGGCGCTGTTTCTTACCATCATGGCGGGGCGTTCCATTGCGTCCATGCAGGCGGCACTTGGCGCGGGTACGGCAGTGGTGCGCGCCATGCCGAATACGCCGGCCGCCATCCGCCAGGGTTTCACCGCCGCTTTCGCCGGGCCGGGGGTGACCGCGGCGCAAAAGGCGCTGGCTGATGCGCTGCTGGCGGCGATTGGCGAAGTGGCCTGGGTGGATCAGGAAGATCAGATCAATCCCGTGACGGCGGTATCGGGCGGCGGCCCGGCCTATGTGTTTCTATTGGCCGAGGTTCTGGAAGCCGCTGCCGTGGAACAGGGCCTGCCGCGTGACTTGGCCCGGCGCATGGCGCGCGCCACCGTGGCCGGTTCCGGCGCACTGCTTGGGGCAAGCGAACAGGATGCCGCTGACCTCCGCCGCGCTGTAACCAGCCCGAAAGGCACCACGGAACGCGCTTTGGCGGTGTTGATGGAAGCCGATGCGTGGCCCCAGGCCATGTCGCGCGCCATTCAGGCCGCGACCGATCGGGCGCGGGAATTGGCGGGCTAGCCGCATGACATCAGCCAAGGCTTGGCTGCCGCCCGAACCCATTGGGTTGGGGCAATATTTCCCAGATGCCAGCCCGGCGCAGTCGCCCGCTGATGTCGCGGTTGTCATGCCAACAATACTGCGGCCCATCATCCTGAAGGCCGTTGAATCGGTATTTGCGCAAGAATATTCCGGGCGCATTCAGCTTCTGATCGGGGTGGATAAGGCTTCTGGCCCAATCGATCCGTTGCTCAAAATACTGGCGCGACGTCCTGCCAATATATCGGCGGTGATCCTGGCCCTACCTTATTCCACTTCCATTCAGCATGGAGGTGTACATTACGCCGTTGATGGCGGCGCCTTGCGGGCCATTCTCAGTCTCACTGCCAATAGCCGTTATGTGGCATATCTTGATGACGATAACATCTGGCGGCCCAACCATTTGAGTGGTCTGCATGCCGCGATGCCCGGGAAGGCCTGGGCTTTTTCCCAGCGTATGCTGGTGGATCAGGATAGTGGCGCGGAATTGGGGGTGGATCGGTGGGATTCGCTGGGTCCCCATCAGGGGCGCTTCGCGGCAGATGGCGGTTTTGTGGATCCGAATTGCCTCATGCTGGATAAGATCAGCTGCGCCCAATTCTTGGCGCGTTGGTCCGACACCAGCACAGGACGACCGAGCCTAAGGGCGGATCGGCTTGTCTTTGCGGCGATCCGGGACCTGCCCTATGGCCATGTGGCGATGCCAACGGTGCTCTATGCCATTCGGAAAACCAATATTCTCCATCAAATGATCAGGGGCGATATCAGGTTTTAAGCCGGGGATATTCGCGCCCCCTGGGCGGATGGCTGCCGGCTTGGCTGATCCATCGCCCACAACTTTTCGCCTGATGATTCGGGGCTTCCATGGCGCATATTGCGGTGCCAAGGCGGCCGGAGGTTTACCCTAGAGACCCGCTTCGTTATTTTAATGATTGATGAAAAGAATTAATTGTATTACTGATTGATATTGAGAGTTTGGTGCCCTTTGGGCGGCGCGCCGGTGCATGAATATCGAAATCTTCGAAATTTATCATGACGGGTTGAAGGAAAAGCCGCTGCCCATGCGGGGGCGTGGTGTGGCAGTGCTGATGCCCGTGACGGATCTTGCCATGGCGCTGCAAACTGCCCGGCGCATGATGGATTTCGCTGGCATGGCCTGTCGGATCATCATTGCCCATGATGCCGTTCGGCAAGGCTTCATCAAAACCGCGAATATGATGGCCGCTGCCCTGGGGGCGGAGTTTGTGGCTTATGTCGCGCAGGATGCATTGGCGGGAAAAGATTGGCTCAGGCTTGCCCATGAACGCATCACTTCTGCCAAAGCTGGGCTATGTGGCTTCAATGACGGGAAATTTGCCGGCAAGCTTGCCACTTTCGGCCTGGTGCGCTGCAGCTTTGCCGAGGCTTTCTACGGCCGGGGGCGCATTTTCCATGAAGCCTATCTCACCCACCGCGCTGATGAGGAACTGACCTGGCTGGCGCATCTTGCGGGCCAATATTGCTATGCGCCGGAGGCCTTGTTGATGGAGGTTGATTTCCGCATGCAGCGTCCGATCAACCCTGATGACACAAAGCTGTATCTGGCCCGCAAACCGCTTTTCCCGGCGCTGGCTAGAAGTGTGAAAGAAGCGCAGCCTGCCCTGCAGCCAAGCAAGTAACCGGCTGGCGGATTTTCATCTGTCTTGGTGGCTCCGGCACCGCAAAGCCGTTTTATCAAAACCCAGCCTGCCGCAGGCCGTGGCTCAGCTTACTGCTGGCGCCCCAAGGGTGAAGTATTCTAAAGAATGGGCATTATGACCCCTGCCAATGACGAAACCCTGATTGCCGCGCTCTGGCGCGTGATTGCCGCGCATGGCTGGCCTGGGCTGACAATGCGCCGCCTGGCCGCCGAAGCCGGCACTGATACCGCTACCTTACGGGAACGCTTTCCCACGCGGCTGGATCTTTTGCTGTTGCATGGCCGGGTGATGGATCAGGCCGTGCTGGCCGGCACCATTCCGGGCCAGGGTGGTTCCGCGCGGGACCGGATTTTTGATGTGCTGATGCGCCGGCTGGACGCGATGCAACCGCATCGTGACGGCATTCTGCGTCTGTTTGAGGATATGCGCCGCGACCCCGCCATTGCGCTGGCGCTGGCGCCGCATATCGGCGTTGCCATGCGCTGGATGCTGGAAGCTGCCGAGGTTGAGGCGAAAAGCTGCGAAGCGCGGTTGCTGGCCTTGGGCCTTGCCGGCGTTTGGCTTGCGACGATCCGCGCCTGGGCCAAGGATGAAAGCCCCGATATGGGCACCACCATGGCCGCCTTGGATAACGCGCTTGATCGGGCGGAACGTATCGCCCGACCGCTTGGCCTGCTGCGCGGAGATGTTGAAGCGGCGCCGGTGGGGCCTGCTGCGGAAACTTCGTGACCTGACCGGGGAGCAGTCTATAGTCATTTCCCTCAACCGGAGTGCCAATGATGACTGATCCCTTCAGCTTCAAGCCCAATATGGATATCAGCAAAATCCTGGCGGAATTCCGCCTGCCCGCCATGCCGGATATGACCGCGCTGGCAAAGGCCCAGCAGAAAAATCTGGAAGCCATTACGGCGGCCAATAAGGTGGCGCTTGAAGGTGCCCGTGCTGTTGCTGAACGCCATATGGAAATTGTGCAGCAATCAGTGGCCGAAATGCAGGATGCCATGCGGTCCATGGCAAGCCCTGGCGATGCCCAGCAACAGGCCGCCAAGCAGGCGGAAATGGCCAAGGCCGCTTATGAACGTGCGGTCGGGCAAATGCAGGAATTGGCTGATCTGATTCAAAAATCCAGCGGCGAAGCGCTATCCGTGCTGCATACGCGCTTTGCCGAGGCGATGGAGGAGGTAAAGAACCTCTCCACCGAAACGAAGGCCTGATGTGAGCCGCGCAGGCTTGGGCCTGCGCGGTTTGTCTTTTCAGCCAAGATGCTTGGCGAAGAAGCCGAGCGTGCGTTCCTGCGCCAGCGCGGCATCCTTCGCCACGTAGGACCCGCGTTCATCACAGCCGAAACCATGGCCCGCGCCCATATAGACGAAGATTTCCACTTCCTTGCGCGCGGCGCGGATGGCTTCCACATCGCTCATGGGGATTGAAGCATCGGTTTCACCGAAATGCAGCTGCGTCGGGCAATTCGGCACTTCATCCTTCGCCGCCGCAATGCCACCGCCATACCAGCCGACGGAAGCGGAAAAGGCGCTGGTACGGGTTGCGCCATGCCAGGCGACGGTGCCGCCCCAGCAATAGCCAACAATGCCGCGCTTGGCCTGGCGCGGCAGGGCAGCGGCGGCGGCCAGAATATCCAGCACTGTCTTGCCGGCATCAATCTTGCCGCGCAATTCGCGCCCGCGCGCCAGATCTGCGGCATCATAGCCCAGTTCCACATTACGCTCAGCGCGATCAAAAAGCTGCGGCGCGATTACGGCGTAACCAGCTGCGGCGAAATCATCGCAGAGCTTGCGGATATGGTGGTTTACGCCAAAGATTTCCTGCGTCACCACCAGGGCGCGCGCGGCATCCTGCGGGCCGGTGCGATAGGCTTGCAGGCGGAAACCATCAGCAGCAGTGAGCGAGATCATGGGCATGGGCGTTTTCCTTCGAAAAGAGATGGGGCTATCCTGCGGGCATGGCTGAAATCGTCAACCTCAATCGCGCCCGCAAAGTGAAGGCGCGCGAAACCGCCGAAGCCCAGGCCGCCGAAAACCGTGTCAAATACGGGCAGAGCAAGGCTGAACGCGCGCGGCTGGCGGCGGAGAAAGCCAAGCTTCGCGCCGTGACGGACGGCGCGAAGAAGGAAGATTAGGCGTTACTCAGCCCTTACGCACAATGCTGGTCCAGCCATGCGGGTCATTGCTGCGGCCATATTGCAGGCCGGTGATGGCATCATAAAGCCGGCGCGTGACATCGCCGATCTCACCACCATTGATCAGCACATCCTCGCCCTTATAGCCAAGCGTCCCGACCGGGGAGACCACTGCCGCCGTCCCCGTGCCCCACATTTCCTTGAGCGTGCCGTTGCGCCCCGCCGCCATGACTTCTTCAATGGCAATCGGGCGTTCCGAGATCTTGAGCCCCCAATCACGCATCAATTCCAAGGTGCTGGCACGGGTCACGCCATCCAGAATGGTGCCGGTCAGCGGCGGCGTGATCACCTCATCACCGATCCTCAGCATGATATTCATCGTGCCGACTTCATCCAGATATTTGCGGTTGACGCCATCCAGATAAAGCACTTGCGAATAGCCAGCCTTGGCGGCGTCACGCTGGCCAGCCAGGCTCGCTGCGTAATTGCCGGCGGTCTTGGCTTCCCCGGTGCCACCCTTCACGGCGCGTACATGCGTGTCTGACGCCAGGATTTTAACCGGCTTCACGCCTTCCTTGTAATAAGTGCCAACGGGCGAAAGGATAAGGAAGTAGATGTAATTATGCGCCGGATGCACGCCCAGCATCACATCAGTCGCGATGATGGTCGGGCGCAGATAAAGCGCAGTGCCTGGCTTGCGCGGCACCCATTCATGTTCAAGCCCAACCAACGCATCAAAGCTTTGGCGAATGATATCCACCGGCAATTCCGGCATGCACATGATCTGGCCGGAGCGATTGAAGCGTTCCGCATGGCGGTCTGGGCGGAATAGGCGGATTTGGTCATCATCGCCGCGAAACGCCTTCAGCCCATCGAAAATCGCCTGGCCGTAATGCAGAACGGAAGTCGCTGGATCCAGGCTGAGCGGCCCATAGGGCACGATCCGCGGGGAATGCCAGCCTAGCCCTTCCTGATAATCCATCAGGAACATGTGGTCCGTCAGCACCTTGCCGAAGGAAAGTTCATCATCGGCGGGCTTCACCTTGGGGGTGGTGGTGCGGGTGATCGGGAAGGAGGCCATTGCTGCGTATCCTCGGGGTTTTTTCTAAGCGCGAGCAGGTTAGCGCGGGTTAGGGTGAAAGGTAAGTAGTCCTTACGTAGTTTTTTGCATTTAGCCTTGCATGAAGGACGCAAGCTGCGGTTCCAGCCCGGTTTGCGGCGCCTGCGCCACGCGGCGAGCAGCGGGGCCACCCCGGCAGGCCATGATCAGCGCGCAATCCAGACTATCAAGCACCGGCACCGGCAGCAGGGCGGCGAGCCTCGGCGCCAGCCCCACCAGCCCCGCGCCGCCCAGCACCACGGCGCCGGCGCCATCGGCCACCGCTTGGCGGGCTTCTGCGGCGATCAGGTGCAGTGCCTTTTCGGGTTCGCGCGCAATCATATCGCCGGTGGGGGGCACGCTGCGGACCTGCACTTTATCGCGGCCATGGCCGCGGATCAGGGCGAATTCTTCCAGCATCGGCACCCAGGCGGTGCCGCCGGTCAGCAATGCGATGCGCGGCGCCTGTTCCAGGGCAAGCGTGATGGAGGCTTCAGCCATGCCATGGACGGGGATGGGCAGAAGTTCCCGTGCGGCTTCTATGGCGGGTTCGCCAAAACAGGCGATGATGGCGGCATCAAAGCCCTGCGGGTTATGCGGGCCGATATGCTGGGCCAAGCCTGTCAGCACTGCATGGCCGGCAATGGCAACCGCAGCGCGGGTCGCGATATAGCGCGCGCCAAAGGGGGCGGTAGCAGGCACCAGATTGCAGGCGGGCAGGCCAAGCCGGGGCAGGGCTTCCTGCGCCCGTTTGGCGATCAGATCGGTGATGGCAGGGTCGGTATTGCCGTTCAGAAGCAGGATGCGCATGGGTGTTTCTGGCCTCGGCCGGGCTTGGCTGGCAAGCCCAAGGCAATTTTCTGTTGCACCTTGGCGCGCGGCGCCGCATGGTCGGGCAGTGCTGCCAATAAAATAGGCAGGGATGAACATCTCTGACCGCCGGCCTAGGGCTGGGGGGTGGCACAGGCTTTGCTGCCTTCAGATCTTGTTGCGCTGTTGAGACCTTGGGTCTGGGCGGTGAGCAAGGCGATGAATTGCCTTTAGGCGGCGGTTTCCCCCGAAACCGTCCGAACGCGATGAAGGGAGAGTGACGCAATGCGATTGAAGAAATTCCTGATGGCAGCCTGCCTGGTGGCGCTGCCCGTGCTTGGGGCTTCTGTGGCTGAGGCCCAGGGCACGCTGCGCATCGGCATGACGGCGGCGGATATTCCGCTGACCAATGGCCAGCCCGACCAGGGCTTTGAAGGCAACCGCTTCACCGGCATTCCGCTGTTTGACAGCCTGACCATGTGGGATCTGTCCTCGGCCGAGAAGCCTTCGGTCGTGATCCCAGGTCTTGCAACTGAATGGGCCGTGGATGCGAATGACAAGACACGCTGGGTGTTTCGGCTGCGCCGGGGCGTGAAATTCCATGATGGTTCGGATTTCAATGCCGATGCCGTGGTGTGGAATGTGCGCAAGATCCTTGATCGTGAGGCGCCGCATTATGATCCTCGCCAGGTGGGGGTGACCGCGACCCGCATGCCCACGCTGCGCCGCGCGGAAAAGATTGATGATTACACGGTGGCGCTGTTCACGGCGGAACCGGATAGCCTGCTGCCGATCAACCTGACCAATCTATTCATGGCGAGCCCAACGCAATGGGAAAAGCTGCGCGCAGCAAACCCGACCGCAGAAGCGACCTGGAACGCCTTTGCGCGCGAACCTTCGGGCACCGGCCCCTTCCGCATGACGCGCTTTGTGCCGCGTGAGCGTGCGGAATATGCCCGCTTTGATAGCTATTGGGATACCAAGGCGAAGCTTGACCGCATTGTGATCCTGCCCATCCCGGAAGCCAATGCGCGCACTGCCGCCTTGCTGTCCAACCAGGTGGATTGGATTGAAGCGCCGGCGCCGGATGCCATTCCGCAGCTGCGTCAGCGCGGCATGGTGATTACCAGCAATGCGCAGCCACATGTCTGGCCGTGGCAGCCCTGCTTTGCTGAAGGCTCGCCGCTCCGCGATGTGCGCGTGCGCCGCGCCATCAATCTGGGCATTGACCGGGAAGGGCTGAAGACGCTGCTGGGCGGTATGATGTCCGTGCCAGTGGGTACCGTGCCGAATGGTCATCCTTGGTTCGGTAACCCAAGCTTCAATATCCGCACGGATAAGGCCGAAGCGCGCCGCTTGCTCGCGGAAGCGGGCTATACGCCGCAGCGTCCGCTCACGCTCAAGGTGCAGATCTCGGCTTCCGGTTCGGGCCAGATGCAGCCGCTGCCGATGAATGAATTCCTTCAGCAGGACCTGAAGGGGATTGGCGTGAATGTGGAATTCGATGTGGTGGAATGGAACACCTTGTTCGCCAATTGGCGCCAAGGCTGCACCCACGCCGCCGCGCGCGGTGCGCATGCCACCAACGTGTCCTTCGCTGCCATGGACCCCTTCTTTGCCATGGTGCGCTTCTGGGATTCGAAAATGGCGCCGCCGGTTTCCAATAACTGGGGCTTCTTCAACGATCCGCGCTTCGATGCGATGATCGCGGAAGCGCGCAACGCCTTTGAACCTGCGGCGCGTGATGCGGCGCTTGCCCGCCTGCACGCTGCTGGCGTGGATGAGGCGCTGTTCATCTGGATTGCGCATGACGTTTCCCCGCGCGCCATGAGCCCACGCGTGCGTGGCTATGTTCAGCCGCAAAGCTGGTTCGTGGATTTGCGCCTGCCCTATATCCAGTAATACTTGATCGCCGGGCGGCAACGACCGCCCGGCGATTGCCGGAGAGACAATGTTTTTCTACCTGATCCGCCGTATTGCCTATGGCATCCCGATCGCGCTTGCGGTTGGGTTTGTCTGCTTCATGCTGGTGCAGATTGCGCCGGGCGATCCCATCAATGCCATCGTGCCGCCCGATGCACCAGGCGATGTGGTGGAACAGGTGCGGCGCGATTATGGGCTTGATAAGCCCTTGCCCGTGCAATTCGGGCTTTGGCTTTTGAAGGTGGTGCAGGGCGATTTGGGGCGCTCACTCGCGTCTGGTCGTCCGGTTTGGTCTGACCTTTCCAGCGCCATTGGCAATACACTGATGCTGGCCACCTGCGCTTCGCTGCTTGGTTTCATTCTGGGCTGCCTGCTGGGCGGCTTGGCCGGCACCTTCCGCGGTTCTTGGATTGATCGCGCGGCGGTAACGCTGGCAGTTGGTGGCGTTTCAGTGCCGCATTACTGGCTTGGCATGGTGATGGTGGTGATCTTCTCCGTCCAATTGAACTGGCTGCCGGCCATGGGCGCGGGGCCGGGTGGGTCTTCCGATTGGGCCTGGGATTGGGAACATGTGCAGCA
>JBEDHL010000169.1:0-3991 GCA_041174145.1 Pseudomonadota bacterium
CCTCCCCGGTGATGGTATAGGAAGCCGGGGCTTGGATATTTTCCAGCTTCACCTTGCCGCCGAATTTCGCCGCCATGGGGCCGATCTTGACCGATACCTTGGCTTCAAAAGCATCCTCGGCGGTTTTGGTTACGCTTTCACAGCCGGGAATCGCGGCTTTCAGCATTTCGGGGTCGTTCAGCGCGGCCCAGACGCGCTGGCGGGGCGCGGGGATGCGGCGCTCGCCCTTCAGATCCAACGGGTGTTATCCAGCTGCCCTCCAAACTAGGGTGGGTCTGCCATGGGGGGAAGGGGGCGCCCCCTTGTAGTGGGGCGGATCATCCGGCAATCACCTTGGCAACGGGTGTCAGCCCGCAGGTCTTGAGGGAGGCCCTGGCCCATGAAAACGACCAGCTTCACCCTGATGTTGTTCTTCGCGCTCAGCCTGCCGGCGGAAGCGGCGGGGGTTTCGGGCGCCGAATTGAGCCTTTCCTGGGGCCTGCCCTTTGCCGGGCTTTTGCTGTGCATCGCGCTGATGCCCCTGCTGGCGGGCGCTGTCTGGCACCATCATTACGGCAAGATCGCCGCTGGCTGGGTGCTCCTGCTGGCGCTGCCCTTCGCGGTTGTTTACGGCCCCATGGTGGCGGTGGCTGAGGTCTGGCATATCGTTTTGCAGGAATACATCCCCTTCATCGCCCTGCTGTTGGCGCTTTACGTGACTGGCGGCGGGGTGCTGTTGAAGGGCGCGCTGATTGGCACGCCGGCCACCAATACCGCGCTGCTTGCTTTCGGCACTGTGATCGCGAGTGTGATGGGCACAACCGGTGCTTCCATGCTGCTGATCCGCCCGGTGCTGCGCGCCAATGCCTTTCGCAAGCAAAAAACCCATACCTTCGTGTTTTTCATTTTCCTGGTGAGCAATATCGGGGGCTCACTCACGCCGCTCGGTGATCCGCCGCTTTATTTGGGTTTTCTGAAGGGGGTTTCCTTTTTTTGGACCACTTCGCATTTATTCGGCGAATTCCTGGTCTGCGCGCTGCTGCTGCTGGCAGTGTATTACGTGTTGGATAGCTGGGCTTGGTCGCGGGAAAAGCCGGTGGCACCGGCCATCGAAAAGCGTGAAAAGCTTGCCATCGAAGGTTACGCCAATCTTTGGCTGATCGGCGCGGTGGTGCTGATGGTTCTGGCGCAGGGCTATTGGCAGCCGGGCGATGTGGCAGTGTTTGGCGAAAAGATCGGGTTTGAGCGGCTGGTGGGGGTGGCGGTATTTGTTGCCATTGCCGCCATTTCCATCTGGGTGACGCCGCGGAAATTACGCGAAGATAACGGCTTCGCCTGGGGCGCCATTGCCGAGGTGGCCAAGCTTTTCGCCGCCATTTTCGTCACCATGGCGCCGGTCCTTTCCATTCTGCGCGCGGGCGCTGCTGGGGCCGCGGCGCCGCTCGTGGCGCTGACCTCAGGCGTGGATGGGGAGCCCATTCCATGGGTCTATTTCTGGCTGGCCGGGGCGCTTTCGTCCTTTTTGGATAATGCGCCGACCTATTTGGTGTTCTTCAACCTGGCCGGCGGCGATCCCGCGCATCTGATGGCCGAAGGCGCGCTGACGCTGGCCGCGATTTCCTGTGGCGCGGTCTTCATGGGGGCCAATTCCTATATCGGCAATGCGCCGAATTTCATGGTCAAGGCCATTGTGGAAGAACAGGGGGAACGCATGCCCTCCTTCTTCGGCTATTGTGCCTGGGCCTTGGTGTTTCTGATCCCGCTCTTCATTCTGGTCACCTTCATTTTCTTCTGAGGATAAAACCATGCCCTATGTGATCGCCGATGACCTGCCCGATGAACCCGCGGGCGTGCGCTTCCGCCGCCTGCTGGATCGCCCGCAAATCCTGCAAATGCCGGGGGCGCATTTGGGCATTGCCGCTTTGCTTGCGAAAAAGGCGGGGTTTGAGGCGCTTTATATGTCTGGCGCTGCCATGTCCGCCACCATGGGCCTGCCTGATCTTGGCATGATCACAGTGGATGATGTTTCTTGGCATGTGCGCCAGGTGGTGCGCGCTTCCGGCCTGCCCGTCCTGGTGGATGGCGATACCGGCTATGGGGAAGCGCTGAATGTCATGCACATGGTGCGCTGCTTCGAAGAAGCAGGTGCCGGCGCGGTGCATCTGGAAGACCAGTTGCTGCCCAAGAAATGCGGCCATTTGAACGATAAGAAACTGGCCCCGGTGGATGAAATGGCCGCCAAGGTCGCCGCCGCCCGCAAGGCGCGGCGCAATCTGGTGATCATTGCCCGCACCGATGCGGTGGCGAGTGAGGGGATGGATGCGGCCGTGGCGCGCGCCAAGCGCTATCTGGAAGCGGGCGCCGATGCGATCTTCCCTGAAGCTTTGACCACGGCCGAGATGTTCCGCGAATTCGCCGCGCGGATGCCCGGCGTGAAGCTTTTGGCCAATATGACCGAATTCGGCCGCACGCCGTTCTTCACTGCCACTGAATTCCAGCAAATGGGCTATGCCATGGTGATCTGGCCGGTCAGCCATCTCCGCATCGCGGCCCGCGCGATGGAAGACCTATACGGCGCGATCAAAGCTGATGGCGGCACGCATAACATGGCCGGGCGCATGCAAACCCGCGCCCAGCTTTATGAGACCATCGGCTATCACGCC
Organism: Pseudomonadota bacterium; assembly: GCA_041174145.1. Classification (GTDB taxonomy): domain Bacteria; phylum Pseudomonadota; class Alphaproteobacteria; order Acetobacterales; family Acetobacteraceae; genus Neoroseomonas. The sequence goes on from JBEDHL010000169.1 coordinate 2,643, forward strand.
TATGAATCGCTGGATGCCAGCCTGGTGCGCACCATTGTGCCGGAAGGCATGCCGCAGAACTGAACCCTTTCCGGGCGCGGTGCCTTACCCCCCGCGCCCGGAAAAGGCATTGAAGGTTTGCAGCGTATAGGTGTCCTTCACGCCGGGTACGGTTTGGATATTCTCCACCACGAAAAGCCCGATATCGCGATCCGCTTCCAGGTAGAATTTCCCGAGCAGATCATATTGGCCTGAGATAGAATGCATTTCCGAAAGTTCCGGAATGCCATCGGCCATCTCGCGCGCCACGCGATAGGCTTGGCCCATGTCGCATTTAATCATGACGAATATCGCGCGCATGGCCTTGGCCCTCCTGCAATCGCCTTCATGCTAGAGTATTTGCAAGCCAAGTGGAATCACTTGGTGACCCGCAAAATACTTTCAAACAGAGGTGTAGTGGGATTTCAATAAGCCAAGGTGACCGGGAGCCACACTAATTTTTATCGTCCGTCGAAGGGGCGCTTCCGTCAAACCGCGCAATCACCTCGTCCGCGGTCACGACCTCCGCGTATTTCTTGTCGAGAATGGCCAAGGTCAGGTCATGAACGGTTTCGGCGGTCCAGGATTTGCCACCAGGGCCTGCCACCGGCACGGCGGTTGTGGCGTCTGATGGCAGGATGATGCGGTAGCCAAGCGCCTTGCCGGCCCGGACCGTGGCATCCATGCTGTTATGGATAACAACCCCCGTCAGCACGAACTGGTTGGCCCGCATGTCGCGGAGAACCCGGTCAAGCTCAGTTCCGATGAACGCGCAGTTTTGATGCTTGACGATAACCGGCTCCCCCGTGATTGGCGCCACCTCTGCCTTGATGCCGTTCCACGGGCCGTGGGTATGATAGCTTGAGAATGGTGTTGGCTCGTCATGCTTGATGTGAAGCACGGGCCATCCGTTCTTTCGCCAATGCGCCAGAAGACGCACGATCACCGCCAAATATCCTGGGTTATTCTTGCCATTCCAGACCGGCCGGTCGATGGCGTCCTGTACATCGAGGATAACGAGTGGGGCAGAGGCACAACGGGCGTTCATGCTCGGCGATACCTTTCTCAACAGAGACATTTCCCAGGCGGCCTGACGCTTTAGCAATTGATTGCCTGACGCAGCCCCAGCTGCAAGCGTCTTTCGTCCCGGATGATGGCTGCTGTTGCGCAACAACGGGTGTTTGGGTGGTCCATGCGCAGCGGCTGGGGCGAAACGTGCCGTCGCGGTAGGCGGGTTAATTTGCAAATCGGTTGGCGTTATGACTAAATTTTGGGCGAAAAATCGCCTAAAGACAGGTCGGATGCCCGCTCCGGGCGGCACAAGGCTTGCT
>JBEDHL010000170.1:0-11412 GCA_041174145.1 Pseudomonadota bacterium
CTTTATTTCTTTGAAAGCAATACGCGCTCAGCCTCCATCCTGGGCGTGGTGGGCGCAGGCGGGATCGGGTTGCAAATCGCCGAGCGTATTCGCGTGCGCCATTGGGATGAGGTGGCCTTCATCATCATCCTGATGATCCTGACCGTCGCCGCGATTGACTGGATTTCCGGGCGCATCCGCCGACGCCTGATCACCGCCGCCCGGTAGGGGCGCCGTTGGCGTGCCGGGTGACGGGGCGGCCTATTCGGCCTAGGCTTCCCGCATGGGAAACGCAGCACGTCCATGAGCGAAGCCACCGCACAAGGCGGCATTTTCACCATCAGCGGCCGGCAATGGCTGATTTTGCTGATGGTGCAATTGGCCAATCTGCTGTTTGGCATGACCATTACGCTGGCCAATCTGGTGCTACCTGATATGCGCGGCGCGCTTTCCGCGACGCAGGATGAAATCTCCTGGGTGATTACGCTCAATCTAGTGGCAACCGCAGTGGCGACACCAGTGACAGGCTGGCTGGCCAACCGCATTGGCTGGCGCACGCTGATGTTCGGCACGGTATCGGGCTTCACCATCTGTTCGTTGCTGTGTGGCATGGCGACCAGCCTTGATATGCTGATCCTGGCGCGTATCGGCCAGGGTGCTTTTGGCGCGCCGATCATGCCCATGGGGCAGGCCATTCTGCTGGCGTCCTTCCCCAAGCATTTGCAGCCAACCGCGATTGTGATCTGGGGCGTGGGCGCGGTGTTTGGCCCCGTGCTCGGCCCCATTCTGGGTGCGATGGCGACCGAGGCCTGGAATTGGCGCGCGGCGTTTTTCATGATCGTGCCGCCCGGGATCGCCACCCTTGCCTGCATCTGGTTTGCGCTGGCCGACAGGAATGAACGCAAGCCCGCTTCCTTTGATTGGACCGGCTTTCTGGCGCTTTCCATCGCCATTATTTGTGTGCAGTTGATTCTGGATCGCGGCCAAAGGCTGGATTGGTTCGAAGCGCCGGAAATGATCGCTTGCGCCGTGATTGGCGCCATGAGCTTCTATATCTTCGTCGCGCATTGCCTGACTGCAGCGGCGCCCTTTCTCAATCCGCGCCTTTTCCTGGATAGGAATTTCACCATCGGCACCGCCATCGCCTTTGTCATGGGTATGCTGGCTTTCACCAGCCTGACGCTATTCCCGACCTTGCTGCATGATTTGCGCGGCTATCCGGATAACGCAGTAAGTATTCTTATCGCGGCGCGCGGCATGGGGAATTGGGTGGCGTTTCTGGTGGTGGTGCAGCTAACCCGTTGGGCGCCGCGCTTTACCATTGGGCTTGGGTTATTCTTCCAAGCCGCGTCAGGTTTCTGGATGGCGCAATTCGACATCAACGTGACTGAGGCGCAAATCTTCTGGTCGCATCTGCTGCAAGGATTTGGCCAATCCATCGCCTTCACGCCCATGACCGTGATGGCCTTTTCCACCCTGCCGGCGCATCAGGTGACGGAGGGTTCAGCCATTTTCACCCTGATGCGCAATTTCGGATCAAGCCTATTCATTTCCATCGCGGTGATGATGCTGATCCGTTCTAGCAGCGCAAATTACGCGCGCCTTGGGGAATTCGTCACCCCATATAACAAGCTGCTTTTCCTGCCGAGTTTTCCAGCGAGTTGGGATTTGGAAAGCACCAGTGGCCTATTGCGCCTAGCGGGCGAAATCCAACGCCAAGCGGCCATGATTGGCTATGTGAATGCCTTCCATCTGATGGCGGCAACAGCGGCACTGAGTGTGCCGCTGGCCTTCTTCATGCGGCGCGCCAATCGGGCCGGTTAGCTTTTCCCGGCATAGGATTTCGCCATGCCATCGGCAGGATCCGCCTGCGGGCCATAGGGCATGATCGGATAACGCAGCCCCGCCTTGGAAAGCCCAAGCAAGCCTTCCACGGCGCGCGCCAAATCCTCAGGCGGGCAGGCCATCAGCATTTCATCATCGGCCACACCGCCATAGCGACGTTCCGCATAGCAGGGGATGGAAAGGCACACGGTTTTATCGCGCAACGCCCGGCCCCAGGAATCGGCGCAGGCGCTTTCCCCGGTGATGGAGAAATCATAGCGCTTGTAATTCTTCCATTGCAGCCCGTTGATGAACAGGATCATCTGCGCCGGATTGGCATAAAATAGGCAAATATCGGGTGGATCCAAGCGCGCCGAACGCAATGGCGCCACAACCAGCCCCTTATAGCGCGCCGGCACGCGCGGCATTTGCGCCTGATGCAACCGCCCGGCTTCGCGGTTTTCGAACCAGACGCCTTCGAATTTGCGGCCCGACAGATAAAGTTCTGAGGGTTCATTCAAGCCAATCACGCCGCCGCAATTGCTGAAACCCGGCACGTTTTCTTCCGTAATGCCAAGCGTGAAGCCCGCAATGCGCGCATGGGTCACCAATTGGCAGGTGGAGAATTTCTTACCCTCCGTCGGGCGGCGTAGCCCGGGGATTTTGGCCATTTCTTCCGCATCATCAAACAGCTTCATGCCGATCGGAAAGGTGCGCAGCTTCAGCAATTCGCCAAGCTGACGGGCCAATTCGGCAATGGCCTTGGCATCAAGCGAGGGTGTTTCGGCAGTGGGTAGGGCATCGGGCATGGCTGGTTCCTCCGGCTAGCGCCTGATCCGCGTAGGCTGAAGGCCGAAGCGGTGAATCAGTCGCTCAAATTCAGTCACATTGTGACCCGTCAGCACGGGGCACGATGCGCATCATGGCCCCTGTTGCGGTAGGGCGCCATGCCCCCGCCCAGCCGCCAAGGGGAAGGAATAAAGTCGTTCTTCGCCCAGCAGAAAGGCGCGGCCCCCTTGCGGGAAAAGCCGGGCAATGGCGGGGTCTGTCACGCAAAGCCCGCCGGTGAAGGCACCAAAAGCCGGCATGATCACGCGGCGCGGATTGGCGACAAAGCAGGGGCGGGAAATGCCGCCGGCGCGAGTCGGCGCCGTGGCCTTGGGGTGCAAATGCCCGGCAATCTCCAGCGGCGCCTGGCGGGAAAAAGGGCTTGGGATATGGCGGAAGGTGATCGGCCCCTGGCGCCATTCCGCCACCGCCTGACCGGGCAAATCGCAGGGCGGCGCGGGGTCGTGATTGCCCAGCACCCAAATGGGGTCCAGCCCCTCCAACAGCTTGAGCAACGCCGCGCGATCCGCGGCATCCAGCCGCGCCGCACCATTCGCATCATGGAAACTATCGCCCAGGAAAACCAAGCGCGCCGGGTTGTAGCGCCGGATCAGCAACGCAAGCCGCGCGAGCGTTTCGCGCGTATCATAGGGCGGCAGGAAATAGCCCGCGCGGGCAAAGGCGCTGGCCTTTTCCAGATGCAAATCGGCCACGCAAAGCAGCTTTTGCGCCGGCCAATGCAGCACACCGGCGGGGTCCAGCATGACGCGTTCCGCGCCCATATGCAGTGGCGCGGCATTCATGAGGCGCGCCTTGGGGCAGAACGGATGAAGCGCGACCTCCGCGCCTCACGCGGTCTTGGGCGGGCAGAGGCACCGCGCGTGGTAATGCCATCTGTCATCTCGGCAAGCGTCTCACCAAATTCTTCCGCGCCATCCGTTGCCTCCGCGACCAGTGCCGCAGCTTCCGCAAGCAAGGCGTCCTCAGCGCCACCTGCCACCCATTCGCGGCCTTCTTCAATCAGCGCCGGCACGGCGAGAGGCGAAACACGCGAAAGCGCGCGATGCGTAATGCGCCCCTGAATACGCGCCAGAAGGGAAGCGATGCGCGCCACATCGGTCAGACCCCGCGCGGCTTCTTCGCACGTGGCGCGCAGCAGAATGTGGTCCGGTTCATGGCGGCGCAGCACATCATAGATCAAATCCGCATTCATCGTCATTTGCCGGCCGGATTTCGCGAGCCCCGGATGGTGTTTTTCGATCAAGCCCGCAATGGTCGCGATATTACGAAAGCTGCGTCGTAGCATGGAGGATTCCGCGAGCCATTCTTCCATCTCATCGCCCAAAATATCCTCGGCGAAAAGCTGGTCCACATGGCGCGGTTCAAAGGCGGACCAGATGGCCAGCACATAATCCGTGCCGACATAGCCAAGCGGCCCCATGCCGAGCTTTTCCATGCGCTTCGTTACCAAAAGCCCGAGTGTCTGATGCGCCAAGCGTCCTTCAAATGTATAGGCCACCAGAAACCAACGCCCGCCGCGCGGGAAGGTTTCAATCAGCAAACCATCACGGGGTGGCAATTCACTCCGTAGGCTTTGCAGCCTGAGCCATTCCTGCACCGGTTCCGGCAAATGCGCCCAGCGCGTGGGGTCGTGCAAAATGGCGCGCACCCGCGCGGCCAACCAAGTCGTCAGCGGCATGCGGCTGCCGGCATAAACCGGCACGCGCGGTTCATCGCCACCGCCGGGGCTGACAATCACCGCGGCGGGATCAAGCCTTTCATAGCGCACCACCTGACCCGCGAATAAAAAGCAATCACCGGCCGCAAGGGTGGAGACGAACCATTCCTCAACCTCTCCCAGCGTCCCACCACCACGCAGCCGCACCTTGATCATGGGCGTTTCGACAATGGTGCCAAGGTTCAGGCGAAATTGCCGCGCCACACGCGCATCGCGGATATGCAGCCGGCCTTCGGAATCGCGAAACAGGCGGCGGAAGCGTTCATAAGATGCCAGCGCATAGCCGCCATCTTCAATAAAGCGCACCACATCATCGAAATCTTTCCGCGTGAGTGCGGCATAGGGCGCCGCGCGGATTACTTCGGCATAAAGTTCATCCGGATGAAAGGGCGCGTGGCAGGCCATGGCCAGCACATGCTGCGCCAATACATCAAGCCCACCGGGGCGCGGCGGGTCGCCATCCAATTCGCCAGCCGCCACGGCTTCAATTGCGGCGACACATTCAATCACTTCAAAGCGATTAGCCGGCACCAGCACCGCGTGGGAGGGTTCATCCATGCGGTGATTGGCGCGGCCCACGCGTTGCAATAACCGCGCAACGCCTTTGGGCGCGCCGATCTGGATCACCTGATCCACATCGCCCCAATCAATGCCGAGGTCGAGCGAAGCAGTCGCCACCACCGCGCGCAGCTTGCCGGCTGCCATCGCGGCTTCCACCTTGCGGCGCTGGTCAATTTCCAGGCTGCCGTGATGCAAAGCGATGGGCAGCGCCGCTTCATTCAAACGCCAGAGAGCGGCGAAGCATAATTCCGCCTGGGCGCGGGTATTGACGAAAACAATCGTCACACGCGCCGCTTCGATGCGGCGATAAACCTCAGGCATCGAAGCCAGGCCCATATGGCCGCCCCAGGGCAGATGGCCTTCGGGCAATTGCAAATCAAATACCGGCGCTGCACCCGCTTCCGCCGTGATCAGGCGCACAGAGCCCGCCCGCGCATCCGGCGCCAGCCAGGCGCGCAGGGCATCCGGTGCGGCGACGGTGGCGGAAAGGCCGATACGCTTTGCGCCTGGTGCCAACACCGCAAGGCGTGAGAGGCACAGCGCCAATTGATCGCCGCGCTTGGTGCCAGCCAGGGCGTGGATTTCATCAATGATGATGCCGCCGAGGCCTACGAAGAATTCCCGCGCCTCGGGCTGGGAGAGCAGCAGCGCCAGGCTTTCCGGCGTGGTCAGCAGGATATGGGGCGGCGCGGCGCGTTGCCGGGCGCGGCGATTGGCGGGTGTATCGCCAGTGCGGGTTTCAACGCGAATGGGCAGTGCCATGCCTTCAATCGGCGCCATCAGATTGCGCGCGATATCCACCGCCAAGGCCTTGAGCGGCGAGATGTAGAGCGTATGCAGCCCTTCGCGCGGCGCTACTGCCAGATCCATCAGCGTCGGCAAAAAACCGGCGAGGGTCTTGCCGCCGCCCGTGGGCGCCACCAGCAGCGCGTGATCTCCCGCTGTCACGGCATCCAGAACATCAAGCTGATGCGCCCGCGGCTGCCAGCCGCGCGCCGCAAACCAGCCGACAAAAGGTTCTGGTAATGTTCGCATTCAGCGCTATCTATGGCGCCTTATGCCCCTGAGGCAAGACCGGAACCGCATGGCCTTCACACCCGCACCCCATCCCGAAACCTGGCTGAAAGTGACCCCGGCCGGGCTTTTCTGCGAACCAGGGGGATTTTTCATCGATCCGCTTCGGGCTGTGGACCGCGCCGTGATCAGCCATGGTCATTCAGATCATGCGCGCCCTGGCCATGCTTCGGTGCTCGCCACACCAGAAACGCTTGCGATCATGACAGCGCGCCTCGGCGAAGGCCGCGCCGGCGCCACGCAACAGGCGCTGCCTTATGGGGAGGTGCTGGCGATCAATGGCGTGAAGCTATGGCTGCGCCCTGCCGGGCATGTGCTGGGCTCGGCACAGATCGCCCTGGAATGGCAGGGCAGCCGCGTGGTGGTCTCGGGCGACTATAAGCGCCGCGCCGATCCAAGCTGCGCGGCTTTTGAGGTTGAACGCTGCGATGTTTTCATCACGGAAGCGACCTTCGCGCTGCCCGTATTTCGCCACCCGGATGCGATGGGAGAGATTGCACGGCTTTTGCGTTCAGCAGCACTTTTCCCGGAACGCACCCATGTGATTGGCTGCTACGCGCTCGGCAAAAGTCAGCGCTTGATCCGCATGTTGCGTGCGGCGGGATATGACCAGCCCATCCATTTGCATGGCGCGCATCAGGGGCTTTGCGCTGTTTATGAGGCATTGGGCGTGCCGCTCGGCCCGCTGCTGCCTGCAACGGTGGCGCGCAAGGATGCGCTGAAGGGTGCGATTGTGCTGGCGCCACCTTCCGCCATTGCGGATCGCTGGGCGCGCCGCTTGGCGGAACCGGTGGTGGCCAATGCCTCGGGCTGGATGGGCGTGCGGCAGCGCGCACGCCAAGGCGGCGTGGAATTGCCGCTGGTGATTTCCGATCACGCGGATTGGGATGAATTGCTGGCAACCTGTGCGGAGACCGGCGCACAGGAGGTTTGGGTAACACATGGGCGCGAAGATGCGTTGATCCATGCGCTGGGCCTTAGCGGCATTAGGGGGCGCGCGCTGAATTTGATTGGGCGGGGGGAGGAGGATGAGGCTTCGCCGGAGCCCTTAAACGACTTGACTGACCAAACAAAAAGTCCACCATCATAGAAATTATTCGCTCTAGTATAAGAATCTAACCGGAGAAATAGATGCGTTTTCCATTCCTGCCACGCGGAAAATCCCTCTACAGCGCCAGGGCAGATCTCCCCATCTTTATCCCCACCTTCAACAACCCATCCTATTGCCGCATGATGGTCGATCAGCTTCTTAGCCTTGGTCTTTCGCGCATTATTCTGATTGATAATGCCTCTAGCTCCGCCGAAATGCGGCAGTTGCTTGATGCCATGGAGAGCAAAGCCAACGTCATTCGGCTAAGGCGCAATGTTGGTCCGAAATATTTTGCGCGGAATTGGTTTTTCTATCTCCGCTTGCCGCAGATTTTCTGCGTGACAGACCCTGATATTCAATTCAACCCACGCCTGCCGCCTGATTTTCTGCAAACCCTGGCGGGTCTGACCGAAGAACACCAGATCGGCAAGGCGGGCTTTGCGCTAAAAATCCAAGACCACCACGCCTTCCGCGATATAACCGTAAATGTGAAAGGCCAAAGCCATGACATTGTTTCTTGGGAGAGCCAGTTCTGGCAGCAGCAGATAGCAACCACCAAAACAGGCGATCCGATCTACAGAGCGGATATTGATACGACTTTTGCCTTGTATAACAAGAAGTTCTTCACAAGAAAGAAGGCCGGTTTCTATCGCGCGTTGCGTGTTGCCGGGGATTTCACCGCGCGCCACCTTCCCTGGTATCGGGACAGCGGCATCGATCTTGCGGAAGAACGCGCTTATGCTGCGGCGCAAAAATTTTCTTGGTACGCACAACCCTAGCGCCAACGGCGTAGATCGCTGATGGTCTTGCGCAAAAATTTGTAGAAGCGGCCGTTCATGTACATCAACATCAAGGGAATGATCCGTGGCGAGAGATAATTCTTCCGAACATCGGCAAAGCGAATCAAAGGCCGTGTTTGCTTCGAATAATGTTTGCGAAAAATCTTGTCGTGACGAATTGGCGTGACTGAATAGGTAACGCCCATTGCCTCGGCTTCGAAAAAACGATGTGGATGGTCTGGCAGTAAAGGCGTGATGGCGCGTGTATAGGCAATAGGACCGGTCACCTGCAGCACGGCTAGTTTACCAACTCCTTGGCGCAGTGGATCATATTGACACAAATTTTCTGAAACCTGCGCGATCACTGCCGCAAGCAAGGGGTGTCCGGCAGACGCCATAATGTGCCACTGCTGAAGTTCCGCAGTAACGTCAAATGCAGGGTGGTATCCATCCTGCGGATGACGCCAATGGGATAACAGAAATTCATCATCTTTCCTCAGAATACTATCCAAAGGCACGCTACAGCCCGATTTGATATCAAAATAAACGCCGCCCAACCGATAGAGCAGCAAATAGCGGAAAAAATCGGCGCGGGCGGCCCCGTAGTGGGGATGGATCGCCTTAAAAAGCCGCTCAGTAGCCACATCGTAATTATCACGAATGAAACGCGCACAATCGGCGTCTTCATAAAGCCGATATTGCCAGCCCGGGTTCATTGCCTGCAACTTTCGCGCATTTTCCACGAGAAAATCCGGCATATCGCGTCGCGCAGGGAAGGTTTGGTGGATAATCTTCGGTATCGGCATGTGTCCGGCGATTTGGTGGCTGAAACAGATAATTACTCCGCCACACATACCAGCACCAACTGGCCGCCATGCTCAAGCCAGGCTCTGGCAGCACAGCACGCAAATGCGCATATAGATTGGATGGAACCGGAACCGCGCCCGCCATGACCCTTCCCGCCTTCGCTGACCTATTGGAAAGGCTGGTCTTCTCCCCCGGGCGGCATGCCAAGCTCGCGCTTCTTGGCCAATGGTTTGCCGGCCAGCCAGACCCGGAACGTGGCCTGGGCCTGGCCGCCATTACGGAAAGCCTGAAGCTTGGCACTGCCAAACCCGCCATGCTCAGGGAAATCACCATGGCGCGGGTGGATCCTGAATTATTCAGGCTTTCCTATGATTATGTCGGTGATCTTGCTGAAACCATTGCGTTAATTTGGCCGAAGCGCGCAGGCGTGAATGCGCCGCCGCCCAGGCTCTCTGATATCATTGCCACCCTGGAAACCTCATCCAAGGCAGAAATACCCGCGCTGATCGCGGGCTGGCTGGATACGCTGGATGCCAGCGGGCGGCTTGCGCTGATCAAGCTGCTGACAGGCGGTTTGCGCGTTGGCGTCTCCGCCCGGCTTGCCCGCGTGGCACTCGCTGAATGGTCTGGCGAAGCGGTGGAAGCCATTGAAGAAGCCTGGCACGCCATCGCCCCGCCCTATGAACCACTTTTCGCCTGGCTGGAAGGCAAGGCAGCGCGGCCGGACCCAAAATCCACCCCCATCTTCCGGCCCTTGATGCTGGCCCATCCGCTGGAAGAAGCTGATCTCGCGGCACTTGATCCCAGCGCCTATCGCGCTGAATGGAAATGGGATGGCATTCGCGTGCAACTCAGCGCGGGGCCCGGCGGCCAACGCCTATGGAGTCGCGGCGCTGAGGATATCTCCGCAAGCTTTCCAGAAATGCTGACTGCCCTTGATTTCCACGCCGTGCTGGATGGCGAATTGCTGGTGCTGCGGGATGGTGAAGTGGCGCCCTTTGCTGATCTGCAACAAAGGCTCAACCGCAAAAGCGTGACCGCGAAAATGCAGCGCGATTATCCGGTGGGCATCCGCCTTTACGACATGTTGTTTGAAGGGGATGAGGATTTGCGCCCACTGCCCTTTTCAGTGCGGCGGGCACGGTTGGAAGCTTGGTATCAGCGCCAGCAACCACCGCGCATGGATCTTTCAGGCATCATCACCTTCAAAGACATCGCGGCATTACAAGCATTACGCGAAGGTGCCCGCGAAGCGGCGATTGAAGGGCTGATGTTGAAGCGCGCCGATGGCCCTTACCTGCCCGGCCGCGTGAAGGGTCAGTGGTGGAAATGGAAGCGCGCGCCGCTCACGCTTGATGCGGTGCTGATGTATGCGCAGCGCGGCCATGGCAAGCGCAGCAGCTTCTATTCGGATTACACCTTTGGCGTCTGGCGAGATGATGGCGAATTGGTGCCGATCGGCAAGGCCTATTCCGGCTATACGGATGAAGAATTGGCCTGGCTTGATCGCTGGATCCGGAACCATACGGTGGATCGCTTCGGCCCGGTGCGGGAAGTGGAAAAGGCGCTGGTGCTGGAAGTGGCGTTTGATGCGGCGCAGCGCAGCACGCGGCATAAATCCGGCGTCGCGCTCCGTTTTCCACGCATTGCGCGCATCCGCCGCGACAAGCCGGCCGAAGAAGCGGATAGGCTGGAAACCGCCCTGGCATTGATCGGGCAGGATTGACCCGCCCGGCCCCGCATGCTGCGCTTCGGCCATCAACTCATTTGGGGAAACACCATGCCTATCGCTCCGAATTTCGCGCGCCGCCGCTTGGAAAAGGGTGAACTCGCCCTTGGTTTTGGCGTACATCATCTGCGCACCCCGGCTGTCGGCATGATTGCCGCGGCTTCGGGCTTTGATTGGCTGTTCATTGACATGGAACATGGCGCGATGAGCGTGGATGACGCGACACGCATGGCCATGGCGGCACTTTCGCAGGGCGTCACGCCCATGGTGCGCTGCTGCAAGGATGCGTTGTTTGAAGGCACGCGCTGCCTGGATAATGGCGCCATGGGTGTGGTGGTGCCGCATATTGATAATGCGGATGAAGCCCGCGATGTGGTGCGCGCCTTCCGCTATCCGCCTTTGGGTGAGCGTTCCTGGGGCGGCCCGCCGGCGCAATATGGCTTCCAGGTTTCCGATACCGCCGCGGCGCAGAAGGAATTGAACGAACAGATCATGGTGACGGTGATGATTGAAACACCGGAAGCGGTCGCGAATGCGGATTCTATCGCCGCCGTGCCGGGGGTGGATTGCCTGATGATCGGCACATCGGACCTGACTGCCTCCATGGGCATTGCCGGGCAGATCGGCCATCCGGATGTGCGCGCCGCCTATGCCAAGGTGGCGGCGGCCTGCAAGGCGCATGGCAAGGTCATGGGCATGGGTGGCGTTTATGATGAAAAGGTGGCGCCGGATTACATCGCCCTTGGCGCGCGCTTCCTGCTGAGCGGTTCAGACCACGCCTTCCTGATGGCAGGCGGCGGGGCGCGGGCGAAATTCCTGCGCGGTTTGCAGGGCTGAAGCGCAGCCAGACCGAATCACCCCCGCCGGCCCTGCCGCGCGGGGGTTTTTTGCTTCAAGGATGGTCCTCGCCGCAGCCGCAATCGGGCTTGGGCAGGCCGGCATCCTTGCGGATGACGTGATAATCAATCCATTCCGCCACCAGGCGCCGCGCCTCACTCATGGG
>JBEDHL010000171.1:0-5999 GCA_041174145.1 Pseudomonadota bacterium
ATGATGATCTGCGCAACCCGCTGACGGAAAGCGCGCTGGCTTTGGTGCATCAGCGCTTTTCCACGAATACCTTCCCATCCTGGAAGCTGGCGCATCCTTATCGCTTCCTGGCGCATAATGGCGAAATCAACACCGTGCGCGGCAATGTAAATTGGATGTATGCGCGGCGTGGTTCCATGTCCTCACCCTTGTTGGGGCCGGATTTGGACAAGATGTGGCCGCTGATACCGCATGGCCAATCGGATACCGCCTGCATTGATAATGCCTTGGAAATCCTGGTCGCGGGCGGTTATTCGCTTTCGCATGCGATGATGATGCTGATCCCAGAAGCCTGGGCGGGCAATCCGCTGATGGACCCGGAACGGCGCGCTTTCTACGAATACCACGCCGCGCTGATGGAACCCTGGGATGGCCCCGCCGCGATTGCCTTCACCGATGGCCGCCAGATTGGCGCGACGTTGGATCGCAATGGCCTGCGCCCCGCGCGCTATATCATCACCAATGACGACAAGGTGGTGTTGGCATCCGAAGTGGGCGTGCTGCCAATCCCCGAGGAAAGCATTCGCCACAAATGGCGCCTGCAACCTGGCCGCATGCTGCTGATTGATCTGGATGCCGGGCGCATTATTGATGATGCCGAAATCAAGCAGAAGCTGGCCGGCGAACATCCTTACGCCGAATGGCTGAAGAACACGCAGTTCAAGTTGGAAGAATTGCCGGGCGTGCCGGCGGAAATGCCCGTTGAGCGTACGCAGGATGCCAAGGGCTTGCTGCGTGATCAGCAGGCATTTGGCTATACGCAGGAAGATCTCAATTTCTTCCTGGAGCCCATGGGGCGCGACGGCGATGACCCTGTTGGGTCCATGGGCACAGACACACCGATTGCGGTGCTGTCCAACAAATCCAAGCTGCTATTCCATTATTTCAAGCAGAATTTCGCGCAGGTTACCAATCCGCCGATTGACCCGATTCGTGAGGAATTGGTGATGTCGCTGGTGTCCATGATTGGTCCGCGCCCCAATTTGCTGGGGCGTCAGGCCGGGCATCATTATCGCCTGGAAGTGGCGCAGCCGATCCTGACCAATGAGGATTTGGCTAAGATTCGCGGTATCAAAGCGCTTGCAGGCGATGCCTTCCGCACCCAGACGCTGGATGCCACTTGGGCGGCCAAGGATGGCGCGGATGGGTTGGCGCCGGCTTTGGATAAGCTTTGCTCAGCCGCGACCGAAGCGGTGTTGGCCGGGCACAACATCCTTGTGCTGTCTGATCGCGCAGTATCCGCTGATCGCATTGCGATTCCGTCACTATTGGCAACAGCGGCGGTGCATCATCATCTGATCCGCCAGGGCTTGCGGACTTCCACCGGGCTTGTGGTGGAAACGGGTGAGGCGCGGCAGGTGCATCATTTCTGCGTGCTCGCCGGCTATGGCGCAGAAGCGGTGAACCCCTATCTTGCCTTTGAAACGCTGGAACAAATCCGCCAGCGCGTGGATATGAAGCTGAAGCCTTATGAAGTGCAGAAGAACTTCATCAAGGCCGTTGGCAAGGGCGTGATGAAGGTGATGTCCAAGATGGGCATCAGTACTTATCAATCCTATTGCGGCGCGCAAATCTTCGACGCGGTTGGGCTTTCCACAAGCTTTGTGGAGAAATACTTCACCGGCACCGCCACCACCATTGAAGGTGCCGGCATTGCTGAGATTGCCGCCGAAGCCGTACAGCGCCACCAGGCGGCCTTTGGCGATAACCCGATCTATCGCGATTTGCTGGATGTGGGTGGTGATTACGCGCTGCGTCTGCGCGGCGAAGATCACGCCTGGACGCCGGAGAGCGTTTCCAACCTGCAACACGCCGTACGCGGCAATTCTGCGGATCGCTACAAGGAATTCGCCAAGACCATCAATGACCAAAGCCGTCGTCTGCTGACGATCCGCGGCCTGATGGAATTCAAATTCGCCGATCAAGCGATTCCGCTTGAGGAGGTTGAACCGGCGAGTGAAATCGTCAAGCGCTTCGCCACGGGTGCGATGAGCTTTGGTTCCATCAGCCGTGAAGCGCATACCACGCTGGCGATTGCCATGAACCGCATCGGCGGGCGTTCCAATACCGGCGAGGGTGGTGAGGAAGCGGATCGTTTCAAGCCGCTGCCCAATGGCGATTCCATGCGTTCCGCCATTAAGCAGGTGGCGTCTGGCCGCTTTGGCGTGACGGCGGAATATCTGGTGAACGCCGATGATATCCAGATCAAGATGGCGCAGGGGGCTAAGCCTGGTGAAGGTGGGCAGTTGCCGGGCCATAAGGTGGATAAGAACATCGCCCGGGTGCGCCATTCAACGCCGGGCGTGGGGCTGATTTCCCCGCCGCCGCATCATGATATTTATTCGATCGAGGATCTGGCGCAGCTCATTCACGATCTGAAGAATGTGAACAAGCGTGCGCGAATTTCCGTGAAGCTGGTTTCCGAAGTGGGGGTTGGCACCGTGGCGGCGGGCGTTTCCAAGGCGCGCGCCGATCATGTGACGATTTCGGGCTATGAGGGTGGCACGGGGGCTTCGCCGCTGACATCCCTGACTCATGCCGGTTCGCCCTGGGAAATTGGCCTCGCGGAGACGCAGCAGACGCTGGTGTTGAACGGGTTGCGCGGACGCATTGCCGTGCAGGTGGATGGCGGCTTGCGCACCGGGCGCGATGTGGTGATTGGCGCGCTGCTCGGCGCCGATGAATTTGGCTTCGCCACCGCGCCGCTGATTGCCGCCGGTTGTGTGATGATGCGCAAATGCCATTTGAACACCTGCCCGGTTGGCATCGCGACCCAAGACCCGGTGCTGCGCGCGCGCTTCACCGGCATGCCGGAACACGTGATCAATTACTTCTTCTTCGTCGCCGAAGAAATGCGGGAATTGATGGCGAAGCTCGGCTTCCGCACGGTGGATGAAATGGTGGGCCGCGTGGATCGGCTGAATATGCGCCCCGCGATTGACCATTGGAAGGCGAAGGGTGTCGATCTTTCCCGTATCCTCTATCAGCCGAAGCTGGTGGAAGGTGCGGCAATCCATCATAGCGAAAGCCAGGATCATGGCTTGGATCAGATCCTGGATGTGGATCTGATCGCAGCCAGCAAGGATGCGCTGGAAAAGCAGCAGCCGGTACGTATTGAACGCAGCATCATCAACCTCAATCGCACCACCGGCGCGATGCTGTCCGGTGAGGTGGCGAAGCTTTATGGCCATGCCGGCTTGCCGGAAGATACCATCAGCATCGCCTTCAAGGGCACGGCGGGTGGTAGCTTCGGCGCTTTCCTGGCGCGCGGTGTGTCGCTGGAATTGACCGGCGATGCGAATGACTATGTCGGCAAGGGGCTTTCTGGCGGGCGCATTGCGGTGAAGCCACCTGCAGGTGTCGCGCGTGATCCTTCGGCCAATATCATTGTCGGTAATACCGTTCTGTATGGGGCGATTGCCGGTGAGGCGTATTTCGAAGGTGTCGCGGGTGAACGCTTTGCCGTGCGCAATTCCGGCGCGGTCACCGTGGCGGAAGGCTGCGGTGATCATGGCTGCGAATACATGACCGGCGGCGTGGTGGTGGTGCTGGGTGCGACGGGGCGGAATTTCGCCGCCGGCATGTCGGGCGGCATTGCCTATGTTTACGATGTCAACGGCAATTTCCGCGACATGTGCAACAAGAGCATTGTTGACCTGGAAGCGATTGGCCCTGCCGATGACAGCGAAGATGGCCGGCCCAAGCAGCGCGCTCCATCCGCCTTTGATAATGGCATGGGCGATATGCTGCGCTTCGATGCGGAGCGTCTGCGCATTCTGGTGGAGCGGCATTTGCTGATGACCGGCAGCGCGCGTGCGCGTGCGTTGCTGGAAGATTGGGACAATGCGCTGTCGCGTTTCGTGAAGGTGATGCCGCGTGATTACCGCCGCGCCTTGCTTGACCTGAAGGCCGAGCAAGCGGGTGGCGTTGCGGTTGCGGCTGAATAAGCCGCAGGGGGGATTGCGTTATGGGTAAGGCAACTGGCTTTCTGGAATTTGAACGCGCCGATCGCGGCTATATCAAGCCCGAAGAACGGCTGAAAAATTACAAGGAATATGTGACGCCTCTGCCGGGGGCGGAACTCACCAAGCAGGCGTCACGCTGCATGAATTGCGGCATTCCGTACTGCCATAATGGCTGCCCGGTGAATAACATGATCCCGGATTGGAATGATCTGGTGTATCGGGACCAGTGGCAGGCGGCGCTTGAAACGCTGCATTCCACCAATAATTTTCCGGAATTCACCGGCCGCATCTGCCCCGCGCCATGTGAGGCAAGCTGCACGCTGAACATCACGGAAGAACCCGTCACCATCAAATCCATCGAATGCGCCATTGTGGATCGCGGTTGGGAAGAAGGCTGGATCGCGCCGCAAATCGCCGCGCGCAAAACTGGCAAGCGCGTGGCCGTGGTGGGCAGTGGCCCGGCGGGGATGGCGGCGGCGCAGCAATTGGCGCGCGCCGGCCATGCGGTGACTTTGTTTGAAAAGCAGGATCGCATCGGCGGTTTGCTCCGCTACGGCATTCCTGACTTCAAGATGGAAAAGCATCTGATTGACCGCCGCGTGGATCAAATGGCGGCTGAAGGTGTGGAATTCCGCACCGGCACGGAAGTGGGCAGCACCCTGCCCTTCGACGTGCTGCTGGCGGGTTATCATGCGGTGGTGCTCACGGGCGGCGCGGAATGGCCGCGTGAATTGGAAGTGGATGGCCGCAATCTTTCCGGCATTCATCCCGCGATGGATTACCTGACGCAGCAGAACAAGCGCGTGGCGGGCGATAGCGAAGACCGCGCCGCGCCGCGCGGCACGATTTCCGCCAAGGGCAAGCATGTGGTGGTGATTGGCGGTGGCGATACCGGCGCTGACTGCATCGGCACTGCGGCGCGTCAGGGTGCGGCTTCCATCACGCAGATTGAAATCATGCCGAAGCCGCCAGAGCGTGAGAATAAGGGGCTCACCTGGCCGAATTGGCCGCATAAGCTCCGCACCGCGCCGGCGCATTATGAAGGCTGCGAACGTGATTGGGCGGTGCTGACCAAGCAAGCGGTTGGTGAGAATGGCCGCGTGACGGCGCTTGATTGTGTGCGCGTGGAATGGGTGCATGAAGCCGGGCGCATGCAAATGCGCGAAGTGGCGGGCAGCGCTTTTCAGATGAAGGCTGATCTGGTGCTGCTGGCCATGGGCTTCCTTGGCCCGCGCAAGGCTGGGTTATTGGAAACTTCCGGCGTTGCGCTGGATGCGCGCGGCAATGTGCGCGCTGATACGGAAGCCTATCAGACATCTGTCCCCAAGGTCTTCGCCGCGGGCGACATGCGGCGCGGGCAATCGCTGGTGGTTTGGGCCATTCGCGAAGGCCGCCAATGCGCGCGTGCGGTGGATGAGTTTTTGATGGGTAGCACGAGCCTGCCGCGCTAAGGGGTTTTACTGGAGCGCGGTGGTTTAAATGACATTTTCGATTTGATGGAGACATCAAATCGAATGTCTTGGCGGCTTTTGCGGATAAGCGACCAGCGTTGACGTTGAAAAATTGGCGGACCCGATACGATTCGAACGTACGACCTTTGCCTTCGGAGGGCAACGCTCTATCCAGCTGAGCTACGGGTCCTCTAGGAGGCTTCTACCCCGGCAGCGACGCCGGGGGAAGGGCTTTCGCTAAATATGCGCGTTATTCCGCGGGGGCGGATTGTTCCAGCCGATAGGGATGCGCCAGGTAAGCACCAAGGATTTTCATGGAGGAGGAGAAAAACGCCAACTCCTCAAAAGCGCGGCGGAGCGCCGGCTGGTCCGGGTGGCCATCCACATCGCACAGGAATTGCGTCGCGGCGAAGCGTCCGCCCACCATATAGCTTTCCAGCTTGGTCATGTTGATGCCATTGGTGGCAAAGCCACCAAGCGCCTTGTAAAGCGCCGCAGGGATGGACCGCACCTGAAACACGAAGGTGGTCACCACATTGGGCGC
>JBEDHL010000172.1:0-8694 GCA_041174145.1 Pseudomonadota bacterium
ACGCGCCTGCAGCCTATCGGCACGGCTTGGGCAAAAATGCCGCAGCAGTTGCATGACTTGGCGCACCAATTGGGCAAGAAAATCGATCTCAAAATACGCGGCGCGGATATTGAACTCGACCGACAGGTTTTGGATCTGATCCGCGATCCGCTGATGCATATGTTACGCAATAGTGCTGATCATGGGCTGGAAATCCCCGCCGAACGCCGTGCGGCGGGCAAGCCAGAGGCCGGACAGATCCGGCTGAATGCTTATCACCAGGCGCAGCATATCATCATTGAAATCAGCGATGATGGTCGCGGCTTGCCGCTGGAGGAAATCCGCGCCAAGGCCTCGGCGCAAGGGCTTGCGACGCAAGCTCAATTGGCGCGCATGAATGAAGATGACGTGCGCGGCTTCATTTTTCAGCCGGGTTTTTCCACAGCGCGGCAGATCACCCCTGTCTCCGGCCGTGGGGTTGGGCTGGATGTGGTCAAGACCAATATCGAACGCATGGGCGGCACGATTGATCTGCGTTCAGAAGAAGGGCGTGGCACCTGCTTCACGCTCAAAATTCCGCTGGCGCTGGCCATGATTTCTGCCTTGATTGTGCAGGTGGGCGGTGAACGCTTTGCGCTGCCGCAGATTGGCGTGGTGGAATTGATACGCCTTGATGATCGGCATGAAGGCGTGGCACGCCTTGAAACAATCAAGGGTGCTTGGACGCTGCGCCTGCGGGATCGCCTGCTGCCGGTGGTTTCACTCTCAACCCTGTTGCGGCTTGGGGTGGCTTCGGCTGAATGCCCTGAGCGATATGTGATTGTGACGCAGGTGGGAACCCATAGATTTGGTATCCTGGTTGACCGTATTTTGGATGTGGAGAACATCACGGTGAAACCGCTGGCGCCCATTCTGCGCCATATCACCATCTTCGGCGGCAATACGATTTTGGATGATGGCAGCGTCATCATGATCCTTGATCCGCATGGCTTGGCGCGCGGCGCTGGTATTGCGCCCGAAGCCTTTGCCGAAGATGAGGAAATTATCGAGGCACCACCGGCAATTAATGCATTGACCAAAACACCGCTACTGCTTTTCCGTGCCGGCGATGACGCGCTGCAGGCAGTGCCGCTTTGCCGGGTGACGCGGCTTGAGGATATAGCGGTTGAGCGCATTGAGTTGGCAGGCGCTGCCCCATTTGTTGAATATCGCGGCCAATCCATGCCCCTGCTGCCCATGGCCACGCCTTGGCAAGTCCCAAAATCCGGTCGCCAAACCGTGCTTGTGCTGTCCGACGGTGACCGATCCTTGGGGTTGATGGTGGATGAAGTTCTGGATGTGTTGGATGACGCCGTACTGATCCAGCCTGAGGCAAGCCGTTCAGCGTATCTTGGCAGTGCGGAAGTTGCAGGACGCGTCGCGCAGGTGATTGATACCAGCTATTGGCTTTCACGCGCCTATCCCGATGGCATCGCGGGCGCCCCCTTTTGCAGCCAAGGGGCCTGACGTGATCGTTATGGAAAATTTGGCAAAGGTGCCGCCTTTGGCTGAGCAGGAAGATGATATCTTTCTGATCGTAACCGTGGCTGGGCAGGCTTGCGGCCTTCCCGTGACGCTGGTGCGCCAATTGCTGGGCCCGCAGGTCATCACGCCTATTCCCCTGGCACCTTCGGGCGTTGTTGGTGGGTTTAACCTGGGCGGACGCATTGTGACGGCGTTTGATCTGCGCCAGCGTCTTGGCCTGCCGATTGCCGATGATGGTTCGGTCATCAACGTGATCGTGGAATATGCGGGTGCCTTATACAGCCTGATCGTGGATCAAGTTCAGGAAGTGCTGCCCCTGCAAGCCAGCAAAACCTTTCCCACGCCATCGCGGCTTGACCCCGTTTGGCAGGATTTGGCACGCAATATTTATCGCTCCGACGACCAGATGATTGTGCTGCTGGATGTCGAACGCCTCCTTTGTAACGGATGAAGAATATCATGCAGAAACGCTCTTGCCTTATCGTGGATGACAGCCAGGTGGTCAGGCGCGCCGCGCGGCGCATTGTGGAAGGCTTTGGCTTCACAGTGCATGAGGCGAAAGATGGCGCCGAAGCCTTGGCGTTTTGCCAGACGGCATTACCCGAAGCCGTGCTGCTGGATTGGAATATGCCAGTCATGGATGGGCTGGAATTTCTGAAGCATCTGCGCGCTGAATATGGGCCTGCGCGGCCGATCATTGTGCTTTGCACCACTGAAGCCGGCATTGACCGTGTTGTGGAGGCCTTGGCCGTCGGCGCCCAGGAATATGTCATGAAGCCTTTTGATGCCGGCATCCTGCAGGACAAATTTGTCCAGGCGGGTCTGCTTGCAGATAGCGCCTGATATTTTCTGGGTGCTAGGCGTCGCCAGAAAGTGGCGCGCGCAAGGGGGAAGTGATGCTCAGAAAAGCCCTCAGATCGCCAGATCACGCGCGGCACGCATGCGCCAAGTGGTGCAAAGTCGCCGCAAAAACCGCGCTAAACGGCGGTGCCGCCCACCGTCAGCCCGGTCAGTTTCAGTGTCGGCTGGCCAACACCCACCGGCACGCCCTGGCCCTGCTTGCCGCAAGTGCCAATGCCGGGGTCAAGCGCCATGTCATTGGCAACCATGCTGACCTTGGTCAGCGCATCCGGCCCATTGCCGATCAGCGTCGCCCCCTTTACCGGCGCGCCGATTTTGCCGTTTTCAATGAGGTAAGCTTCTGATGCGCTGAAGACGAATTTGCCGGAGGTGATATCCACCTGCCCACCGCCGAAATTCACTGCGTAAATGCCGCGCTTCACACTGCCCAAAACTTCTTCCGGCGTATGGGCACCACCCAGCATCACCGTATTCGTCATGCGCGGCATCGGCGCATGGGCATAGCTCTGGCGCCGGCCATTGCCTGTGGGTGCCACACCCATCAGCCGCGCATTCTGCCGATCCTGTAAAAAGCCCACCAGCACGCCATCTTCAATCAAGGTGGTGCGCCCGCTGGGCGTGCCTTCATCATCCACCGTCAGGCTGCCGCGCCGATCCGGCAGCGTGCCATCATCCACCACCGTCACGCCTGGTGCTGCGATCCGCTGGCCAAGCAAACCCGCAAAGGCCGAGGTCTTTTTGCGATTGTAATCGCCTTCCAGCCCATGGCCGATTGCTTCATGCAGCAGAATGCCGGGCCAGCCGGGGCCAAGCACCACTTCCATCTCTCCGGCGGGCGCGGGCACACTGCCAAGGTTCACCAGCGCCTGGCGCAACGCCTCATCCACGCCGCGCTTCCAGGTATCGCCGCCCAGCGCGCGTTCATACGCAAAGCGCCCGCCCGTGCCGAAGCTGCCTGTTTCTCGCCGGTCGCCTTCCTTCACCACGACCGAGACATTGAAGCGCACCAGCGGGCGCAAATCTGCCAAGCGCTGCCCATCCGGGCGCAGGATTTGCACCGCCTGCCATTCCCCGGTGATGGAGGCCATGACCTGCACCACGCGCGGGTCTCGCGCGCGGGCATAGGCATCAATTTCCTGCAGCAGTGCAGTCTTGGCGGCGAAATCCATTTGCGTGAGCGGATTGGCATCGGTGTAGAGCCGCGCATTGGTGGCGCGCGGTGCGATATCCAAAGCCCCGCTATGGCCCTGGCGCACGGCCTTCACCGCGGCGGCGGCACGCGCCAGCGCGGCGTCCGACAATTCCCCCGCATGGGCATAGCCCGCCGCTTCACCGGCTACGGCACGCAAGCCAAAGCCGCGTGTGGCATCGTAGCTGGCAGAACGGATGCGGCCATCATCGAGTGAAATCGCTTCGCTTTCGCGGTATTCCAGGAACAGCTCGCCATCTTCACAGCCCGCCGTTGCGTCGCGCAATTTGCGTTCGGCCCCCGCACGATCCAGCAGCGTGAAGAACAGTTCATCGGTGATGCCGAGCGCGTTCATGGGTATTCCTTCGCGGGTCAGGCTGTCAGAGAAGCGGTTGCGCGTGGGCGGCGCAAGCCATGAATGGCGGCAAGGGCTGTCGCCAGCACCAGCACCGCAATGCTTTGGTGCAGGGTGCCAAGCCAAACCGGGACCACGGCCAGCAGCGTTGCAATGCCAAGCGCATATTGCAGTGCCACCGCGCCCGTCAGCGCCAGCACTGCGCCGCGCGCGAAGCCGGGGGGCAGCCGGCGCCAGGCCAGCGCGCCGGCAACCACAGCCACCACCAGCACGGCGGTCGCCAAAAGCCGATGGTTGAACTGCACGGCGGCGATATTGGCGGTGAAATTCGCCAGGGCCGGCGCCAGATCCCAATAGCCCGCAGGCACCAGCCGCCCATCCATCAGCGGGAAGGTATTGTAGCTGAAGCCGGCGCGAATCCCGGCGACAAAGCCGCCCGCCAGCATCGCCAGCACCGCAAGCCCCGCCGTGGCATGCACCAAGCCGCGCAGCCCGCCAGCATTGCTCGGCGCGTTGCGTTCAGGCCGCAACAGGCTCAGCGCCGTCCAGAACAACAGCCCAAACAGCACAAAGGCAAGGCCCAGATGGATCACCAGCCGATAAGGTGAAACCGCGGTGCGGTCTGCTTCAAAGCCCGAAGCCACCATGAACCACCCAACGGCGCCTTGCAGCCCACCCAGCGCCAGTAGCAACAAAAGCCGCGGCTTGAGCGCGGCCGGCACGCGCCCGCGCAGCCAGAACCAGGCAAGCCCGACCACATAAGCCAAGCCAATCAGCCGGCCCCAAAGCCGATGCCCCCATTCCAGCCAGAAAATCTCCTTAAAGCCTTCAAGGCCAAAGCCCTGATTGACCAGCTGATATTGCGGAATGGTGCGGTACAGATCGTAAAGCCGTTCCCATTCGGCTTGGGATAGCGGCGGCAGCGTGCCGGCAATGGGCGCCCATTCCATAATGGAAAGGCCGGAACCGGTCAGGCGCGTAGCGCCCCCCAGCCCCACCATGAACCAGACCATGCCGGCGACACCAAGCAACCAAAAGGCGATGGCGCGGCGGGCCCCTTGTTCATGCGCGGCGGCGATATCATCGGGGAGGGAGCGTGTGTCGAAAGGCATGGCGCGCATATAGGGGTAGTCGATGGCCGATGCACCCCTGCTTGCCGCCCCTGGCCCGCCCTGCTACCGGAAATTTCTGATGATTTCCAATGAAGCCTCGCCCCCGGCCGCGCCGCTTATTTCGGTGGTGGTCCCGGTGCGTAATGAAGCCCCGAATATCGCGCCCCTGATTGCCGAAATCAGCGCCGCGCTGGCCGATGTGGCGCATGAGATTGTCTATGTGGATGATGGTTCCACCGATGCCACGCCGCAGGCATTGGCGGCTGCACGGGCGGAAGGCGCGCCCTTGCGCGTGCTGCGCCATCGCGCTTCCTGCGGGCAATCGGCGGCGGTGATCACGGGGGTGAAGGCCTCGCGGGGCGAATGGATCGCCACACTTGACGGCGACGGCCAGAATGACCCTGCCGATATCCCTCGGCTTCTGGCCCGCGCCGTGGCCGAGGCCGGTACGGGCGCCCCGGTGCTGATCGCCGGGCATCGCGTCAATCGGCGCGATTCGGCGGTGAAGCGCTTCAGCAGCCGCTTCGCCAATCGCTTCCGCGCCTGGATGCTGCGCGATGCCACGCCCGATACCGGCTGCGGCCTGAAGGTGTTTTCACGCGCATTGTTTCTTGGCCTGCCGCTTTTTGATCATATGCACCGCTTCCTGCCGGCGCTGACGCTGCGGGCCGGTGGCGTGGTGATCAGTGAACCGGTGAACCATCGCCCGCGCGTGCGGGGCAAGTCCAATTACGGCACGCTGGATCGGCTGGCCGTCAGCATCCTTGATCTGATTGGCGTTGCCTGGCTGCAAAGGCGCGGCAAGCGCCCGGTGATCGAGCCCGAGGCATGAACGCGCCCGCGCCTTCCGCCCGGCGGCGGGCGGCGCTGATTAGGCTGCTGGTGCTGGCGTTGGGCCTGATGGCCGGCGGGTTTTTGCTGAAATCGCTTGGCGCGGCGCCGGGTACAGCCTGGGTGGATGAATATGTGCTGGGCCAGGGGCTGCTGGGGGATGCGATCTTTGTGCTCGCCGGGGCGGCGCTGACGGCGGCCGGCGTGCCGCGACAGGGTATCGCCTTTCTGGGCGGCTATGCCTTCGGCGCGGTAGAAGGCACGGCGCTGACCATGGCGGCGCAGATCCTGGGCTGTGGCTTGGCTTATGCTTGGGCGCGCGCCATTGGGCGCCCTTGGGCGGAAGCCCGGCTTGCGGGGCGTTTCGGCCACCGGTTGCGCCCGATGCGGGATGTGCTGATCGGCAGCCCTTTCGGCGCCACGCTGGCGCTCAGGCTGCTGCCGATTGGCAATAATCTGGCGGTCAATCTGCTGGCCGGCATGGCGGGGGTGCCGTTTGTGGCGTTTCTGGGGGCCTCGGCGCTTGGCTATGTGCCGCAGACGGTGATCTTCGCCCTGCTCGGCAAGGGGATCAGGGTGGATGGCGTCTGGCAAATGGGCCTCGCGGCCGCGCTTTTTGTGGTTTCGGTGGTGATTGGGCTTTGGCTTTTGCGCCGGCACCGCGCCGGGCGCGTTTTGGAAGATCAGGCCTGATCAGCCTGGCCCGGCCATATCCAGCGCGGCTTTGCGCAACTGTTCCAGCGCGCGGCCGGGAATTGCACCCAACGCCAGGCAATGGGCAAAAAGGGCAGCGAAAACCCGCTCAATCGCCGGCGCGGCATCGATGCCCTGCAGGCGATGGCGCGTTATTTCATCCAGCGCGCCTGACGCCGCGGCGCCCAGCGCCTTTTGCAATGCCAGGATCGCGGCATGCGGCCCGGCTTCGAGCGCGAAGGTTATCAGCGCCAGATCAAGCCCCGGCGGCAGGCGGTCCGCGCCCAATTCATCCCAGATCAGGCGCCGATAAATCCGGCGCGTCAGTGCCTCATCCAACCGCATCAAGCGGTCGATGCTGGCGGGTTCCCCCAGAAAGACTGAGAGCATGCCAAGGCTGATGCCATTCATGCACGGGCCGCGCAAAGCCGAGTCGCGATAGACTACCCCGCCATGGGCTTCCAGCAGCGCATCGGCGCAGATCTCAAACCGCGCTGCCAGGTGGTGTGCTGCGCGGGATTGCCCTGGGATATAGCCGTCCATGCCTGCTTCCGGCGAAATGTTTCGCATTCTCATCATCAACGCCAAAGCTTAAGCAAAGGCTTACGGGCGGCTCAGCATCGGCGCGATTTTCCTGTATTGCGCGCCCCCGCCCGATCTGTCATTCACCTTATACCCCGTAGATTCCGCGCGGGAGAGAGCAGCCAGCCTGCCGCCGAAGGCGCAACCGGTCCCCGGAAACGCTCAGGCAAAAGGGCCGCGCGGGGAAGGGGCCTCTGGAAAGCCCGTGGCGCAAGCCGCGGCACCGACGGAGAAAGGCGAGGCAACGCCCCCGCCGAATCTCTCAGGTCATCAGACAGAGGGGGACCACGTGTTGAACCCATTTCGCCACGCAAAGTGGCGGGAGGCAGCGTGGTCGAGTCCCAATCCGAATCCCTGGCGGAAACCCCGCTTGCCGCGCTGCACCGCGAATTGGGCGGGCGCATGGTGGGTTTCGCTGGTTATGCGCTGCCGGTGCAATACCCCGCGGGTATCATGGCGGAGCATTTGCACTGCCGCAGCGCCGCCGCGCTTTTCGATGTCTCGCACATGGGCCAAGCCGAATTGCGTGGTGAAGGCGCGGCGGCGGCGTTGGAAGCGCTGACGCCCGCCGATGTCGCGGGGCTGAAGCCTGGGCGGCAGCGCTATGGGCTGCTGACCTCGGCAAGCGGCGGCATTCTGGATGATTTCATGTTTGCCAATCTGGGCGATCGGATTTTCCTGGTGGTGAATGCCAGCCGCAAGGAACATGATTTCGGCCATATCGCCGCGCACCTACCGCGCGGTGTCACGCTGCATCGGCATGAAGATCGCGCATTGCTCGCGCTGCAAGGGCCGAACGCAGTGCCGGCATTGGCGACATTGGCGCCGGGGCTTGCCGCGTTTTCCTTCATGGGGATTGGCAGCTTCGATATCGGCGGCGTGCACGCCATCATCTCCCGCAGCGGTTATACTGGCGAAGATGGGGTTGAAATCTCGGTCCCTGCGGATCAGGCAGAGGCGTTTGCGCGCCGTTTGCTGGCGTTGCCCGGCGTGATGCCGGCGGGCCTTGGGGCGCGGGATTCGCTTAGGCTTGAAGCGGGGCTTTGCCTTTACGGCAGCGATATTGATGAAACCACCAGCGCCGTTGAAGCGGGCTTGGTCTGGAGCATCGGCAAGCGCCGCCGCATGGAATGGAATTTTCCTGGTGCGGATCGTGTGCGCGACGAATTGGCCAATGGGGCGAAGCGCCTCCGCGTTGGTATCCGCCCCGAAGGCCGCCAGCCCGCGCGTGGCCATACGCCGATTGCCGGCGCCGATGGCGCAGTGATTGGCGAAGTCACTTCCGGCGGTTTTGGCCCTTCCGTGGGTGCGCCGGTTGCCATGGGCTATGTCGCGCGCCCCTTTGCCGAAGACGGCACTGCCCTTGATTTGATGGTGCGCGGCAAGGCGGTTCCCGCCCGTGTTGCGCCCATGCCCTTTACCCCCCATCGCTACGCTCGCTGAAAGGCCCCCTCCCATGTCTGAAATGCGTTTTTCCAAAGACCATGAATGGATCCGCACCGATGGCGATGGCGCGACCATTGGCATTACCGATCACGCGCAGAATGCGCTGGGCGATGTGGTGTTTG
>JBEDHL010000173.1:0-14318 GCA_041174145.1 Pseudomonadota bacterium
GTCTTCAGACTGTCCGGATATCCTTATCCTTGTCCACCAAGACGGCATCAATCTGCTTCACGAATTGGTCGGTCAGCTTCTGCACGTCATCTTCGGCGCGCTTCACTTCATCCTCGCCCAATTCTGATTTCTTGCCGGCGGCCTTGATCTGTTCCATGCCATCGCGGCGCACGCCACGCACGGCAACGCGTGCCTGTTCGGCATAGCGCGCGGCGGCCTTGGCCAGTTCATTGCGGCGTTCGGTGGTGAGCGGCGGCAGCGGCACGCGAATCACCTGGCCCTCGGCTTGCGGATTGAGGCCCAGATTAGCTTCCCGAATGGCGCTTTCCACTGCCTTCGTCATCGCCTTGTCCCAGACCTGCACGGCAAGCAAGCCGGGGCCGGCGACCGAGATATTGGCCACCTGATTGAGCGGCGTGACACTGCCATAGGCTTCCACGCGCACCGGTTCCAATAGCGCGGGGCTGGCGCGGCCTGTGCGCAGGCCGGAAAATTCCTTTTTCAAGGTTTCCATCGCGCCTTCCATGCGGCGCGTCAGATCCTGTTTCAGGGCTTTTACGTCGGTCGGCATGATGCCCTTCCCCCTGGGTTTATGGCGCCTGTTCCACCACGGTGGTGAATTTGCCTTCGCCCTTCATGACGGCGGTGAAGGCGCCGGGTTCATGGATATTGAAAACGATGATCGGTAGATTGTTCTCGCGCGCCAGGCTGATAGCGGCGGCATCCATCACGGCCAGATCACGCGCCAGCATATCAAGATAGGTCAGCGTTTCGTAGCGCTTGGCATCGGGCTTCTTGCGCGGATCGGCGGTGTAGACGCCATCCACCTGCGTGCCCTTGAAGAGCGCATCGCAATTCATCTCAGCCGCGCGCAAGGCGGCTGCCGTATCGGTGGTGAAGAAGGGGTTGCCCGTGCCGGCGGCGAAAATCACCACGCGGCCCTTTTCCATGTGTCTTTCGGCACGGCGACGGATAAAGGGCTCACAGAGGCTCGCCATGGGGATCGCACTTTGCACCCGCGTCTGCACGCCGATTTTCTCAAGCGCGTTTTGCATGGCAAGCGCATTCATCACGGTGGCCAACATGCCAATGCCATCGGCCTGCGCGCGATCCATGCCGGAAGCCGCGCCGGAAATACCGCGGAAGATATTGCCCCCGCCAATCACCAGGCAGACCTGCACACCAAGAGCGACAACGCCCCGCACATCTTCGGCGATGCGCCGGCAAGTGGCGTTATCCAGGCCATAATCCCGATCCCCCATCAGGGCCTCACCAGAGACCTTGAGCATCACGCGCTTATAGGCCGGGTTTTGGCTCATTGGGGCTTTTTCTCGACTCGGGTTTGGGTTGCGGACGCCACCATAAGGACATGCCCGCGAAACCGGCAATAAGGGGCGGGGCGCCCTGGGGGCACCCCGCCGAAAGTCTGATCAGGCCTTGCCTGCGGCAGCGGCGACTTCGGCGGCAAAATCACCCTGCTGCTTTTCAATGCCTTCGCCCAGATGGAAGCGGGCGAAACCGGCAAGCTTCACGCCCGCCTTCTTCACCACTTCCTTCACGCGGCTTTCGCCATCATGCACCCAAACCTGTTCCAGCAGCACCACTTCTTCGTAATATTTGCGGATGCGGCCTTCGACCATCTTTTCGATGATCGCCTCCGGCTTGCCGGAGGCGCGCGCCTGATCGGCCAGCACATCACGCTCACGCGCCAGCGCGGAAGGATCAACGGCGGAAATATCCACCGCTTCCGGGCGCGCCGCCGCCACATGCATACCGATCTGGCGGCCCAGGGTTTCCATGACGGATTGCTCGGAAGCACCTTCCAGCGCCACAAGCACGCCAATCTTGCCAAGGCCCGGCTTCACGGCGGAGTGCATGTAGGTTGCAACAGTGCCTTCCGCGACCTGGAAGCGCTTGGCGCGACGGATGGACATATTCTCACCAATCGTCGCGATCAGGCTGGTCAGCTGATCCGCCACCGTCTTGCGTTGGGTGGTTTCTTCAACCAGGTCAACGGCGCCCGGCCAGGTCGCGTTCTTCAGAGCTTCAAGATCGTCGCCGACCGTCAGCACCAATTCGGCAACCGTTTCCACGAAATGCTGGAAGGTTTCATTGCGTGCGACGAAATCCGTCTCGGCATTCACTTCCACCATGGCTGCGACACCGGGGGCGGAAGCCACACCCACAAGCCCTTCCGCCGCGACGCGGCCGGATTTCTTGGCGGCTGCCGAAAGGCCCTTCTTGCGCAGCCAATCAATCGCGGCTTCCATATCGCCGCCATTTTCCACCAGCGCCTTCTTGCAATCCATCATGCCCGCGCCAGTGCGTTCGCGCAGGTCACGCACCATACCCGCTGTAATTTCAGCCATTGGTCATCCCCATTGCTGGATGATTGAAAGAAAAGGGGCCACCGGATGGCGGCCCCGAAAGCATCAGGCCTGGGCCACCGCTTCGGCGCCTTCAACCGGCGCCACGATTTCTGCCGCGACTTCCGGCAGGGCTTCTTCCGGCAATTCCTCAACCGCGCCAAGGTCAACGCCGGAAGCCTGCATTTCCGCCGAAATGCCATCCAGCACCGCGCCCGCGATCATGTCGCAGTAAAGCGTAATGGCGCGGATCGCGTCATCATTGCCGGGGATGGGGAAAGTCACGCCCGCCGGATCGGCATTGGAATCCACCACCGCGATCACGGGGATGCCAAGCTTATTGGCTTCCTCAATCGCGAGCTTTTCCTTGATGGTGTCAATGACAAAGATGATATCGGGCAGGCCGCCCATTTCCTTGATGCCACCCAAAGCGCGGTCAAGCTTTTCCTTGTCGCGGGAGAGCATCAGCACTTCCTTCTTGGTCAGACCCGCGGTGTCGCCCGACAGGCGTTCATCCATCTGGCGAAGCCGCTTGATGGAACCGGTGATGGTCTTCCAATTGGTGAGCATGCCGCCAAGCCAGCGGTGGTTCACATAATACTGGCCGCAACGCGTCGCGGCTTCGGCAACGTAATCGGCAGCCGCCTTCTTGGTGCCCACGAACAGCACGCGTCCACCGCCGGCCACCGTGTCACGCACGGCGCGCAGCGCGCGGTCCATCATCGGCACGGTCTGCTGCAGATCCAGGATATGCACCTGGTTGCGCACGCCGAAAATATACGGCGCCATGCGGGGGTTCCAGCGGCGCGTGTGGTGGCCAAAATGCACGCCCGCTTCGAGCAGGGCACGCAGGGTAACGTCGGGCATCGCCATCAGCGATCTCCTTCCATGGTGGTCCGGTTGAGCCTCCGCGGCGCCTTCCCCTTTAGGGGACCGGACCCTGCCTGATCAGGAAGGGTGCGCCGCGTGCGGATTACCCCCGGGGACAATCCCCGGAAGCGGCGCCTCATTGGCCCAAATACCGCCCCAGGGCAAGGGGGCGGGGCTTATTCCGGCTTGATGCCTGCGCGATCGGCAATGGCGCGGATTTCCGCCCTTTCGCGCCGGAGCCAAGCGGCGAAGCCGGCGGGGGTTTGCTCGGCCTCGGCCACGATTTCGGCGCCGAGTTCCGCCTGCCGGGCGCGATAGGCGGGTTCCTTCAGCCCGGCCTGCACGGCGGCCGAAACCGCCACCACCGCTTCCGCCGGCGCGCTGGCGGCGGTCACAAGCCCGGCCCAGGAACCACCCGTCAGGTTCAGCCCCTGTTCGATCAGGGTCGGGATTTCCGGCGCAATCGGCATCCGCCCAGCCGAGGACATGGCCAGAATGCGCGCCCGCCCCGATTGCCAGAGCGGCAGGATAGTCGAGATTTCCGCCATCACCAGCGGGATATTGCCCGCGATCAGATCGGGCACGGATTGGCTGGAGCCACGATAGGGCACATGGGTCAGGCGAATGCCGGCAGCGGCCATGACCTGTTCGATCAGGAAATGCGTCGCACTCCCCTGGCCGGAGGAGCCGATACTAAGGTCACCCGGCTTTGCCCGGGCTGCCGCGAGCAAATCGGCTAGGTTGCGGAAAGGGCTATCGGCGCGGACCGAAAGCGTGACGGGGCTGCGGCTGATCATGGCAACCGCAGCGAAATCGCGCTCGGGATCATAGGGCAGGCGGGCTTGCAGCACCGGCGCATTGGTCAGTGGCCCGTTCGAGCCCAGCAGCAGCGTATAGCCATCCGGCGCAGCCTTCGCGACCGCATCGGCGCCAACAACGCCACCCGCCCCGGCGCGGTTTTCCACAATGACCGGCTGGCGCAGGAGCGGCGCCATGCGTTCGCCAATCATGCGCGCCTGAAAATCTGAGGAGGTACCCGCCGCAAAGGGCACGATGATGCGGATGGGCCGATCCGGGAAAGCCGCGCGGGCAGGGCGCGGCAGCAGGGCAAGGCCGGGCAGGGCAAGCGCGGCGCGGCGGGTGATGGTCATGGGCGCAATCCTCAAATTTTGAGGGAATGCTGCCCGTTTTGCGCCGCGCCGGTAACCCCGAGCTGTTAGCTACCAACCTTGAGCGTGGAGGTCAGGCCGCGCAGACAGGCGAGGATGGAAAGCGGCGTGATCTTGCCGGTGCGGGGGTTTTCCTCGGAAGGCACGTTTTCAATGGTCATGGTCAGCCGCACGGTAGAGGCCTCCACCCGGATGGTGTGGGTGTTCCGCGTCACGCCAGGGTCGGCCCAGATTTCGACCATGGTGCGGTCCGGCCCAATGCCGGCCAGGGCCAAGGCGGCGGCGACATTCACATTGGCGGGGAAGCCCTGGGCAGCGTCAAAGGCATTGCCCTTGAAGACGCGGGTCGCGCTGGTGATGGCGCCGACATCAATGTTGTTCTTTTCAAGGTAAGGCGCCCCAGCCAGGCCGCGCGGGGGCTTGCGGGTTTCGATGGTGACAGATTCCACATCGCCTTCCGCCGCCGCACGCACGGCATCCAGGCCGAGCAAGGCACCGGTCGGCACAATGATCCGCGCGCCGGTGGCCCGCGCCCGTTCCACCAGATGCATGCGCGGCAGCAGCGCACCCACGGAAGAAGGCACAAAAATACGCCCGGCTTCGATGGCGGCGGTGGCGATTTCCTCAAACACCGCGGCCGGCGCGGCTTCCACCACAATATCGCAAGCAGCGAGTTCAGCGTTGGAGACGATGCGCGGCGGGTTTTTGAACCCGGCCACATTCGCGGTCGCCTTGGCGGGGTCCCGCGCAGAGGCGGCGGCCAGCTTCAGCCCCGGCACGCCGCGATCCAGCGCGCGGGCCAAATGCAGCCCAATCGCGCCCAAGCCTGCAATGCCAACCGTCAAATCCTGCGCCATGGGAGCCTCCGTTCAATGAGAGGGCCGGGCCATAGGGCAAAATGACGGATTGGCAAAGCCAGCGCCTATTCCTCCTTGAACCCGTAATCCGGAATGCCCTGCTCATTGCCGTAATACTTATAGGGCAGGAATTTGCCGGACATGGTGATCTTCACGCGGTCGCCCTTGGGGTTCGCCTGGCGTTCGAAATCGAAATCGAAGTCAATAGCGGACATGATGCCATCGCCGAATTCTTCTTCAATCAACGCCTTCCAGGCGGGGCCATTCACCATCACCATTTCATAAAAGCGATAGATCAGCGGGTCTGTCGGCGGCATCTGCGTGCCGCGATAGGGCACTTCATTCAGCATGCGCTCTTCAACCTCAGAAAGGCCAAACAGCTTGGCGGCCTTGGCGGCGAGCGGCTTCACGAACTTCATCTGTCCAAGCAGCGCACCAACCACGAGGGTTGGCGACATGCCGCCGATTTCCTCGCAGATATATTTCCAGGTCCAGCCTTTCTCGCGCTTGATGTCGAGGATTTTTTCAGTGAGTTGGGCGCGCGTCATCGCGATTCTCCAGCTTAGGTTTGGGAAAATTCACTCCGCCGCGAGCGGCGGGGCAGATAGGGCGGGGCTTACTTCCGGTACGGCGCGCGCGGACCAGCCGGCAGGTGGCGCATCGGCCTTGAAGGCGCGGGAGCGTGCGATCAGGAAATCCAGGATGTGATCGCGCAGCGCATGATAGCCCGGCATGTGATGCAGATTGGCCCGCGTGCGCGGCTTGGGGAGCGTGTTCACCACAACCTCGGCAATGCGCGCTTCTGGCCCATTGGACATGAGCAGAATGCGGTCTGCGAGCAGGATTGCCTCATCCACATCATGCGTGATCATGAAGCCGGTTTGCTCAGATTCAGCGACCAGCCGTGCGACCTCATCCTGCAAAGCGCCGCGCGTCAGCGCATCAAGCGCCGAGAAGGGTTCATCCATCAGCAGCATTTTGGGGTTGATGGCGAGTGCGCGGGCAATCCCCACGCGCTGCTTCATACCACCGGAAAGTTCCGCCGGTTTGCGATCCGCAGCGTGGTCAAGGCCAACGCGCTTGAGCGCTTCCCGTGCGGCGGCATCGCAGGCGGCGCGCGACCAATCGCGATGGCGGCAGGAAATGGCGAAGGCGACATTGCCGGCGGCCGTCATCCAAGGCATCAGCGCATGGCCCTGAAACACCACGGCGCGATCAAGCGAGGGGCCGGAAATCGCCTGGCCATCCACAATCACCGCGCCATCATCGGGCGCTTCAAGCCCTGCCAGGATATTCAGGATGGTGGTTTTGCCGCAGCCCGAATGGCCGACCAGGCAGACGAATTCGCCGCGTGCAATGCCGAACCAGACATCCTGGAAAATCGTGGTCGGCCCATAGCGGCGCGCGACACCTTCGATGGAAACATAGGCTGTCATGGTCTTATTCCCGCCAAGCCACGGCACGCGCGCCAAGCCCTAGCAACCGGTCAAGCGCCAGCCCGACCAGCCCGATCATGAGGATGGCAATCACGATATCGGCGATGGAAAGATTGTTCCATTGATTCCACACCCAATAGCCAATGCCGGTGCCGCCAACCAACATCTCGGCGGCGACAATCACCAACCAGGCAATGCCGATTGAAATGCGCATGCCCGTCACAATGGTGGGTGCAGCGGCGGGCAGGATCACGCGAATGGCGGTGCGCCAGCGCCCTGCTTCCAGCGTGCGCGCCACATTCAGCCATTCACGCCGCACGCTAGCGACGCCAAAGGCCGTATTCAGCAGCATGGGCCAGATGGAGCAGATGAAAATCACGAAAACCGCTGAAATCGCACTATCCTTGATGGAATAAAGTGCCAACGGCATCCAGGCGAGCGGTGAGACCGGGCGCAGCACCTGAATGAAGGGATTGAGCGCGGCATTCAGCAAAGGCGACATGCCAATCACAAAACCAAGCGGAATGGCAACAATGGCGGCAAGCCCGAAACCGGCGCCAACCCGTAACAGCGAATAGGCGATTTGTACGCCAATGCCCTGGTCATTCGGTCCGCGCACGTAGAAGGGATCAGCCAATAATTCCAAAAGCCGTTTGCCGATGGCGCTTGGCCCCGGCATGGGCGTGGTGCCGCCCTGCGCCGCCGCCTGGCCCAACAGCGCGGCATATTCCGGATCGAGCGCGGCACCGCCGCCAGCCTTTGGCATGACAGCGATTTCCCAGGCGCCCAGGAATATCGCCAGGATGAGCAGCGAAAGCCCGGCGGACCGCCAGAGTGAAACGCTTGCAGACATTACGAACGACGAATGGCGAAGCTGTTGAGATAGGCTTCCGGCTGTGCGGGATCGAAATCCCGCCCGAAAATGCGATGCGTGCGGGATGCACTCGCCGGCACTTGCATACCAAGTTCGCGCATCGCCTTCGCCGCATCGGTCGCCAGAAACACCTGCTGCGCGACGCCCGCGTAATCCACATCGCCGCGGATCTGGCCCCAGCGCTTCATTTGCGTCAGAATCCATGTCGCCATGGAATGCCAGGGGAAGGGATCGAAATTGATCCGATCCGGGACGCGCTGCACGCGGCCAAGCCCATCGGCGAAGGTGCCGGTCAGTACCTGTTCGACAACGGTGGGCGGCTGGTTCAGGTAATTCTGCCCAGCAATGGCTTGCGCCACTTCACGCCGGTTTTCAGTTTTGGAAGCATAGGCCGTGGCCTCGACAATGGAGCGCATCAATGCGGCAAATGTATTGGGCGCTTCGGTCATCATGCCGCGCGGCACGGCGAAGGCGCAGCAGGGGTGACCATCCCAGAATTCCTTCGTCAGCACATGGATGAAGCCAACGCCATCAAAGACAGCGCGCTGATTGAAGGGGTCAGGCCCCAGGAAGCCATCAATATTATCGGCGCGCAGATTGGCAACCATCTCGGGGGGTGGCACGGCGCGGATTTGAATATCGCGGTCAGGATCAAGCCCGGCTTCGGCGACATAGGCGCGCAGCAAATAGTTGTGCATGGAAAAATCGAACGGCACGGCAAAGCGGAAGCCCTTCCAATCCTTCGGGTCGCGCTTTTCCTTGTGTTTATTGGCCAGTGTAATCGCTTGCCCATTCGTGTTTTCAATCGCTGCCACCGCCCAAGGCACGGGCTGCGCCACGCCAACGCCAAGCGACATCGCCACCGGCATGGGGGAGAGCATATGCGCCGCGTCATATTCGCGCGCGATGGATTTGTCGCGGATCACGGCCCAACCGGCGGTGCGGATGACCTCTACATTCAGGCCGTTGCGCTTATAGAAGCCCATGGGATCGGCCATGATGATGGGCGTGGCGCAGGTGATGGGAATGAAGCCAATTTTTAGGTCGCGCTTTTCCGGCGCCCCGCCGCCCTGCGCCATCGCTTCACGCGCGCCGGCCAACGGAAACACGCTATCAAGCGCCGCAAACAGCGTGCCGGCGCCAAGCGTATTGATCAGCGCGCGGCGGGTGGCGGCCTGCGGGAAGGCTGCGCGCAACACGGCTTCCTGCGCCACTTCCCCGAAAGCCCCTGTGCCATCCATCGGCGCTGAATCACACGCGAAGCCCGTGTGCGTAGCGCCACAGCCGCAAGGGCCTGGGGCATGTGTGGAATTGCGGCGATGAAAGGCCATGAAGCATCTCCCGGTTAATATCAGCGCGACGCGATGACGAAGGGGAGTTAGCAAGGCGCATGCCGCGTTTTTGGGCGGATGAGAGGGGTTTAGGCGGAGTAATTGCCGTCTAAATAATCAAAAAGATTAAATTTCGTGCAAATATAGCCTGCCAAGCCGTATAAAGGCTTGGCAGGGGTAGTCAAAGACGCTCAAACCACCGGGCTTTTCCCGCCATCCACATTGATGGCCGTGCCGCTAATAAAGCCGCCCTGCTCGCTCGCCAGCAGCAACGCCAGGGAGGCGAATTCCTCGGCCTTGCCGATGCGCCCAAGCGGCACGGCCTTGCCCTGTTCGGCCTTCCAATCTTCCCAGGTGATGTTGCGCTTTTCGGCCGCATGCCGGCGCACCCATTGGTCGCTTTCGATAATGCCGACCAGCATGGCATTCACCAGCACATTATGGGGGGCGAATTCGCTTGCCATGGCCTTGGTCAGCGCCATGCCGGCGGCACGCGAAACAGAAGTAGGCGTGGACCCAGCCAAAGGTGCCTTGGCGCCGATATTCAGCACATTGATGACGCGCCCCCATTTGCGATCCCGCATGGCGGGCAGCGCCAGGCGGCCCAGTCGGATGGCCGCGAAAAGCTTGAGGTCCAGATCATCCTGCCAAAGCGCATCCGAGACTTCGAGGAAGCCGCCGCGCTGCGAAGTGCCCGCATTATTGATCAGGATATCCACCTGGCCGAGGCCCTTTACCGCCGCGGCATAAGCGGCTTCACAGCCTTCCGCCGTGCGGATATCGGCGGCGATGGCAACCACCTTCGCCCCCGGCGCGGCGGCGCGGATTTCAGCCTCGGCCTTCGCCAGGCTTTCCGCCCCGCGCGCCACAATGGCGACATGCCCGCCCGATTCGGCAAACATCTTCGCGATAGCCAGCCCAAGACCCTTGGACCCGCCGGTGATAAGCGCGGCGCGCCCGTTCAAGGTGATGTTCATGGTTTTCTCCCCCAATGAAGGGGGCCATCCTGCCGCAAGATGCAAAGGACGCAAGCGGAGGGTAACGCTGGGGCGACCAACGGGACTCGAACCCGTGACATCCAAGACCACAACCTGGCGCTCTACCAACTGAGCTATGGCCGCCACCAACGGGCCTGAGATAGGCCCGGGCGCCCGGCTCAGTCAACCGCGCAGCCTTGGGTTGCGCTTGAATGGCGTAAAATGACATGTTGGGCGCATGTCCCTAGCTGCCCCCGCCCGTTCCCTTGCCCTGCCGATCGCGCTCGTGATCGGCTGCGCCGTCTGCGGCGCCATGCTGGCCATGGGGTTGCGCCAAAGCTTTGGCCTGTTCCTGGCGCCGATGACCGCAGAGCATGGCTGGGCGGCGCGGGATTTCGCCTTTGCCATCGGGCTGCAAGTACTGATCAATGGCATGAGCCAACCCTTCATGGGCCAGCTTGCGGATCGTTTCGGTGGCCGGCGCGTGGTGATGGGTGGCGCGCTGCTCTACTGCGTTGGCATTCTGGGCATGGCGCTGTCGGAATCGGTGGTGCCTTTCACCTTCTTCGCCGGCTTCATCATGGGCATGGCGGTCTCAGCCGCCGGGATGCCGACCATTATCGCGAGCCTGACCCGCATGTTGCCGCCGGAAATGCGTGGCCGCGCGACAGGGCTTGGCACGGCGGGGTCTTCAGCCGGGCAATTCCTGGTGGTGCCGCTGGCGGGCTTCGCCATTCAGGGCTTTGGCTGGCAGGGCGCGCTTTTCGCCATGGCGATGGCGGCACTATTCATGATCCCCTTCGCGCTGCCGCTGGCAGATAAGCAGCCGGCACCCGCGCCCGGTGTAGCGGCAGATAATGAAACCGCGCGTTCGGCCATGGGCCGCGCGCTGCGCGATCCTAGTTTTTGGTATCTTTCATCCGGCAATTTCGTCTGCGGCCTGCATGTTTCCTTCCTGACCGTGCATTTGCCGGGCTTTGTGCATAGCTGCGGCCTGCCGCTTTATGTTGGCGCCGGTGCCATTTCCATGATTGGCCTGTTCAACATCATTGGCTCATTGACGGCGGGTGAATTGTCGCAGCGCTGGAAGCGGCGCGAATTGCTGGTGGGGATTTTCGCCGGGCGCGCGGTGCTGATGACGGTGTTTTTGCTGTCGGAGAAAACTACAGCGACGGTGCTGATCTTCTCCGCCATGATGGGCCTGCTCTGGCTTTCCACCGTGCCGCCAAGCCTTGCCTTGTGTGCGCGTAATTGGGGCCTTCGCTGGTTGGCCACGATTTTCGGCATGGTCTTTGTCAGCCACCAGATTGGCGGCTTCACCGGCGCCTTCCTGGGCGGCATTATTTTTGACCGCACAGGTTCTTATGATCTGATGTGGGTGATTGGCATTCTAGCCGCAGTTTTTGCTGCGGTGATCCATATGCCTATGCGCGATGGGCCACGTGTTCAGCCCGCCACTGCCTGATTTTATTCGAAAGGTTTTGTCATGCGCCTTGCCCTGATCCACGCGCTGCGCCATTCGCCGCCGCCGATTGAAGAAGCCTTCGCGCGGCTTTGGCCCGGCCAGACATTGATGAATCTGCTGGATGACAGTCTTTCCGCCGATCTGGCGCGCGAAGGCAAACTCACGCCGCGCATGACGGAACGGTTCTTGACGCTGGCGCGCTATGCCGCCGGTACGGGCGCGGATGGCATATTGTTCACCTGTTCCGCCTTCGGCCCCTGCATTGAAGCCTGCGCGCGGGATTTGGCGCCCATGCCGGTGCTGAAACCGAATGAGGCGATGATTGAAGAAGCCATCACCAAGGGCAAGCGCATCGGGCTTTTGGTGACCTTCGCCGGCACCATTCCTTCCATGATCCCGGAATTTCCGCCCGGCATTACCGTGGTGCCAAAGCTCGCGGAAGGGGCGCTGGCCGCTTTGGATGCGGGTGATCTCGCCACGCATGACAGGCTGGCCGCTGAAGCGGCGCGCGATCTGGCGGATTGTGATGCGATTGCGCTTGGCCAATTCAGCCTGGCGCGCGCCAAGCCTTTGGTGGAACAAGCCACCGGCAAGCCCGTGCTGACCACGCCGGATAGCGCGGTGGTGAAATTGAAGCGGCTGCTGGGCGCGTAAGCGACGTTAAACCGGCAGGGTGGCTTCGGCCAGCAAGCCACCTTCTGGCCGGTTCTTCAGCACCACATCGCCGCCATGGCCGCGCAGAATGTTGCGCGCGATCGTCAGCCCCAGGCCGGTGCCGCCGGTTTCACGATTCCGGCTGGCTTCCAGGCGGCGGAAAGGCGTGAAGACAGCCTCCAACTCCGTCTCCGGAATGCCGGGGCCTTCATCGGCAACGTTCAGGCGCAACATCCCGGCACCTTCCTGCGCCAGAGAAAGCTGCGCCGCGCCACCATATTTCAGCGCATTGGTAACCAGATTGGCGATGGCGCGTTTCAGCGCCAGCGGCTTGGCGCGGATCACCAGTTTTTCCGGGCCTTCATAGCTGATTTTTTCTGCTTGGTCGGGATGCGCATCACTCGCCTCATCAGCGACGGTGCGGCAAAGCGCTGCAATATCCATCTGGGTTGCCGGTTCGGTTGCCGCATCATCGCGCGCAAAGGCAAGGGTCGCGCCGATCATCGCTTCCATCTCATCCAAATCGGCGAGCATTTTACGTCGCTGTTCATCATCTTCCATGAATTCAGCGCGCAGTTTCAGGCGCGTGATAGGCGTGCGCAAATCATGCCCAATCGCGGCCAGCATCTGCGTACGATCCGCGACAAAAAGCCTGATACGCGCAGCCATTTCATTGAAGGCGCGCGCTGCCGTGGCTACTTCAGTCGGACCATTTTCAGAAAGCGGCGGCGCATTCACATCGCGCCCGAGCCTATTTGCGGCCTCAGCCAGCAAGCGCACCGGTCGCATGAGCCGTGCCACCGCCCAAAGGATCAATAAAACGGCCGCCAGCGTCATGCCAAAAAACGCCGCGAGGAAAGTATCCGAATGCCAGGGCCGCGGCGGCGGCAGAGATGCGCGCAGATTAAGCCAAGGCCCATCCGGCAAGCGGAGTGACGCGGCAAAACCGGCCGAGCCCAATTCCGCGATGCGAATTTCACGCGGGCGCAACCGTGGTGGCCCGGAAGCCAAAAGATCAAGCCTGAATAAGCGGAGGATATGGGGCGAAACCGGCGGCGCGCCCACGCGCACAATCGGCGCCAAATCCAAATCCACCGTGAGCCCCTCGGGCAAATCAAGATCAGCAATGATTTGCGCGCGCCGATCAGGCGCTGTCAGCACGGCAGCGCGCCAGGCGCCAAGGCTACGCCCGGCGATCTCTCGCGCCTGGACGAAGCGCTGCAAATCCACGCGATCCAAGGCGTGAATAGTGAGCCCCGCCGCCTGCACCAGCATGAGTGCTACAATCAGCGCAACGGCAGTACGCCCGCCGAGGCTACCTGGCCACCAGCGTCGCCGCGGGGGCGCAGCGACAGGGGCGGCTTCAGCCACGTTCCACCGTGGTTGCCAGCACATAGCCGCCGCCGCGTACGGTTTTAATCAAGGCGGGGTTGCGGCCATCATCTTCCAGGCGCCGGCGTAGCCGCGACACCGCGACATCAATGGCGCGATCATAAGGCCCGGCCTGCCGACCGCGCAGCAAATCCATCAGCATGTCGCGTGTCAGCACGCGATTGGGCCGATCGAGCAGCACTAGCAACAATTCATATTCGCCGCCCGTCAGCGGCACTTCTACCCCATCAGGGTTCAGCAGGCGGCGGCGGGAAGGTTCCAAAGTCCAGCCGGAAAAGCGGACGGTCTTGGCGGGCGGTTCCTTGGCGGCGGTGCCATCGCCACTCGCGCGGCGCAAAACGGCGCGGATGCGCGCCAGCAATTCGCGCGGGTTGAAAGGTTTCGCCAGATAATCATCAGCGCCGAGTTCAAGCCCCACAA
Organism: Pseudomonadota bacterium; assembly: GCA_041174145.1. Taxonomy (GTDB): domain Bacteria; phylum Pseudomonadota; class Alphaproteobacteria; order Acetobacterales; family Acetobacteraceae; genus Neoroseomonas. The sequence continues at coordinate 13,812 of JBEDHL010000173.1, forward strand.
TACGGTCCGTTTCTTCCCCCATCGCGGTCAGGATTACGATCGGCACATCCGATTGGGTGCGCAGCCAGCGCGCGAAATCCAAGCCAGATTCGCCCGGCATCATGAGATCCAGCACCACAAGATGATAGCGCCCGAGTGGCCATAACCGGCGGGCGTCGCGCGCATCCCGCGCGGCGCTGACGCGCAAGCCCTGTTTTTCCAGGAAGCGCGAGAGCAGGTCGCGGATTTCGCGATCATCATCAATGATCAGGATATGTGGTGCGTTTTCCATGCCCTGTTACATTAGCCTTCCGGAGGCAGCATTCATCGGCCAATGTTGCGAAACATGTCTGACGCGGCGCCTGTTGCCTTTTGTTGCACTTTGCCATGTCGGGCGCCTTTTGCCAGCAATCTTTGATCGCCACGTCCATAAGTATCGGAACGGCGCCCGACCTGCCCCGAAACTACCCTGGGGCTGTTCCGGCGATGGGCCCCCGCCGTTTCGCCGGGGCGCAACCGGGCGTCGCC
>JBEDHL010000174.1:0-3398 GCA_041174145.1 Pseudomonadota bacterium
TTGCTGAGGCGCTGGCGCATGATGGTGCTGGCCTCAGGCTTGATCTGCAGCCCGTCTGTAGCGCCAATGGCCTGGAAACCGTGGGGTATGAAGCGCTGCTGCGCTGGGTGCACCCGGATCTTGGCCCTATCCTCGCCATGGAAACGGTCAATGCCGCCACCCAGGCCGGGCTGGCCGAGGCGCTGGATGCCTGGGTTTTTGCCGAGGCCTGCCGCATTCGCGCCCGGTGGCCACGTTCCGCCCCCTATATTTCCGTCAATATCACCGCCGAGGCCTTTCTGCGCGGCGATGGCACGGCACTAATGCGCCGCGCCCTGCATGAAGCTGATACAGACCCGCGCGGGCTGGTGCTGGAATTGCCGGCCAATGCGGTTTCGCTTTGGCATGATGCGGCGGCCAATCTGGCGGCCGGCTTGCGTGGCCTGGGCGTTGTGGCGGCTTTGGATGATTTCGGCGTGGCGCGCGGCACTATTCTGGCGCTACGCGCCATTCCCTTCCCCATGGTCAAGCTGCATCCCAGCCTTTGCGCCGGGCTGGATGGGGAAAGCCTATCTGCCCGCCGCGCGCTGGCACTCACCACCGGCCAGGTGGAAACCGCCCATGCGCTTGGCAGTATTGTCGTTGCAAAAAGCGTGGAGACGCTGGCGCAGCTTCGCGCGCTCGAAAAAGCTGGCTGCGATGCACTGCAGGGCTGGCTGCTGGGCCGCCCCGGTAAGGTGCCAAACCTTACCGAATAGGCCGGCCTTACAAAGCAGCTGCAAAATAAAAGGGGCGGTCCAAGCCGCCCCTAGAACATCCTGCTGAGACCTGCGCCTCAGACCAGGAAAATCGCCATTAGGGCCAGCACCACGATAATGGCGCCCGTGGACCAGGTAACGAAGCTGGTGAAGCCTTCCCAGCCGCTGGTCCGATCCGCAAGGATGTCGGTGGATTTCACTTCAACGAAATCAAAATGCTCTTTCTCGGCCATGGCCTTCCTCTGCGCCTTGCAACTTGCCTCAGGTTGTAGAAAGCAAAACCGCGCGCGGCAAGGGGTTCAATAATGAATCCGGTGCGGATTCCACCGATGCGATGATGGCTCGGCCTGCTTCCAGCCGCACATGCCCCGCCGCCAGCCAGGAAAGTGCTGCGGGGTAAAGCTGATGCTCCGCTGCCAGTACCCGGGCGGCGAGGCTTGTTTCCGTATCATTGGGCAAAACAGGCACAGCGGCCTGGGCGAGAATCGGCCCCTCATCCACCCCGGCGGTCACCAAATGGACGGTGCAGCCATGCAGACGCACCCCGGCCGCGAGCGCGCGGGCATGGGTATCCAGCCCCGGAAAGGCCGGCAGCAGGGATGGGTGGATATTAATGAGCCGCCCTTCCCAGCGGCGCACGAAATCAGCCGTCAGCACACGCATGAAGCCGGCAAGGGCTATAATTTCAACGCCATGCCGGGCCAATGCCGCTTCCATCGCGGCTTCAAACCCGGCGCGATCCCCCTTGAAGGCGCGGCTTTCCACCACCGCGGTTGGCACACCCTTCGCCGCCGCCACGCCAAGCCCCGCCGCATCGGCGCGGTTGGACAGCACCAGCACGGGTTCCGCCGGGTAATCCGGCCCGGCGGCTTCCAGAATCGCGGCCATATTGGACCCGCGGCCAGAAATTAGCAGGGCAAGCCGCGCGCGTTTCATCCGCGCGGCCAGGTGCCGGGCAGGTTTTCGATCCTGATACCCGCCGGGCCGCTGCTGGCTTCCAGATGGCCAATGCGGAAGGGCGCTTCCCCAGCTTCCGTCAGCATGCGTGTAGCGGCTTCAGCGCCATCCGCCGGCACCGCCAGCACCATGCCAAGCCCGCAATTGAACACGCGCAGCATTTCATCGGCGCTGACATTCCCGGCTTCTGCCAGGAAGGCGAAAACCGGCGGCACGGGCCAGCTTCCCGCTTGCAACACCGCGGTCAGGCCTGCGGGCAGCACGCGCGGCAGATTGCCAGGCAGGCCGCCGCCAGTGATATGCGCCGCCGCATGCAGCAGGCCCGCACGATGCAGGGCAAGCAAGGGCTTCACATAAATGCGCGTGGGCGCCAGCAAGGCGGCACCCAGGCTCTGCCCCGGGGCGAAGGGCGCGGCATCAGTCAGCGTCAGGCCACGCGCGGCCAGAATCCGCCGCACCAGGGAAAAACCGTTGGAGTGAACGCCGGAAGACCCAAGCCCAATCAGCACATCCCCGGCCGCAATACCCGTCGGCAAAAGCCGCCCGCGTTCGGCGGCACCCACGGAAAACCCAGCCAGATCATAATCATCGGCGGCATACATGCCGGGCATCTCGGCGGTCTCACCGCCCACCAGGGCGCAGCCCGCCTGGCGGCAGCCTTCCGCGATGCCGGCGATCACAGCGCGGGCCTGGTCCAGCTGCAGCTTTCCGGTCGCGAAATAATCCAGGAAGAACAAAGGCTCAGCGCCCTGCACCACAAGATCATTCACGCACATGGCCACCAGATCTATGCCCACCGTATCGTGAATGCCCGCTTCGATGGCAACGCGGAGCTTGGTCCCCACACCATCAGTGGAAGAAACCAGCACAGGATCCGTGAAACCCGCCGCCTTGGGGTCGAACAAGGCGCCGAAGCCGCCCAAGCCGCCCATGACGCCGCTTCTGTTGGTTGCGCGCGCCAGGGGCTTGATGGCTTCCACCAGGGCATCGCCAGCCTCAATATCCACGCCCGCATCGCGGTAGGTGAGGCTCTGGGGGTTTGAACTGGTCAGGGCGACCTCCGATTTGATAGACTAGTTTGTCGGTATAGCGCCGGAATGGGCGAAGGGAAGGCTTGGATGTTGATTAGCTGCTCTTGGTGGAAGGCCGGAAGGGACCGTGCGGTTCTGGCTTTCGCAAGCTGCTGGCTGGCGCTCGGCGCCCCGTCTGCCCTTGCTCAATTCAGCGACATGGGGGCGCTGACGCAGCGCAATGTGCCGGCAGAAGCCACTGCGGAAAACGGCGTGGTGGCACAGGAACGTGCCTTCGCGGCCGGGCGCCGCACCGCCTGGGGCCGCATTCAAGGCATGGTGAATGCCCAGCGCCAGCCTAGCGATGCAGAGCTTGATCGCATGGTGCGGTCCATTGTGATTGAACAGGAAACCACTGGCCCGCAACGCTATACCGGGCGCCTGACCATTCAATTCGACGCTGACGCAGTGCGCGGCTTTGCCGAAGGCGGCGAAGTGCGCGCGGCAACCCAGCCTTCAGGCACCAGCCAGGATGCGCCGGCAAATGTCACGCCGGCAACGCCCATTTTGGCGACGCTGGAAGCGGTTGCGCGTTACGAAACACTCAATGAATGGTTGGAAATTCGCCGCCGCGTCACGGCGGCCGGCGTGAAGTTGGATGTGGTTGGCATCACCACCGATCGTGCGCGCTTGA
>JBEDHL010000175.1:0-10466 GCA_041174145.1 Pseudomonadota bacterium
GGCTTGGACTCTGCCCTTCTCACATTCATGTTATCAGTGTGAGGCCGGCCCCCGTTGGCCTTCGATATATTTGGGAGACATAGATCAATGATCAAATTCGCGAGCGCCTTGAAGGGCGCGGCCCTGGCGGGGCTTATGGCCGCCACCACCGCGCCGGTCATGGCGCAGGCGCCGGCGGCCGATACCATGGCAGCCATTCGCGCCCGCGGTCAGCTGGTTTGCGGTGTGTCCACCAATGCGCCGGGCTTTGCCCTGCCGGATAGCCGCGGCGAATTCCGTGGCCTGGATGTGGATACCTGCCGCGCCGTTGCCGCTGCGCTGTTGGGTGATGCCACGAAGGTGCGCTTTGTGCCCAATACCGCCGTGCAGCGCTTCCCCATGCTGCAATCCGGCGAATTGGATATCCTGGCGCGCAACACCACCTGGACCATGGCGCGTGAGAGCTCTCTCGGCCTCGCCTTCGCCGGCATCAATTTCTATGACGGTCAGGGCTTCATGGTGAAGAAAAGCTCTGGCGTAACATCCGCAAAGCAGCTTGATGGTGCGACCATCTGCGTGCAGCCAGGCACCACCACGGAACTCAACCTCGCGGATTATTTCCGTACCAATCGCATGCGCTTCACCCCTGTGGTGATTGAACAGGCGGAAGAAATCCGCGCCGCTTTCGTGTCTGGCCGCTGCGATGCCTATACGAATGATGCGTCATCGCTCGCTTCCTTCCGTGCCACGCGCACGACGGATGCGGCGGACTTCGTTTTGCTGCCGGAAATCATTTCCAAGGAACCGCTTGGCCCGGTGGTCCGCAAGGGTGATTGGAAGTTCTTTGATCTCGTGCGTTGGGCGCTTTATGCCCAGATCGCGGCTGAAGAACTGGGTGTGACCAGCCAGAATGTCGAAGAACTGGCCCGCACCAGCACCAATCCGGACATTCAGCGCCTGCTTGGCCGCACCGGTGATCTCGGCAAGTCGCTGGGCGTGGATAATGATTGGGCGGTGAAGATCATCCGTCAGGTTGGGAATTACGGCGAAATGTATGAACGCAGCATCATCCCGATCGGCATTCCGCGTGGGGTGAACAACCTTTGGAATAATGGCGGGCTGCATTACGCGCCGCCGGTCCGCTGATCCGATCAGCCCAAAAAGAAAGGCGGTGGAATTTCCACCGCCTTTTTTGTTGCACCAAGGCTTGTTCAGCCGATCGTCAGGCGCTTTTCCATGATTTGCTGTTTCATGGATTTTTGCAGCTTTTCAAAGGCGCGCACTTCAATCTGACGCACACGTTCGCGGCTGATGTTGTAGTGCTGGGATAGTTCTTCCAGCGTCGTCGGTTCTTCCTTCAGGCGGCGTTCGATCAGGATATGGCGCTCACGCTCATTCAGCGTCTTTAGCGCCCCGCTCAGCAATTCGCGGCGGTTTGACATGTCCTGATGTTCGGCAAGTTCCTCTTCCTGGTTCTCGCTTTCATCCACCAGCCAATCCTGCCATTCGCCTTCGCCATCGGCACGCAAAGGCGCGTTCAGGCTGTTATCGGCGGCGGCAAGGCGCCGGTTCATGGAAATCACGTCCTGTTCCGGCACTTGCAGCACATGGCTGATCTTGGCCACTTGTTCCGGCTGCAAATCGCCTTCTTCCAAGGCGGACATTTGCGCCTTCAGACGCCGCAGGTTGAAGAACAGCTTCTTTTGCGCCGCAGTCGTGCCCATTTTCACGAGCGACCAGGAATGCAGGATATATTCTTGAATGGCGGCGCGGATCCACCACATGGCGTAGGTGGCAAGGCGGAAGCCGCGATCAGGGTCGAAGCGCTTCACCGCCTGCATCATCCCGACATTGCCTTCGGAAATCAGCTCGCCCACCGGCAGGCCATAGCCGCGATAACCCATCGCGATCTTGGCCACCAGGCGGAGGTGGGAGGTGACAAGCTTATGCGCAGCCGGCTCATCGGCGCTATCGCGCCAGCGGCGCGCGAGGCTGAGTTCTTCCTCAGCCGAGAGCATCGGGAATTTGCGAATGTCTTGGAGATAACGAGAAAGGTTACCCTCGGTCGCCATCGGGATGGCCATAGAAGATGCCATGGTTTTCATTTACCTCCTGAACCGGCCTGCGATACCCCAAAGGCGGCATGCTTGGCTGATCATTACAAAATCGTCATCTACCTCAAAGCCCTGACTGGTCGCCTGCCCCTTATGGGGCCTTGGCCGGCCGGGTCGCACTGGCGCCCTGAGGAATCCGACGCTCCGTTAATAGCCGGAACTAGGGGAGGATGCAAGAAAAACCGACTGAAATACTCGGGTTACTCCGTGTTACCATCCAGTAATGTAAGCAGCGCCGCCATATCCTCGGGCGGTGGGCGTTCGAAATGCAAAGCCTGGCCGCTGATGGGGTGGCGAAAGCCAAGGCTTGCGGCATGCAGCGCCTGGCGCGGGAAGGCGAGCAAGGCATCGCGCACGGGGGCATCCAGGCTGCGGGCAGCGGCCGGGGTGCGGCGAAGATAGACCGGATCGCCCACCAAAGGGTGGCCGATATGGGTCATATGCACGCGGATTTGATGGGTCCGGCCGGTCAATAATCGGCAAGACACCAGGGCGCAGGCCGTTCCCCAGGATCGCAGGACCTTATAGCGGGTGATGGCGGCCTTGCCGCCGCGTTCCACCACCGCCATGCGCTTACGGTCAGCCGGGTGCCTGCCGATGGGGGCATTTATCTCGCCCTCCATCGCCTCGGGCAGGCCCCAGCAAAGCGCCAAATACTGCCGTTCCAAATCGCGTTCGGCGAAACTTTCGGAAAGCCGGCGCAGCGCCAATTCTGTCTTGGCGGCGACCATGACGCCGGATGTGTCCTTATCCAGCCGATGCACAATGCCGGGCCGCTTTTCCCCGCCGATGCCGGATAATTCATCCCCTGCATGGGCCAGCAGCGCATTGACCAAAGTGCCATCCTGATTGCCCGGCGCGGGATGCACCACCAGCCCCGCGGGCTTGTCCAGTACGATCAGGTCCCGATCCTCATGCAGGATGGTCAGAGGAATTTCCTGCGCCTCAGGCAGGGCAGGGATGGCGGGCGGGATTTCCAGCGCGTAAAGCGCCCCGGCGCGAACCGCTTCCGCAGGTTCTTTCAGCGGCGCGCCATCGCGGCTGGCATGGCCTTCCACAATCAGGGCCTTGACGCGGGAGCGAGAGAGAGAACCTATCGCATCGGCAAGGAAGCGGTCGGCACGTTGGCCAGCGGCTTCCGGCGCTGCGCGAAATTCGTGGCGTTCAGGGTTCAACAAGGGGGTCTTTCGTGCGGTTTCTTAAGGCTTTGGTTATTGTGATGGGGGTGCTGATCGTCGGCGGCACCGTGACGCTGGTGGCGCTGGTGGTGCAGCGCGCTGGGGGGCCTTCCACTGCTTTCAACGCAGCAAGCCTTGGCCAGCCCGCCGGCACCCGCATTGCTGGCATAGCCGGGGCTGAGAAGACAATCGCCATTTGGGTGGTGCGCCCCGATGGCGAAAGGGTGCTGTTCTTCGACCCCGCGCGCGGGCGCGTGGTGGGAGAGGCGCGTCCCACGGAATAGCCATGAAGCATCGCAAGCCCAACCTGCCGCAGAAGACCTGCGCCGCTTGCCAGCGCCCCTTTGCCTGGCGGAAGAAATGGGCGCGGGTTTGGGATGAGGTGCGCTATTGCTCCGATGCCTGCCGGGAAGGGCGACGGCCGCGCGAAGGCGCCGCACCAAAGGGCAAGGTCTGACCACACTCTCAGCGCCGCGCCGGCCGCATCATGCCAAGCAGCGCCAGGAAAAAGGCGCCAAAGGCCAATTGCAGCCCCATCAGCATGGCGGTGACAGAGGCAATCGCCATCCGCATCACCCCCGCACCTTGCAGCGCGCCAAAATCCCGCGCCCCCCATTGCGCCAAGGCCGCTACGCCAAGCCCCAGGCCAAGCAGGAAAATCGCGCCTGCCAGCAGTAAAGTCGCTTCCAGGCCGAAACGGCTGAGAGCGCGGTTGAGCCGCACTGCTTCCGGCAGCAACCCTGTCACCGCGCCGTAAAGCCGAGCAAAAACCCAGAACTGCATGGCCTGAAAGCCCATCACCACCGCGCCCGAGGCATAGAGCAGGCTATGCACATCAAGCGTCACACCACCCAGCGAAACTGGCCCCGGCAGCAGCAACGCCATTACCAGCGTACCCAGCGCAAATAGCGCCGCGCCGGGATAGAAAAACAGCCAGCGCGGGCAGAAAATCAGTAAAAACCGCAAATGCCGCCAGCCATCGCGCCAGGATCGCAAATGCGGTGGGCGGGACCGCCCATCGGGCGAAAGTGTTGTTGGCACTTCGGCAATCCGCAGCCCGCGCATGGTGGCCTTCACCACCATTTCGGAGGCGAATTCCATCCCCGGCGCGCGCAATTCCAGCGCCATCATGGCATCGCGCGAAAAGCCGCGCAGGCCGCAATGAAAATCCCGGATGGGGCTCGTGAAGAAAATCCGCCCAATGGTCGAAAGCACAGGATTGCCAAGATAGCGATGCAAAGGAGGCATGGCGCCCGGTGCGATACCGCCCTTGAAGCGATTGCCCATCACCAGATCAAAGCCTTGGCGGAGCTTGGCGATGAAGGGCTCAAGCGCGCTGAAATCATAGGAATCATCGCTATCGCCCATGATCACATAGCGCCCGCGCGCAGCCGCGATGCCCGCGATCAGCGCCGCGCCATAGCCCTTTTCCGGCACATGGATCACCCGCGCGCCAAGTCGCGTAGCGATATCCTGGCTGCCATCGCTACTGCCATTATCGGCGATCAGCACCTCACCGGCGATGCCGCTGCGCGCCAGGAAACCCATGGCCTTTTCAATACAGGCCGCGAGGGTTTCCGCCTCATTCAGGCAGGGCATCAGGATGGTGAGTTCAACCGCTGAAGCGTCCTTGCCAATGTTTGTCGCGGTTCCTTTCTCCATCATGATGTTGCTACCGGGATGCCTGCTGTTGCTTTCGGGGTTTAAAGTATGGGTGATACCTCAGCCCATCCGAGAGAGCGAGATGAAAATGGGCCAAGGCGCGGCGCTTGCCAAAGCCAGGTTCTGCCGGAATGATCCCTTCATGATGCAGCACGCCACACCCGAACCGCTCACCATGTTCGACAAGATCTGGATGCGCCACCGCGTCCTTGAACGCGAAGATGGTCAGGTTTTGCTTTATGTTGATCGCCATTTCATCCATGACGGAACCGCCCCGGCATTTGAAATGCTGCGCAAGCGCGGCGTTTCCCCCCGGGCGCCGGACCGGATTTTCGCAACACCGGACCATTACGCGCCAACCGATACGCGCCAAACCGCAGAAATCACGAATGCCGAATATCGCGGCATGGTCGAATCCTTGGAACGCAATACGGCTGAATTTGGGATAAGGCATTTCGGGCTGAAGGATGACCAGCAGGGTATCGTGCATGTCATTGGCCCGGAAACCGGCCTGAGCCAGCCGGGCATGCTGCTGGTATGCGGCGATAGCCATACCTCCACCCACGGTGCCTTGGGGGCGCTTGCGTTTGGCATTGGCATGACGGAAGTGGCGCATGTGCTTGCCACGCAATGCCTTTGGCAAAGACGCCCGCGCAATATGCGCATCACCGTCGAAGGGGAACTTGGTTTCGGCGTCACCGCCAAGGATGTCATCCTGCATATCATTACCACCATCGGCACCGCAGGCGCTACAGGATGCGTGATTGAATATGCCGGTTCGGCAATACGCGGGCTTTCGATGGAAGGCAGGTTGACACTCTGCAACATGTCTATCGAAGCCGGGGCGCGGGCTGGGATGGTGGCGCCTGATGAAAAGACCTTCGCTTATCTCGCGGGAAAACCCTATGCGCCGAAGGGGCCCGAATGGGATGCTGCGCTGGCGCGTTGGCGCGCCCTGCCGAGCGATCCTGATGCGCGTTTTGATCATGAGGTGATGATTGATGCCGCATCCATCGCCCCCATGGTGACTTGGGGCAATAGCCCGCAGGACGCGGTGCCGGCGGACGGCATTATCCCTGATCCTGTGACGACTGAAGACCAAGGCCGGCGCCAAGCCATGGAAGATTGCTTCGCCTATATGGGCCTTCACGCCGGTATGCCGGTGGCGGAATTGCGGATGGATCGCGTGTTCATCGGTTCCTGCACTAATGGCCGCATTGAGGATTTGCGCGCCGCCGCAGGGATTGCCCTGGGCGGCAAGGTGGCGCCGGGTGTTACCGCCTGGGTGGTGCCAGGTTCAGCGCAGGTGAAGCGCCAGGCGGAAGCCGAAGGGCTGGATACTATTTTCAAATCCGCCGGCTTTGAATGGCGCGAAGCGGGCTGTTCCATGTGCCTGGGCACCAATGGTGAAATCGGCAAACCGGGGCAAAGAATTGCCTCCACCTCCAACCGCAATTTCCGTGGCCGCCAGGGCGCCGGGGTGCGCACGCACCTTATGAGTCCTGAAATGGCCGCCGCCGCAGCGCTGGCGGGGCATGTTGTTGATGTCAGGCGTGTGAAGGGGGCTCGGTAAGATCATCATGGAGCCCTTTATTTCCTTGCGATCCAATGCTGTCCCTCTGGTGCAGGACAATATCGATACAGATCAGATCATCCCGGCGCGCTTCTTGGCGCGCCCGCGCGATGATGATCATGGTATCAATTTCTTTCGTGATTTGCGCTTCGATGCAGAGGGTAATGAGGTCCCGTATTTCCCCCTGAACCAACCGGCTTGGCGGCAGGCGCGCATCATACTGGGCGGGCGGAATTTTGCCTGTGGTTCGTCGCGGGAAAATGCGGTTTGGGCGCTGCATGGCTGGGGCGCGCGGGCGGTGATTGCACCTTCCTTTGGCGATATCTTCGCAATCAATTCGGTGAAGAATGGTGTTCTGCCTGTTATTCTGCCGGTTGAGGCCGTGAGCGCACTAATGGCGGCCAGCATCGCCGAGCCCGAGGCTGAAATTGCCATTGATTTACCGGAACAGACCGTCACCGGCCCCGATGGCACAGTGTATCGCTTTGAAATTGACCCTTTCGCCAAGCGCAGCCTGCTGGAAGGCTTGGATGAATTGGCTTTCACCATGACGCATGAAGAAGACATTGCTGCCTTTGAACGACGCTTCGGCAGGGATAATTTTTAATCCCTGAGGGTAGGAAAAACGCGTCAAAAATCTGGGAGGAAAATCCATGATCAAACAAGTCAATCGTCGTGCTCTGCTCGCTGCCACGCTTGCTACGCCCTGGGTCAGCAAATTGTCATACGCCCAAGGCGACTGGCCGAACCGGCCTATACGCTGGCTTGTGGCCTTCGCCGCCGGTGGCGCTGCGGATACTGCCGCCCGTGCCTTGGCGGCCGATATGCAGGAAGCGCTGGGCCAAAACATCGTCATTGAAAACCGCACCGGGGGCAATGCGATTATTGCCGCGAATGCGCTGCTGCAGGCGCCGCGTGATGGTTATACTTTTTTGGTGGATGCGGCCAATCAATTGACCAACCCCGCGCTGATGCGCGACATCCCCTTTGATTACGCAACGGCCTTCACCCCCACCACCTTGATTTCGGTCTTTCCGCAAGTGATTGCGGTGAAGCATGATTTTCCGGCGAAGGATATCAAGGAATTCATCGCGGTTGCGAAGGCACGGCCCGGCACCATCACTGTCGGCACGCCACCGGCAGCTGGCATGGCGCATCTGGCGCTGGCCGCTTTTGAAAAACGGGCGGGCATCAGGCTTGTGCACGCGCCCTATCGTGGTGGTGCGGATGCTGCGAGAGATATATTGGCGGGCAGCATAGATGCGGTGCTGATTACTTCATCTTCCGTGCGCCCGCCGGTGCAAGCGGGCAGGGCGCGGATTTTGGCAGTGACAAGCCTGGAGCGCATCGCAACCCTGCCGGATGTACCAACCCTCGCGGAATCCGGCTTTCCCGGCTTTGATATGAATGATTGGAACGGGCTGTTCGCCGGCGCCGGCACGCCGCGCGCTGTGGTGGACCGTATGGCCGCCGTGGCTGCTGTTTCGGCAAAGTCAGCGGCAGTGCGCGCGCGCATGGACCCAGCCGGCGCCATCATGATTGGCAATGCGCCAGATGTATTCGCACGCTGGCTGACCGAACAGCGCCAGGGCGCGATGGAGGTGATTCGCGATGCCGGGATTACCCTTGGGTGACAAGCGCTATCGCTTCCAGTCGATACCCTGGGTAGACACATGACGGTGATGCGGTTTTTGGGCCTAGTGCTATTGGTCTGCTTAGGCCTCAGCGCTTGCGCTGAGCAGGCCGGCGTGCCGGCGGTTGGCGGGCAAGCGCGCTCCGCCGGGCCGATCAGTGAAGCCAAGGGCCAATGGCGCGAACAGGATCATTGGATACCGGTTGAAGGAACCGATCAGCTTATTCTGATGCGCCTGTGCCGGCCCAACGCCGCCAATCCCGCGCGCCTTGTTGTGGTCAATCACGGTTCTCCGCCAAATGCGGCGCAGCGCCCAAACTATGCACCGTGGTCCTGTGAACATCGCGCCATTTCCTGGTTTCTGACGCGCGGCTATGCGGTCGCCTTGCCATTGCGCCGCGGCTATGGGGCTTCGGGTGGCGCTTGGGCGGAAACCTATGGTTCCTGCCGGAGCCCTGATTTCGTGACTGGCGGCGCCGAAACCGCACGAGATATCCGCTCTGCCCTTGCATATGCCACTACTCAGCCAGGGATACGCCGGGACGGCGCTGTGGTGCTTGGCCAATCCGCCGGCGGTTGGGGCGCGCTTGCTTTGGCTGCGCGCAATCCCCCCGAAGTCAGTGCTATCGTGAATATGGCCGGCGGGCGCGGTGGGCGGGTGGATAACGTGCCAAATAATAACTGCCGGGCCGATGCCCTGGCCGCGAGTGCCGGAAGCTTTGGCCAGAGCGCCAGGGTTCCAAGCCTTTGGATCTATACCGCCAATGACAGTTTCTTCAGCCCATCGCTTGCGGCGGAGATGCACCAAAACTATGTCCGAGCGGGCGGGGACGCGGATTTCCGCGCCTTGCCTGCCTTTGGCCAAGATGGGCATGGGCTTTTCACCGCCGCCGGCGGGCCGCAAATCTGGGGTCCTTTGGTTGAGGCTTTCCTTGCCAATAACCTTCGCTGAAAGGAAGTAGTGCCGTGGATCAGGAAGATGTGCCGCTGGAAGGGCAGATCCGCGAAAAGCTTGTGCGGACCAAGGAACGCTGGGCCGAAGAAGGCCGCTTGCTGACTGGCACCACCGCTGACCCAACGAGAGATCGCCTGCCGCCAGGGCAGACCCTGGTGAAGGATTGGCCGGTGCTTGACCTAGGCGTGCAGCCCGATGTCAGCACCGCCAAGTTCCGCCTGCGTCTGGAAGGGTTGGTGGAAAATCGCCTCGCCCTGGATTGGGAAGGCTTCCTGGCCCTGCCGCAAGAAGACATGGTCTGCGATATTCACTGCGTCACGCAATGGAGCCGTTACGACAATCGCTTCACTGGCGTGCGGACGGCGACCCTGCTGGAGATGGCCCGCCCGCGGCCTGAAGCGCGCTTCGTTTCCATGACTTCCTATGATGGCTACACCACAAATCTGACACTCGCGGATTTCGCTGCCGCTGATGTGATGATTGCGCATTCCTGGGAAGGCGCGCCGCTCTCTCGCCAGCATGGCGGGCCTGTGCGGCTTGTGTTGCCCCGTCTTTACTTCTGGAAAAGCCCGAAATGGCTCACGCGCATTGAATTGCTGGCAGAAGACCGCCCCGGCTTTTGGGAGGTGCGCGGTTATCATAATCAGGGCGATCCCTGGCTTGAGGAACGCTATGCTTGAAGCCTCGCGCCGCGCTTTGCTGGCAATGCCGCTGATGGCCGCTGCCCCGTCCCCCGACACTGCCTGGGATTTCCGCTTTCCTGCCCTGGAAGGAGGAGAGCATGACCTTGCCGTCTGGCGTGGGCGGGTTTTGCTGGTGGTGAATACCGCATCCTTTTGCGGCTTCACGCAGCAATATGCGGCCCTGCAACGCCTGCATGAGACGCAAGAAGCCGCGGGGCTGGTAGTGCTTGGTGCTCCTTCCAATGACTTCAATCAGGAAAGCCAGGAAGGCAGTAAAATCAGAGATTTTTGCGATGCACAATTTGGCATTACCTTCCCCATGGCGGCCCTTACGCGGGTAAGGGGGCCGCAAGCACACCCGTTTTACCGCTGGGCCGCGGCAAGAGCGGGCGGGGAGCCACGCTGGAATTTTCATAAATACCTAGTTTCTCGGGATGGTCGGCAAGTCCAGGGCTTTCCCGCCCGGGTGGAGCCATCTTCGGGTGAATTGAGGCGGGCGATAGAAGGCGCTTTGGCTTTGAGGCCTAAGGCGTCATAGGGAAAAGGGACGAAGGGAGAAATTTTGTCTAAAATCGCATAAATGACACGATATTTTTTAAAAAATGATTTTTATAATAAGGAATTTCTGCAAGCTTGGGCGATCGTTTGGCTGTTTTGGGAAAAAATTAAAGAAGCCAGCGGTCGGGATG
>JBEDHL010000176.1:0-6627 GCA_041174145.1 Pseudomonadota bacterium
GCCTTTACCGGCGCGGTGGCGGACCGCATCGGCGCGGCGCGCGCGGCGGATGGCGGTACGCTATTCCTGGATGAAATTTGCGAAATGGATTTGGCGCTCCAAGGCAAGCTGCTGCGCTTCATCCAGACCGGGACCTTCCAGCCTGTCGGCAGCGGCAAGATGATGCAGACGGATGTGCGCTTCGTCTGCGCCACCAATCGTGACCCTTTGGAGGAAGTGCGCGCCGGGCGCTTCCGCGAGGATTTATATTACCGCCTGCATGTGATCCCGGTGCAATTACCACCCTTGCGTGATCGCGGTGATGATGTGCTGGCCTTGGCCGATGCGTTCCTGGGCAAAAGCGCGGCCGAGGAAGGCAAGCGCTTCCAGCGTTTTGACCCGGAAGCGCGTGCGACGCTGATGCGCCATATCTGGCCCGGCAATGTGCGCGAATTGGAAAACGCCATCCGTACCGCAGTGGTGCTGCATGATGGTGAGGTGGTAACTGCGCCCATGCTGCCGGCCACGGTGCGGGAGGGCGGTGCGAAGCCTGTGCCCGCGCTCGCGCCTGCGCCCGCGCCGCCACCGGAACCGGAAAGCGTGAAGCCCGCTTCGCCCCCGCAAACATTGCGCGCCGTTGAATCGACCAAACGCATCCGCCCCTTGGCCGAGACTGAGCGTGAGGCGATTGAAGAAGCAGTGCGCCTCTGCGGGGGCAATATCGCCAAGGCGGCGGCGTTTCTGGGCATCAGCCCATCCACACTTTATCGCAAGCAGGAAAGCTGGCGGCGCCATTGAAGCCGCCAAAGCCGCTTCAATCCACCCGCGCTCCGGAAATTTCCACCAATTCGCGCCAGCGTGGCGCTTCATCCTGAATGAGTTTCGTCACCGCTGCTGGGCTGTCGCTCACCACCGTACCATAGCCAAGCGGGCGCATGCGCGCGACGAAATCCGGCTGCTGACTGACAGTGCGGATGGCGTCAAACAGACGCTGGATCACAGGCGCTGGCGTACCACCCGCGGTCGCGACCGCATTCCAGGTAACCACATCAAGCTTGCCAAGCCCGAGATCAGCGAAGGATTTCATGCCGGGTATCTGCGGTAGGATTGCCAGTGGCTCTGCGCTGGAAACCGCCAGCGCCTTGAATTTTCCGCTTTCCACATGGGGCATCAGCGCCGGCATGACATCGAACATCATGTCGATCGTGCCGCTCAATAAATCATTGATGGCAGGGCCGCCGCCGCGATAAGGCACATGCAGGATCTTCGCATCGGCAAAGCGATTTACGGCTGCGATATTAAGGTGTGAGGTAGTCCCGGTGCCGGATGAACCCATGCGCACCTCATCCGGATGGGCGCGAGACCAGCGGATAAGATCACGAAAATCACCCCAGCCATGCCGGCGTGCGGTTTCAGCATTCACCACGCACATCAGCGCGCCATCGGTCAATTGGCTGATCGGGGACAAATCCTTGATGGGGTCGAAGGGCATGCGGCTATGCATATGCGGCAGGGCGCAAAAAACCGTGACGCCTAATAGACCGATGACGCTGCCATCCCGATCACCCTTGGCGATTGCATCAGCGCCAATCAGGCCGCCAGCGCCAGCGCGGTTTTCCACCACCACAGGCTGGCCCAGCACTGGACCCAGCTTATCCGCCAGCAAGCGGCTGGTGATATCCACCGCCCCGCCAGGCGGGAAGGGCACAATCACGCGCACCGGCCGCCCGCTCGCAACGGGTTGGGCGTGAATGGCAGGTGCAGCCAGGGCCGCGGAGGCGGCAAGGGCTAAGCGGCGCGTCAACATGGCTTTCATCCTGTCTGGCGTTGCGCAGGCATCCTGCCTGCGCGCGCCGCCGCAAAGCAAGGATTTTAGAGCAAGCCGAGCGCGATCCGCGCCGCCGCAATCGCCTCATGCGCGGCTTCGGTCAATTCATAGGCTTCAAGTTCATGGGGCAGCGCCCAGGCGACTTCGCTGACATCATCGCCGGCGCGGGCTTCGCCTTCCAGCCAATGGGCGGCGAAATCAATGATGGTGTAGTGGTAGCGCGCGCGACCATCCTCATCCTGGTTGATGGCATCAAAAACATAAGCAAGGGCGAGTGTGCCCACCTTGATATTTGTTTCTTCGTGCAATTCGCGCCGCGCGGCTTCTTCGGCCTTTTCGCCCACATGCTGCGCGCCACCGGGCAAAGACCATTGGCCGATGCGCGGCGGCTTGCCACGGCGCACCAGCAGCACCGCTTCTTCGCGAAAGACGATGCAGCCAATCCCGACCCAGGGGCGGTCAGGATATTCGCGTGGCGCGTTGCTCACCGGGGTATAATCGGCGGTTCGGCCGGCGTGGCGGGGGCTTCTTCCTGGCGGCGCAAATCCTCAAGCCGAGGGATGAAGGCTTTTTCCTTCCATTGCCCGGTTTGATAGACCCAGCCGCGCCAACGCGCATTCAAGCGTGCCGCTTCATCATCACCTTCGGCGGCCAGCGTCACCCAGATTTCTTCACCCTGCTTGCGCGGGCGGGCGATGATCACCAGGCGATCGGTCATCTCAAACCGCGCCTCACCCAGCGCTTCACCCGGTGCATCGGCTTCGCGACGAACATCGAGGAAGGTGAGGAATTCAAAGCTGCGCGCCACTTCATCCAGGCTGACATCATCCGCGGGCGGCGCATCAGCGGGCGAGGTGATGACAAGCTTTCCATCCGGCTGGCCGGTATGGGTCAATACCAGCGGCGCTTCGCCCGCCCGCGCAATCGTCACGCGCTGCACGCGTTCACGCGGCAGATTGGCGATGTCGCGATCCAGCCAAAGCTGCGGATCGGCATCCACCGGAATGCGGCCTTCGGCAAGCCAAGCCTGGTTTTCATTGGGCCGCCGCACATAAGCGCTTTCCGGCACATTGCCTTGTGTGCGCACGCGCCGCCGCCCGATCACCAATTCCACCATAGCGCTGCCTTGCGCATCCACCACGCGCAGCAGGGTGGAAGTGGCGCCTTCCTTCATCGGGTCTTCCAGGCCAAGCCGATCGAACATTTCGGGATTGCCGGTACGCGGTTCCATCAGGCGCAATTCCGTGAGGCCGGTCAGCAATTCACGAAGTTTTTCTTGCCGGATCGGGTAATCACCCTTGGCTGGCAATACCCAGACATCACCGCGACGGATGATTTCAAGCGCGCCATCATGCCGACGCACTTCAATCCGCGCGGCATTGCCAAGGCGCTGCGCCAAGCCGGCAAAGGCAAGCCCGCCGGTACCCGCTGGTGGTGCAGGTGGCGCCGGTGGTTTGATCAGCAAGGCGCCCGCCATGGCGATAACGGCGGCGCTGCCAAGCAAAATCAGGGAACGTCGTTGCATATTGCCTGACCCCTTAATGCCGCGCTGCCGCGCGCCGGCGCACGCGCGCAACACCCATCACCAGCGCCAGGATCGTCAGCAATACCGGCACGGCGGCGATGTTCAGAATACGTAGGGTAGTCTCTAACCCTTCAATATCGCGGCGCAAATCCAGCTGCACGGCGCGCAATTGCTGGCGCGTCCGCAGAATTTCTTCCCGCGCGCTGTCAATTTCCGCACGCTGTTCGGCGCTGATCACGGCATTGGTCTGGCCGCGCTCAGCCCCGCCCTGCGGGCCTTGGCGCAATTCGCGCAAGCGCTTTTCGGTCGCTTCCAGGCGCTGAGTCAGTTCCCGTTCCGTCTGGCGGAAGCGCGCTTCCGCATCGCGGCGGATATCATCCACCACCTCAAACGGGCGGAGCGATTCCCCGCGCGAACGCAGCGAAATCAGCGCGTCACCCCCCGCCATGGTATCCACCAAATTCGCGATCAGCGCACCATTATCGCTGAAGGGCGTTGCCACCTGCTGGCCAAAGAAATCCTGCACGCGCACCCAGAAGCGATCTTCCAGCACATCCGCATCATGGATGATGATGATATTGGCCGCCCCTTCACTCCGCGCACGATGCGCCGGGAAATCCGCCGGGCGTTCCGCGCCTTGCGGCACTGGCGGCGCACCATCGGGGAAGGCGGTTGCCACTTCGCCGCGCAGCCTGGCCGCGATCACGCGCGCCTGCCCATCGGGCCGGAAATCCGCCAGCACTTGCGTTGGGTTCGGGTTTTCGCGGACCTTCGCTGCATCCACTTCCATGCTGCGCGGGCTTGAGGTGATGAGCGGCGTGAATTCCACCCGCGCCCCATCCTTGCGCCGCAAGAAGCCCGCTGAGGCAAAAGTCACCTGATTAAGCTGCGCCGTTGCCACTTCACCCTGCGCGATGGAATCACCCTGCGTATTGAACCACGCAACGTAATCCACCGCCTGCACACGGTCTTGCGGATTGGCGCGGACACGCCAGGCGCCGCGCAAATCCAGCACCACCTTATCCGAAGGCGCTTCAATGCCCCAGGCATTAGTCAGGCGTTCCAGGCTGGATGCGGTGTTGGCCGGCGGGCGTCCCCCCGGCCCGGGGCGCGATGCCTGGCCTTCGGAATGCGGGTCAAGCAATAAAATCAGCTTGCCGCCACGCAGCACGAATTGATCCACCGCATATTGCGCCGCATCCGAAAGCCCTTGCGGATGCGCCAGGATCATTACCTGGATGTCGTTTTCAATCACCTGCGCATCAAGCGCCACATCACGCAGCGTGAAGAATTGCCTCAGGCTATTCATCACCGCATAGGGCTGCCCTGCGGCAGCCTGGCGCATCATCATCGCGCGCGGGTCGCCATTTAGCGGTAAGGCCGACATCACGCCAATCACCGGCCGGCGCGGGTTGGAAAGTTCATAGACCAAGCGTGTCAGGTCAAATTCCAGAAAGCGTTCGCGGTCTGGCTGGAAGAAGGGGATATTGCGTTCATCATCCAGCAAATTCGCGCCAACCAGGCCGAAATAAACCTGCTCACCCGATTGATCCACGGGCACGCCTTGTAGGCCAAAAGCCAAAGCGCGGTCTTCGGTTTCGCTGAAGGGTTCGGGGTCCAGCACTTCAAGCCGCAGTTTGCCGCCCGAGACCGCGACATATTCATCCAGCATCGCGCGCACGCGTTCGGCATAGGCGCCAAAAGCGGGAATGGCGGTGCCGAGCTTGCGCGAATAAAACAGCCGCAACGTCACCGGGTCTTGCAGACCGGCAAGCACGCTGCGGGTGCCATCGGAAAGCGTATAGAGTTTTTGTGCCGTGAGATCGAGCCGCGCGCGGGGTGCGAAGCGTTCCACCAGCATATTGACGCCGATGGCGAGTGCTAACGCCGCCACCACACCAAGCGCGGATGACCAAACCCGGCGCGAACCCGCCTTGGGGGGCTGTGATTTATGCTGTTCAGTCATTGTCTCAATCCGCCTTCCGGTGGTCCAGAACCACCGCATTCACGAAAAGCCAGAAGCCAATGAAGGAGGCAAAGAACACCGCATCGCGCAGCGCAATCACGCCGCGCGTCAGGCCATTGAAGCGTTCCGTGAGCGACACTGCGCGCGCAATCTCGGCCAGGGCGGGGATGCGTTGGCTCAGGAAATCCGTCACCAAGGCGCTGCCGGCCACCGCAAACAGGAAACACACAGCCACCGCCAGCACGAAGGCAATCACCTGGTTCTTGGTCATGGCCGACATGGCGGAACCAATGGCCAGATAGGCGCCCGCCATCAGCAGGCAGGCGCCATAGCCAGCGGCAATCACGCCATTATCGGGCCGGCCCAGAAAATTCACGGTAATCACCAGCGGGAAGGTCAGCGCCAAGGCAATGGCGCAAAATGCCCAGGCTGCCAGGAATTTGCCAAGCACCGCTTGCCATTGCGCCATGGGCAAAGTCAGCAGCAATTCAATCGTGCCAAGTCTGCGTTCTTCCGCCCAAAGCCGCATCGTCAGCGCGGGCACCAGGAACAGGAACAACCAAGGCACAAAGCCGAAAAACGGGCCAAGATCAGCCTGGCCGCGCCCGAAAAACCCACCCAGGCTGAAGGTCATGGCGCCCGCCATCATCAGGAAAATCACGATGAAGACGTAAGCGACAGGGGTTGCGAAATAGCCGGCCAATTCGCGGCGGGCCACAAGCAGGGCTGCGCGCATCAGGCAGCCTCCTGCTTCAGGGTTAAATCGCGGAAGACCTGTTCCAGGGTTTTGCCTGGGGCTTCAAGCTGTTTCGGTGTGGCATCGGCCAGCACCTTGCCGCGCGCGATGATGATGGCGCGGGTGCAAACCGCATCCACTTCTTCCAGGATATGCGTTGAAATCACGATGGCCTTTTCGGGCGCCATGCGGCGGATCAATTCCCGCACCTCATGCTTCTGGTTCGGGTCAAGCCCATCGGTCGGTTCATCCAGCACCAGCACGGGCGGGTCATGCAGCAGCGCTTGCGCTAAACCCACGCGGCGTTTGAAACCTTTGGAGAGTGTCTCAATCGGTTGCAGGCGCACGCCTTCCAACTGAGTCATGGCCATGGCGCGGGCCATGCGTTCATTGGCCTCGGCACCGCCAAAACCGCGAATCTGCGCGATGAAATGCAAGAAGCCTGAGACGGTCATTTCGGGATAGGTCGGCGCGCCTTCGGGCAGATAGCCAAGCGCGCGCTTGGCGGCGACGGGCGCTTCAATCACATCCTGGCCGCAAATCCGCGCCGTGCCGGCGGTGGGGGTCACGAAGCCCGCCAGCATTTTCATGGT
>JBEDHL010000177.1:0-6487 GCA_041174145.1 Pseudomonadota bacterium
CCAATGTCTGGTTCAAAGGGGCTGTTTGTTGCCCCCATTCTGAAGAATTTCATTGAAACCGAAGCCCTGCCCGGTACGGGTGTGGAGCCCGCCCGCTTCTGGGAAGCGATGGAACGCACGCTGCGTGAAATGGCGCCGACAAACGCTGCGCTGCTGGCCAAGCGTGATGCGCTGCAAGCGAAGATTGATGCCTGGCACCAAGCCAACCCCGCCAAGCCGATTGATCAGGCGGCCTATACGGCGTTTCTGAAGGAAATCGGCTATCTGTTGCCGGAACCCGCGCAAGTGACGGTTGCCACCACCGATGTGGATGCGGAAATCGCCTCCATGGCAGGGCCGCAGCTTGTCGTGCCGGTTTCCAATGCGCGTTATGCGCTGAATGCCGCCAATGCGCGCTGGGGCAGCCTTTATGATGCGCTGTACGGCACGGATGCCATTCCCGGCACGGCTTCCGGCAAGGGTTATGACCCGGAACGTGGTGCGAAGGTGATTGCCTATGCGCGCGGCGTTTTGGATAGCGCTGTGCCGCTCGCCAAGGGATCGCATGGCGATGCCACGGGCTACCGCATTGAAGGCGGCGCCTTGGAAGTCAGGCTGAAGGATGGCAGTAAAACCGGCCTCGCGCGGCCTGGCCAATGCGTGGGCTTCCTGGGCGAGCTGCATGCGGCATCATCGCTGCTGTTCGTGAATAACGGCCTGCATATCGAAGTGAAATTCGATCGCGCGCACCCGATTGGCAAGACCGATCCGGCGGGCATTGCCGATGTGGCACTGGAAAGCGCGCTGACCACCATTCAGGATTGCGAGGATTCCGTCGCCGCCGTTGATGCCGAAGACAAGGTTGCGGTCTATCGCAATTGGCTTGGCCTGATGCGTGGCGATCTGGAAGCAAGCTTTGACAAGGGCGGCAAGACCATGGTGCGCCGCCTGAACCCGGACCGCGTGTTTCAGCGCCCGGCAGGTGGTGGGATCACGCTGCATGGCCGTTCGGTGATGCTGGTGCGCAATGTTGGCCACCATATGATGATTGATGCGGTGAAGCTGGATGGCGCGGAAGTGCCGGAAACCATTCTGGATGCCTTCTGCACGTCGGTGATTGCCATTCATGATATTCGCGGCAAGCGCCTGAATTCGCGCGCCGGCAGCGTTTATATCGTGAAGCCCAAAATGCACGGGCCGGAAGAAGTGGCCTGGGCGGATACGCTGTTCGCCCGCGTGGAAGATGCGCTCGGCCTCAAGCGCGCCACGCTGAAGATGGGCATCATGGATGAGGAACGCCGCACCACGGTGAACCTGAAAGCCTGCATCGCGGCGGCCAAGGATCGCGTGGTCTTCATCAATACGGGCTTCCTGGATCGTACCGGCGATGAAATCCACACGGCGATGGAAGCAGGCGCCGTCATTCGCAAGAATGACATGAAGGGCGCGGCCTGGATCAAGGCCTATGAGGATTGGAATGTGGATACGGGCCTGGCCTGCGGGCTGCGCGGCCGGGCGCAGATCGGCAAGGGCATGTGGGCCATGCCGGATGCCATGGCGGCCATGCTGGACCAGAAGGTGGGCCACCCCAAGGCCGGCGCTTCCACGGCCTGGGTCCCTTCACCCACCGCCGCCACCTTGCATGCGCTGCATTACCATCAGATCAGCGTAGCCGACCGCCAGGATGAAATCACCAAGGGTGGCCCACGCGCGAAGTTGGATGATATTCTGACTGTACCGCTGGCGCGCGATACCAATTGGTCTCCGGCTGATGTGCAGGCGGAATTGGACAATAACGCGCAGGGCATTCTGGGCTATGTGGTGCGCTGGGTGGATCAGGGTGTGGGCTGTTCCAAGGTGCCGGACATCAATGATGTCGGGCTCATGGAAGACCGTGCGACGCTGCGCATCAGCAGCCAGCACATCGCCAATTGGCTGCGCCATGGCGTGGTGAGCGAAGCGCAGGTGATGGAAACCATGAAGCGCATGGCCGCTGTGGTGGACCGGCAGAATGCCGGCGATGCCGCCTATCGCCCCATGGCGCCGGCTTTTGACGGCCCCGCCTTCAAGGGCGCATGCGATCTGGTGCTGAAGGGCCGCGAACAACCCAATGGCTATACCGAATTTGTGCTGACGGCGCGTCGGCGCGAAGCCAAGGCGGCGGGGTAAATCCCGGCGCCGCTTGTCTTTCCCGGCAAGCGGCGCAAGCATGATGCGAAGCGGGCGGCAATAACCGCCCGGGCAGGAGGAACGCATCATGGATTTTTCAGGCAAGGTCGGCATTGTGACGGGCGGCGCCAATGGCATTGGCGCGGCAGTGGCGCGCGGTTTCGTCGCGCGTGGCGGCAAGGTGGTGATCGTGGACCGCGACGCCGCCGCCGGTGAGGTGCTGGCCGCATCCCTTGGCGCCGCCGCGCTGTTTCGCGCCGCTGATGTCACCAAATCCGCCGATGTCGCGGCATATGTGAAGGCAGCGCAGGACCGCTTCGGCGCGATTGATTGCTTCCATAATAATGCTGGCATTGAAGGCCGCGTCGCGCGGCTTGCCGAATATGATGAGGCCGTGTTCGACCAGATCATGGCCGTGAATGTGAAGGGCGTTTTCCTGGGTCTCCGCCACGTTCTGCCGGTGATGATCGCGGCTGGCCGCGGCGCGGTAGTGAATACGGCATCCATCGCGGGGCTGGTTGGATCACCCGGCATGGCGGCCTATTCCGCTTCCAAGCATGCGGTGAATGGGCTGACCAAGAGTGTCGCGGGGGAAGTTGGTCCGCATGGCATTCGCGTCAATGCCGTCTGCCCCGGCCCGATCGCGACCCGAATGATTGAGGAAGTCTCCTGCCAAGTTTCGCCCAATAATCCGAAAGGGGTGGAGGAACGCTATGCGGCGGGGATCCCGCTGCGGCGCTATGGCACGGCCGAGGAAGTGGCCAATTTGGTGCTGTTCCTGCTGTCCGACTTGGCCAGCAATATGACGGGCGGTGAATATACCGTGGATGGCGGGCGCACCGCGGCACCGGCGGGGGTTTCGGGCGGCGCGACGCAATAGGGCGTCGTGTTTGAGGACTAAAAAAGCAGGACTCGAGTTGGGGGAGGGCGCGCTGGATTTCTAGGCCAAAGCCAGAACCAGCCGCCCTCAGCCTGAGGTAGTTTATTGGAAGCGGCACCCTTGGTCCGTGATGACGCGAAAGGGTGTGGGGCTGGCTGAGCCTTGTTGCTTGATATTTCAATCTGAAAATCCAGGCCTTAGAGAAGAATAGGAAAAACCTCTTATATTGCTGCGGCCGGGAAGTACCTGGGCCTGGAAGCGAATAGTTTCCTTGTCAAGAGACATCTGTTAATCACTTCGTGTAAGTCTTTCGCAGCAGGTTACAAAGTTTTCTCAAACTATACTGTCTAGCTTCCGTATCATGATGTGCAGCCGGAGCGGTGTTTCATGTCCAAAAAATCAGGGCGAGAGCTATCGCCCCATCTTCGTCGCCTTGAGGCGGAAGCGATAGGTATCCTACGGGAAACGCTGGCCAGCTTCCGGAACCCGGTGCTGCTTTATTCCATTGGCAAGGATAGTTCTGTTGTCTTGCATCTTGCGCTTAAGGCATTCGCTCCTGGGCGCCTGCCTTTCCCTTGCCTGCATATTGCGACAGGTTGGGATTTTCGCGACATGCTGGAATTCAGGGAACGTCGGGCCGCTGAACTTAAACTTGACCTGATTGTTCACACCAACCCCGAAGGCTTGGCACGCGGGATCAATCCCATAGATCATGGCAGCCAAGTTCATATGCATGTCATGGCTACTGAGGCGTTGAAGCAGGCGCTTGATGCCCATGGCTTTGACGCGGCGATTGGTGGCGCACGGCGCGATGAGGAAAAGGCCCGCGCCAAGGAGCGTGTCTTCAGCCATCGCTCAGCGGGCCATATTTGGGACCCGCGCAACCAAAGGCCAGAGCTTTGGGGGCTGTTCAATACCCGTATTGATAAAGGGGAGGGGATGCGCGTGTTTCCCCTTTCAAATTGGACCGAATTTGATGTCTGGGATTATATCGCGACTGAAGAAATACCTCTGGTGCCGCTCTATTACGCGGCTCTTCGCCCGGTTTTGCGGCGCGATGGTATGCTGATCATGCGCGATGATGACCGCATGCCCCTCAAGCCAGATGAGCAGGTGGAACAGCTTTGGGTTCGTTTTCGTACCATGGGCGATTGGCCATTGACGGCCGCCCATGAAAGCCGGGCGCAGACGGTTGATGATGTGATCGATGAACTGCGTTCAAGCCGCCTTTCTGAGCGCGCTGGCAGATTGATTGACAGGGATCAGGACGCTTCGATGGAACGCAAGAAGCGGGAGGGTTACTTTTGAGCACTCAACCCATTGAAGAAGGCCGTGGCCTTTTACGCTTTCTCACCTGCGGTTCGGTGGATGACGGAAAATCAACGCTGATTGGCCGCCTACTGCATGATAGCCGCTTAATTGCCG
Organism: Pseudomonadota bacterium; assembly: GCA_041174145.1. Taxonomy (GTDB): domain Bacteria; phylum Pseudomonadota; class Alphaproteobacteria; order Acetobacterales; family Acetobacteraceae; genus Neoroseomonas. The sequence continues at coordinate 4,454 of JBEDHL010000177.1, forward strand.
AAGATACGCTGGAAACCCTGGCGCGCGACAGCAGGCGCCACGGGACGGTTGGCGAAGAAGTTGACCTGGCATTGCTGGTTGATGGGCTGGAGGCAGAGCGGCAGCAAGGCATTACGATTGATGTCGCCTATCGTTATTTCGCGACCCAGCGGCGCAGTTTTATTGTGGCTGATACGCCAGGCCATGAACAATATACGCGCAATATGGCGACCGGCGCATCCAATTCAGATCTTGCGGTAATTCTGGTTGATGCGCGCAAAGGTATTGTTACCCAAACGCGCAGACATGCGACAATCTGTTCGCTGCTTGGCATCAAACATCTGGTTTTGGCGGTCAATAAGATTGACCTTATCGAGTTTGATGAAGCGCAATTTTCCAAGATTGTCGAGGATTGGAATAAGTTTTCCGCCGATCTTCATTTCAGCGAAACGCAGCCCATCCCGGTATCGGCGCGCTTTGGCGACAATGTCACGACCAGTAGCGCCAGGACGCCGTGGTATAGCGGACCGACACTCATTGAATATCTGGAAAGTGTTGATGTCGATTACGGGCTACGCGACAAGCCTTTCCGTTTTCAGGTGCAATGGGTGAACCGGCCCAATCTGGATTTTCGTGGTTTCTCTGGCACCGTTGCGTCAGGGCAGATTGCCCTTGGCGATAGCTTGGTTGTCGCCAATTCCGGGCGCCAAAGCCAAGTCACGCGGATCCTGGGGCCGGATGGCGACCAGCCCACAGCTTCTGCCGGCGAAGCGGTGACAATTTGCCTGGCTGATGAATTGGATCTCGCGCGCGGTGATCTGCTTGTTCCACCGGCGGCACGCGCGGAAGTGGCCGATCAGCTTGCGGTCAATTTACTGTGGATGGATGAGGAGCCATTACTCCCCGGGCGTAAATATCTCGCCCGTTTTGGCCATGCCTGGGTTCCGGTTTCAGTCACATCAATCAAATATCGGCTTGATATCAACACGCAGCAGCAGACGCCAACCAAGAAGCTGGCGTTGAACGAAATTGCTTTCTGCAACCTGGAAATATCCGGCAGGGTAGCCTTCGATCCTTATACTGAAAACCGCGCTACCGGCGCCTTCATCATGGTTGATCGGTACACCAACCGAACTGCCGGTGCCGGGATGATCAGCTTCGCACTGCGGCGCGCGACGCATATTCATGCGGAAGGTTTTCTTGTCGACAAAGGTGCGCGTGCTGTGCTTTTGAACCAGCAGCCACAAGTCATTTGGTTTACCGGGCTTTCGGGTTCGGGGAAGTCAAGCATCGCCAAGCTGGTTGAGGCTGCGCTCCATCGCGATGGAAGGCTCACTTATTCTCTGGACGGCGATAATTTGCGGCTTGGCCTGAACCGCGACCTTGGCTTTACCGATCAGGATAGGGTGGAGAATATTCGCCGCGTTGGCGAAGTGGCGAAATTATTCCTGGATGCTGGGGCTATTGTATTGTGCAGTTTCATTTCCCCCTTCCGTGCGGAACGCAGGATGGTGCGTGAAATGATGGCGCCTGGTGAGTTCATCGAAATTTTTGTGGAAACGCCTGTCGAAGAATGCATCAGGCGCGATCCCAAGGGCCTGTATCAAAAAGCCCTTGACGGCAAAATTCCGAATTTCACCGGCATTTCGAGCCCCTATGAAGAACCGGAAGCACCCGAATTGGTGGTTTCTACGGCGGGCCGCACCCCGCAGGAAAGCGCTGCCGCAGTGCTGGATTATCTGCGCCTTCGGCTTGGCAGTTGATGCTGAAGACCCTGCGGTGACCGCCGAATAGGTGCATTGGATTAGGCGGTGGCCTGCACTCGTTACCGCTGCTGGCGCCGCCTATTGAGTTTCTGCAGCCTCTGGCTTGCTTGCCCGGCCACGGCGAAGGCCGGTGGTGTGGTCTGGCGGGCTTGAATCACCGTTTGAGCGCGCCATCCGGCGTGTAGGTTTCGCCCGCATGCTGAAACCGCTGGATGGGCAGACGCGGGATGATCAGCAGGCTGAAACTTCTGTCGGCAACTGCATTGTTGCGCGGCAATTCCAAATTCTT
>JBEDHL010000178.1:0-6696 GCA_041174145.1 Pseudomonadota bacterium
GCGACATGACATCGCCGATCCGCGCGGTTTCGAAATAGGCGGGTGAGAGCCCCGTGACGTGATCGAAAAAGCGTTGGCGCAAATCCGCCGCCACGCGTTCGCCCAACCAGGACACCAGATAGAAGCGCGTGGTGGTCGCCGCCGCCAGCGCCGCAATCAGCGCGCCCATCACCAGCGCGGCGCGATCAAGCGCGCCCGGCCCGCCAGCAAAGCCATCATCAATCAGATGCTTGAGCCCTTGGCCAAGCGCGAGGGTCAGCCCAGCTGCCAACAACAGCGCCGCAATCGCGGCCATCACGCGCGGCAGATAGGGCCGCAGTAACGGCAGCAGCAGCCCAAGGGCAGCCAGGCTGGCGCGCGGCCCGGTTGTCACGCCCTATGTCGCCTTAAACGTGTTGCCCGCCATTGATGTGGATTTCCGCGCCATTCACATAAGAAGACGCCTCGGTGCACAGGAAATAAATGGCCTGCGCCACTTCCTCTGGCCGGCCCAGCCGACGCATCGGGATTTGTTCCTGCACGATCTTATCCGTCCCTGGTGAGAGGATGGAGGTATCAATCTCACCGGGGGAGATCGCATTGACGCGCACGCCGCGCGGGGCGAAATCGGCCGCCATTTCACGCGTGAGCGAAGCCAGCGCCGCCTTGGAAGTGGAATAGGCCGCGCCGGCAAAGGGATGCACGCGCCCGCCGGCGATGGAGGTGACATTCACCACCGAACCGCTGGCGCGGGCCAATTCTTCCACCAGGCCGCGTGCCAGCAGGATGGGTGCGAAGAAATTCACCTGAAACACGCGCTGCCAGCCATCCACCGGCATGGCCAGCGTCCCAAGCCGCGCGCCACCTTCGCCCTTCGGCGAGATCGCCGCGTTATTCACCAACGCATGCAGCATGCCACCATCGGGGGCCAAGCGTGCGCGGATTTCCGGGATCATGGCTTCCGTCGCGGCGGGATCCGAAAGGTCTAGCTGGATGTGGTCTTCCGGCCCCATTTCCCAGGGGCATTGTTCCGGAAAGGGCTGCCGCGACACCGTGATCACGCGCCAGCCGGCTGCGGAGAAGCGCTTCACCGTGGCGTGGCCGATCCCGCGGGAGGCACCGGTCAGCAGCAGCACCCGGCGGGGTCCATTTGGCTTGCTACGTTTTTCCATCATGGCACTAAAACTCCGGCCAATGGCCCAGGATGCAGCCTTATAGGCGGGCATGCGCCTTTGGGAAACCGGCCCAAAATGAAAACGGCCCGGCTACCTCGCGGCAGACGGGCCGAATAACGGGGAGGTGAAAAAATCAGGCCGCGTGCCGATCGGGCTTGGCGAGGGTGCGGCTGGCGGCAGCGGCCCAGGCCGGGGCAGCGCGCAGCAAACGGTCCAGCACCGCAACGGGCAGGGATTCGGCATATTCCAGCGCGGTCAGCGCTTCCGCATCCCAATGGCGCAGAATTTCGGCCACCGCGCGGGTGGCTTCGGAAGCCGGCAGGTGCAGGCCCGCAGCACGGCGCGCTGCGGTCAAAACGCGGGAAGCGGCTTCAAGCCGGGCGCGTTCCACAGGGCAGGAATCGGCCAGATCCGACAGAATACGCTCTAGCCCTTGGGCGGCAGCATCATTGGAAATGGTCATGTCTATCCCCTTTGCGAATCGTTGTGCGCAGCCCTCCCCGGTGCGCGAGATGCTCAAATGGTAAGCAAAGGTGGCGATATCAAGGCTTGCGCTGCCGCAAATGGCCAAAATTTGTCCGGGCCTATTCGGGTTCGATCCCCGCCGCCTTGATCTGCCGCGCCCAGGTTTCGATCTGGCTGCGGATGAAGGCGGCGAATTCCTCAGGCGAGGAGGTGACGCGCTCGATCCCGAAGGTGGCCAGCCGATCGGCGGTTTCCGGCCTTTCCCATACCTTGCGCAGCGCCGCATTCCAGGCGGTTGTGATTTCCGCCGGCATACGCGCCGGCCCCACCGCGCCCATCCAGGACAGCAATTCAAAGCCCGGCAGGCCAGCTTCGGCGAGTGTTGGTTCATTCGGCAAAAGCGGCGTCCGCGTGGCGGAAGTAATGCCGAGCGAGCGCAGCTTGCCTTCCTGTAAGAAACCGCGCGATGCCGCGACATCCACAATAATCCCGGTAACGCGCCCAGAAATCACATCCGTCATGGCGGGCGGCGTGGAACGATAGGGCACGTGTTCCATCTGGATATTGCCAAGCGAGGTCAGCATGGCACCACCAACAACGCCCGTTGTATTGCCCGAAGCATAGGTCAGCTTGCCGGGCTGGGACCGCGCCAGCGCCAGAAATTCCTGCAGGTTGCGCGCCGGCACCTGATCATTCACCGCGAGCACGAAAATGTAAGTCCCCATGCGCCCGATTGGGGTGAAATCATTGATCGCGTCATAGGTTGGGCGCTTCATCAGCGCGGGTGTGGCGCCATGCGGGCTATTGGTGGTGATCATCACCGTATGGCCGTCCGGCGTCGCGCGGGCAGTGGCAACCGCGGCAATGGCACCATTCGCCCCCGGGCGATTATCCACCACGACTTGAGAGCCCCATTCCTGTTCCAGAAGGCTCGCCAGCAGGCGCGAAACAGAATCCGTCCCTGACCCGGCTGCGAAGGGCACGATCAACGTGACGGGGCGCGATGGCTTCCAGGCGGCCTGCGCGCGGGCGGCGAACGGCAGCGCGGCACCGGCAGCAATCAGGGCGCGGCGGGAAAGGGCGAATGGGGTGGCGTTCGGCATGGCGTTATCCCTTGGTTTTGCCGCGCTCATAAGCGCTGCCGGGGGGCGCTGTCCATGGCTTTTGCGGCCTCGTCTTTCTGCCGGTTTCAGCGCAAGATCACGGAATGTCTCGGCGCGTCGTGATCCATTGGGGCTTGTCCTCGCTGCATGGCTGGGGGGTTTATGGGCTGAACCTGGCCTTGGCCTGGGCCGGCGATCCGGCGCTGGAGGCAGCAACGGATTACGAGGTAATCCCGCAGCATCTGACGCTTGACCCATTGCAGGCGCATGCGCTTGCGGGGTTTCGCGCCCGTTCCGCTAAGTTGCGCGCCGAATTACTGCGGCAAAAGCCGGAAGCGCTGACGCTGAATGCGGTACTGCTGGCAGCACTCGGCAATGATTTGCAGCCGCAGCCCGGCCCCCATGGCGGCAAGCTGCTGGGGCGGCCCAGCCTCGGCACGGTGTTTTTTGAACGTGAAGCGCTGGGCCCCAAGGCGCGGGAAGCACTGGCGCCACACGCCGCGATCATTGCCAGTTCAAGTTGGAATGCGGATGTGCTGCGCGCGCATGGCGCGCCTGCCGTTGAATTGGTGCTGCAAGGGATTGACCCTGCGCTGTTTCACCCGGCACCACGGCGCGGGCTGTTTCCGGGGCGCTTTGTGGTGTTCAGTGGCGGCAAGCTGGAAGCGCGCAAGGGGCAGGATAATGTCATCGCCGCCTGGCGGATTTTTGCCGCGCGCCATCCCGATGCCTTGCTGATCTCCGCCTGGCATAATCACTGGCCGGATGGGGCGCGCGGCATTGATGCTTCCCGCCGCGCTGCGCCACTGCCCTTCCGCACTGATGGCACGCCAGATATCGCGGCCTGGGTCGCGGCGAATGGCATCAAGCCTGATCAATTCCTCGATCTTGGCGTGGTGCCCAATGCGCTGCTGGCGCCGATATTGCGTGAAGCCGATGCCGCGATCTTCCCCAATCGCTGCGAAGGCGGCACCAATCTTGTGGCGATGGAAGCCATGGCATGTGGCGTGCCAACGATCCTCAGCGCCAATACTGGCCATCTTGATTTGCTGCATGACGGCGCGGCGCTGGCGCTGACTGATCAACGCGCCATTCCAAGCGCGCCTGGCTGGCGGGAAAGCAATATCGAGGAAATTCTCGCCGCGCTCGAAACACTCTACACGGATCGCGGCAAGGCGCGGCAGATCGGCACAGCAGGGGCGAAGCTGCTTTCTGGTTTGACCTGGGCCAAGACGGCCGCCGAGATGAAGCGCATCATCAGCGCGCTATGATTCACGCGGCTTCGATCACCGCACCAATTTGGAACAAACCCCGCGCCGCTGCGTCTTCTTCCAGTGTCACGCTTGGAATGCCGAAGGCAGCGAGTGCGGCGGCATAGCGCAGCGTCAGCGCCTTAGCGCCCACCAGATGCACAGGTGGCGCCACGCCGGCTTCCAAAGCGGCGGCGACTTCATGGCCGATCAGCAGGCCCGAAAGATAGGAAGCCGCTTCCATCTGCGGCATGGCATCAAACAGCGAAAGGCTGCGCAGGCCGAAAAGCTGATGCAGAAGCCCACCACCTTGCCGTGCACGATCCAAGCCGCGCGCAAAGGCGCCCGGATGATGTGCCGCGCCGTGATCAAGGCTGCGCGCCAGGATGGTATGGGCGGATAGCGCGGCGAAAACCTCGCCGGTCATATGCGTAGCAAAATGCAGGATTTGCCCGGCGCGCACGCGCACCCATTTGGAATGGCTGCCGGGTAGGCACAGTGTCGCTTCCTGTTCCGGTAAATCATCCAAGGCGCCCAGGATTTGCGTTTCTTCCCCGCGCATCACTTCCGGCACGCCATTGGCATCACGCGCCTTCAGCCCCGGCACAAGACGCACCCGCGCCGCCGGAAAGGGCACCGGCAAAGTCGCGCGGGCGATTTCACCAACATTCGCGGGGCAGGCGAGGTAAGGCGCTTCTGCCCAGCCCTGCTTGCTGCCCGCCATGCCGGCAATCACCACCAGTGTTTCGCCAGCTTCCAGCCAATCCCCGCCGATATTGCGCAATTCATCAGGAAAGCCGCCGGGCTTCACAGAAAGAATGCCCGCTTTGCTTTCACGCTTTTCCAGCACGGCGCCGGCCTGGTCCAGCCGATAGGCGCGCAGGGATGTGGTGCCCCAATCCAGCCCGATCATGCTGCTGCCCCCCGCGCCAAAAGACAGATCACCGCGCCGGCAAAAGCCCAATGATTTCCCGCGCCTGCTTCATGATGGGCTCTGACACCGCATGGGCGCGTTCAGCGCCCAGATGCAGCGCGGCATCCAAGGCGCCGGGGTCGGTCAGCAGGCGGCGCATTTCCATGGCGATGGGCGCCAGATGCGCGACCAGCGCTTCCGTCAGCGTATTCTTGAAGGCGCCAAAGCCTTGGCCCGCATGTTCGCGCAGCACGTTTTCCGGCAACGTGCCGGTGATCGCCGCCAGGATGCCCACCAGGTTGCGCGCTTCCGGCCTGCCTTCCAGCCCGGCCAGATGATCCGGGATGGGTTCCGCATCCGTCTTGGCGCGGCGGATTTTCAGCGCGATGGCATCCGCATCATCAGTCAGGTTGATGCGTGATTGATCGGATGGATCGGATTTCGACATTTTCTTGGTGCCATCACGGAGCGACATCACGCGCGCCGCAACGCCTTGGATCAACGGTTCGATATTCGGGAAGAAATCCACGCCGTAATCATGGTTGAATTTCTGCGCGATATCATTGGCCAGTTCCAGGTGCTGCTTCTGGTCATCACCCACCGGCACCTTGGTCGCGTGATAGGCCAGAATATCGGCGGCCATCAGGTTCGGGTAAACGTAAAGCCCAGCGGATGCGGCTTCGCGGTCCTTGCCCGCCTTATCCTTGAATTGCGTCATGCGATTGAGCCAGCCGATGCGCGCGACGCAATTGAAGATCCAGCCCAGTTCCGCATGGGCCGGCACATGGGATTGCACGAATAGCGTACAACGCTTCGGATCAAGCCCGCAGGCGATCACCGCCGCGGCCATTTCGCGGGTTTGGCGCGAAAGCTCCTTCGGGTCTTGCCAGACAGTGATGGCGTGCAAATCCACAATGCAGAAAATGCTTTCATGCGCATCCTGCATCGGCACCCAATTGCGGATGGCGCCAAGGTAATTGCCAAGGGTTGGAACACCGGAAGGCTGAATGCCGGAAAAGACGCGCGTCATTGTCTCAAACACCTGAAAGGAAGCGGTTTCGTGTGATCCCGCGCCGTGCCCGGCGCGTCAAGCGGCAGATGCGTGAAGGGGCTTCAGGCACGCGCGCCAAAAATGGCGCTGCCCACGCGCACATGCGTGGCCCCTTCGGCAATGGCGGCTTCAAAATCCCCGCTCATGCCCATGGAAAGGATCGGCAGCCCGTGCTTCGCGGCCAGATTGGCGAGGAAGGCGAAATGCGGGCGCGGGTCCCCTTCCACGGGCGGGATGCACATCAAGCCCTTAACGGGCAGGCCGAAATCATCCCGCGCGGCGCGGATAAAGGCATCGGCTTCCGCGCGGGGGCAGCCGGCTTTCTGTGCCTCATCCCCCGTATTCACCTGCACCAGCAGATCAGGCCGGCGGGCTTCCTTCACCATCGCTTCCGCAATGGCTTGGGCGAGTTTGGGGCGATCCAGCGTTTCGATCACATCCGCGATCCGCACGGCATCCCGCGCCTTATTGGTTTGCAGGCCGCCGATGATATGAAGCTGAAGCCCTGGATGGGCGGGGCGGAGCAGCGGGAATTTCTGCGCCGCTTCCTGGACGCGGTTTTCGCCGAATACCATCTGCCCGGCAGCAAGGGCCGCTTCCACGGCTTCAACCGGGTTGGTCTTTGAAACGGCCACCAGCGTTACGGCATTTGCCGGACGATTGGCGCGGGCGCAGGCTTCGGCGATTCGCGCCCGAATGCGGGAGAGGTTTTCGGCAATGGCAGGGGCATTGGTCATGGCAAAGCCAAATGGCAGGGAAT
>JBEDHL010000179.1:0-4119 GCA_041174145.1 Pseudomonadota bacterium
CTGGATATAGCACGCAGCACCGGCACCACCTTTGTTGTGGTGACCCATGAATTGCAATCCATTCTGGCCATTGGGGATCGCTGCATCATGCTGGATAAGGAAGCTCAAGGCATGATCGCCATGGGTAAGCCGCGCGATTTGCGCGATACCGGCACGCACCCCACCGTGCGCGCCTTCTTCCGCCGAGAGGCTGCCTGACATGGCGAAACCGCCTAATACGCTTTTTCTGCGCATCGGCATGCTGGCGCTTTCGGCCATTGCGCTGGCCATTGGCTTCATCCTTTACCTGACAGCAGGGCAATTCGGCACCAAATCCGATTACTTCGAAACCTATGTCGGTGAATCCATCGTGGGGCTCGATGTTGGGGCATCGGTGCGTTATCGCGGCGTGCAGATTGGGCGCGTGACGGAGATATCCCTGGCTGCCGCCACCTATGACATTCCGGAAGCGCGCGCCAATCGTTACGCCATGCAATTGGTGGTGCTCCGCTTTGCCGTGGAAAGATCACGCGTGGCGCGGATTGCTTCATTGGAAGATATGGTGGCCGGTGGCTTGCGTGCGCGCATCGCGTCCCAGGGCATTACCGGCGTTACTTATATGGAAATCGATATTCTGGATCCCGCGCGCTATCCGCCCATCCAGGTGCCATGGAAGCCGCGTTACGATTACATCCCCGCCGTACCTTCCACCATCACACAAGTAACCAGCGCGGCTGAGCAAATTCTACGCAGGTTGGAAGCGTTGGATATTGAAGGCTTGATCAATAACGCCGCCGGCCTGATGGGTGATTTGCGCCGGCAAGTGAGTGATGGCGAAGTCGCAGCAACCTTGCGAGAGGCGAGTGAAACCTTGGCGGAATTACGCGGTGCCATCCGTGGTGCAAGGCTTGAGGATACAGCGGCAGAATTGCGCGGCGCCATTGCCAATATGGGCGATGCAGGGCGCAGCGCGCAGGAATTGCTGGCAAGCCGCGAAGTGAAAGACGCCCTGGCGCGCATCCCCGCCGCCGTCACCGCCTTGGAACAGACGCTACGCGCCGCGCGCGGCACCACGACTGATCTGCAAGCTGATTTGTCGCCGCTGATGCGTGATTTGCGTTCTTCCATCGCCAATCTGCGTGACACGACGGAATCACTGCGGCGCAACCCTTCGCAAACCCTTCTTGGCGCGCCTCCGCCGCCGCCCAATCGGGAACGCCGCTGACATGAAACTGATCCATCGCCGCGCCTTGCTGCTTTCTGCGCCCTTGCTGGCTTCCGCCTGTTCTGTGTTGCCGGATCGGCCCTATCAGGAAATCACGCGCTATGCCTTGGAACCCCGCCGGCAGGGGGAAGGCTGGCGCGGCAAGGGGCGGCGCTTGCTTCTGGTGCGCACGCTGCGCGCACCGCCCGCACTTGATGTGCGCGGCCTTCGCAGTATTCGCCCCGATGGCACGGAAGAAGTTGATTTCTACGCCGAATGGATCGCGCCTCCGGCGGAAGCCACCGAACAGGCTTTGCGCCGCTGGCTGATGGATGCGCGGCTTTTCGCTGCTGTTCTGGCACCCGGTTCACGCGCCAATCCTGATCTGGTGCTGGAAGGCGAATTGACGCGCCTTATTGCCAATCGTGCCAAGGGTCAGGCGGAAGCGGAATTGAATTTCGTGCTGATTTCGGAACGCGAAGCCTCACCCCGCGTGCTGGGGCAGATGATCAGCACAGGCAGCGCGGCGCTGCCCAGCGGCGCACTGCGCCCGGATCAGGCGGCGGCGGCCATGAATGCCGCTTTGGCGAATGCTTTTGCCTCACTGGAACAGGCGCTGTCGCGCTACGCCTGATCTCGCCGCTGCTTGGCGCGGCGCAAGGCATGGATCAGATGCAGGCCATAGGCGGCGATGGAGCCGCCCACCACGACCCAGGCGAGGGGCTCAACCCAACCCTGCACATCTTCGTAATGGTCTTCCAACATATAACCCGCGATGGCAAGGAAGCTCAGCCAAATCGCTGAACCGATCGCGGTCCAGAAATAAAAGACACCGCGCGGGATCAGCACCATGCCAGCAGGCACGGAAATGGCCGTGCGAATGCCCGGCAGCATGCGCCCGAAGCAAAGTGCGACCGGGCCCCAACGCTTCAGGGTGCGTTCAGCGCGGTCCATATCTTCGGTTTCAATCGCAAACCATTTGCCGTAACGCGCGACCAGCGGGCGAATGCGTTCAAGCCCGAACCAGCGCCCGATTTCATACCAGAAGGCATTGCCCACTACCGTGCCAAGGATCGCGACGATGATGGTGCCAATCAGCGAAATCTCACCGCGCGCGGCGGCAAAGCCCGAAGCGGCCATGATGATTTCGGATGGGATGGGCGGAAAGATATTCTCCGCCACCATCAGCACGAATACGCCAAGTAGCCCGGTTTCCGCGACCTGGCGCGCCACCCATTCGAACATTCAATCCACCTTGAAAATCAGCAGCGTGAGCCAGCGCCCGCGCACGTAATTAAGCCCCGTGACTGAGGCAACATCGCGCGGCGTGATCCCACGTTCCGCTGCCGCCGCGCGAAAGGCCGCTTCCTGCCGATGCGAAACCGCCACCACACGGCCGGGTTTCTGCGCGAGAAATTCCGCCGCCGCCGTACCATCACGCAGCAAGGCAATGCCGCCACCAAGCGCGAATTGCAGCGAAGGTTCGTGGTAGCCCACCACGCCAAAATCGCGATCAGCCAGGCCGGGCGCTACTGCGCGGACCTCAGTGGCCAGACGCGGCGAAACCCAAACGGCGTTGAGGCGTGGAATAACGCCTTCCAGCACGGCGGCATAAACCGGGATGCTGAGCACGGCGCCAAGCAAGGCGGCGCGCGCCCATTGCCCGGCGCGTGCCGTGCGCCACAACAACGCGATCAGCGCGGCGCCAAAGCCAAGCCCGATGACGCCGAAAATATCCACGCGCTTTTCGGCATAGAAGGCCGCGGCCATGGCGGCGATTGGCAAGCCCAGCGCCACACCGCCAAGTGCCAGCCAGCCAATCGCGGCAAGCCAGCGCGGTGTTGGGCGCCGCAGCGGGTCCAGCGCCCAGGAAGCCGCCAACAGCATCAGCGCGGGATAAGCCGGCAGGGCGTAATGCGGCAGCTTCGTTGCCACCGCTTCAAACAACAGCCAGACCGGCACCGCCCAGCCGAGCAAGAACCGCGTTTGCGGCTTCAACCGATCCGCCCAGGCGCCAGACAAGGCGCGCAGCACAAGCCAAGCCGAAGGGAAAGCCGTGATGCCGAAAAGCAAAGTGTAGAAACCAGGCGGGCCCCAATGGCTTTCCTCGCCCGATCCCACCTTGTTCAGCATGTCATCGCCAAGCGCTTCAGTGAAAAACCGGCCTTCAGTTGCAATGCCAATGGCAATGAACCAGGGCGCCGCGCAGGCAATCATCAAGGGCACGCCCCATAATGGGCGGAGCGCGCCAAACCAGGGGGCGCGGCGATCCATCACCAGCAAAGTGATGCCGGCCAAAAGCGGCACCATGGGCGCGATGGGGCCTTTCAGCAGCACGCCCATACCCAGTGCTAGCCAAAAGCCCAAAGCCTGCCGTGAAGTAAATTGCGCTGGCGCCAGATAGGCGCGGCCCATCAGCAGCATCGCGGCCGTGATGCTGGCCAGCAGCGCCGCATCGGTTTTGGCGATATGGGTTTCCACCACCAGCACCATGCAGGGCGCCAGCATGGCCGCCGCCAGAAACGCCGCGCGGCGCCCCACCAAGGCGCGGCCCAGATAGCATGTGGCCAGCACGGCCAGCAGCGCACCGATCAGCGATGGCAGACGATAGGCCCAAATCTGCCCGCGCGCCGGAATGCCCACCGCTTCCAGCACATGCACCGTGCCCGCCTGCGCCCAATGAATGCCAACGGGCTTCTTGTTGCGTTCAACTTCACCGAGCTTGATCCGCACATAATCGCCGGTTTCGACCATTTGCCGGCTGGCCTGGGCGAAGCGGCTTTCATCGCGATCCCCGGGCGGGATGGAAAAGAAGCCTGGTAGCCAGACCAATAGGCAAAGCAGCGCCAGCCACCAGCCTGGGCGGCGCGTTTCCGGCAATCGGTCTAGGAATGAGCCCAGGTTCATCGCGCGGCGCATCTAGCACGAGAAGGGCG
>JBEDHL010000180.1:0-6161 GCA_041174145.1 Pseudomonadota bacterium
GTGCCGCGGTCCCGCCGTGGGGGGCTGGCGGATGGGGAGATCAATACGCTCTATTTGAATGAGGATTACCGGGACCGCGGCACCGGGCGGCGGTTGATGCGCGCGGCGGCGGCGCATTTGCGGGTGGTGGGGTGCCGTTCCGCCATGGTTTGGGTGTTGAAGGATAACCCAACCCAATGGTTCTACCGCCATTTGGGCGGGCGAGAGGTAGCGCGCGGCCAGGTACGGATTGGCGGCCAGCCCATTGAGCAAATGGCCCTGCTTTGGGACCCGATTGATACGCTGCTGGCTGCCACAGCGGCGGCGCCTGAAGCTTGAGCATTTTCAAGCCAAGTGGCCATACTTGGCGGCTCGGAAAATGCGACCAGACAAACGTTATCTTGCCCGAAGGCGCGGCTTGTGGTGCAAGCCCGCATGGCCCGTGAAACGCTCGACTCCCCCCCCCGGCACGATCATGTGCTGATCCTCGATTTCGGCAGCCAGGTGACGCAGCTGATTGCCCGCCGCGTGCGGGAATCTGGCGTCTATTGCGAAGTCTGGCCCTTTCATCATGCGCCGGAGGCCCGCATCCGCGCCTTTGCGCCGCGTGGGATCATTTTATCCGGCGGGCCGGCCAGCGTGACGGAAGGCGAAAGCCCGCGCGCGCCGGAAGCCGTGTTCACGATGGGCATTCCGGTTCTGGGCATTTGTTACGGCCAGCAAACCATGGCGGCGCAGCTGGGCGGCTTGGTGGAGCCATCCGATCACCGCGAATTCGGCCGCGCCTTTGTGGAAGTGACAGATGAATGCGCCATCACCCGCGGCGTCTGGGCCAAGGGTGCCCGCGAACAGGTGTGGATGAGCCATGGCGACCGCGTGACGAGGCTGCCGCCGGGCTTTCGCCCCGTGGCCGTCAGCGAAGGCGCGCCCTTTGCCGCGATTGCCGATGATGCGCGGCATTTCTACGGCGTGCAGTTCCACCCGGAAGTGGTGCACACACCACATGGCGCGGCGCTGCTGAAGAACTTCACCCATGGCGTTTGCGGCTGCGCGGGTGATTGGACCATGGCGGGTTTCCGCCAGGAAGCGGTGGCGCGCATTCGCGCCCTGGTGGGGCAGGGGCGTGTGGTGTGTGGGCTTTCCGGCGGCGTTGATAGCTCGGTCGCCGCAGTGCTGATTCATGAGGCGATTGGTGATCAACTGACCTGCATTTACGTCGATCACGGGCTGATGCGCGCGAATGAAAGCGAACAAGTGGTCAGCACTTTCCGAGACCGCTTCAACATCAAGCTGATCCATCGCGATGCTTCGGATATGTTTTTGGGTCAGCTTTCCGGCGTGACGGACCCGGAGGTAAAGCGCAAGACCATCGGGCGCCTATTCATTGAAGTCTTCGAAGAAGAACAGAAAAAGTTGGGCGGCGCCGATTTCCTGGCGCAGGGCACGCTTTATCCTGACGTGATTGAAAGTGTCTCGGCGATTGGCGGGCCTTCGGTCACCATCAAAAGCCACCACAATGTCGGCGGCCTGCCCGCGCATATGCGTATGAAGCTGGTGGAACCCTTGCGCGATTTGTTCAAGGATGAGGTGCGCGCGCTGGGGCGTGAGCTTGGCATTCCGGAAGAAATCGTGGGCCGCCACCCCTTCCCAGGGCCGGGCTTGGCCATTCGTATCCCCGGTGAGGTAACGCGCGAAAAGGCGGATTTGCTCCGCCGTGTTGATACCGTGTTCCTGGAAGAGATTCGGAATGCCGGTTTGTATGACGCAATCTGGCAGGCCTTCGCCGTGCTGCTGCCGGTGCGTACCGTGGGTGTGATGGGTGATGGCCGCAGCTATGACCAGGCCTGTGCGCTGCGCGCTGTCACCAGCACGGATGGCATGACGGCGGATGTCTATCCGTTTGATATGGGCTTCCTCAATCGCGTCGCGGCCAGGATTGTGAATGAGGTACGCGGGATCAATCGCGTAACCTATGATATTACGAGCAAGCCGCCGGGGACGATTGAGTGGGAGTAGGGCGTTTAACTGCGCCCTGAATCGTTTTGACGGAACCGCAAAGCAGTTCCGCCAAAACGCAGGCTATTTAGTTGATGACTTTCCCCGCTGATTGCGGGGAAAGCAGAAATCAGCCCACGACTTCCACGCTGCCGTTCAAATCCATGATGCCGGCCAGGACCGTGAGGGCTGGCTTGCGGCGGCGTGTTTCGGCGGTGAAGGCGCGTAGGGCTTCGGCATGGGCTGCCGTTTCAGCCTGCCGGTTTGCTACCGCGGCATCGCCAAAGGCAAGCTTCGCCGCGCCGCAATCGCGATGCGTAAGCGCAACAACGCGCTTGATGTTGTGCAACTGAACCGTGATATCCAGATTATCCCAGAAGGCGGAATGCCAAGACGCGAAGCGCGTATGGATGGCACCGATGGGCCCGCCGGCGATGACGAATTGGCTGTAGCGGTCACGCATATTATTGGAGCCCATATAGCCAAGGCTATTGGTGGTGAAACGCGGATCGATGCAATTCACCAGCATCGCTTCATAATCACCGCTTGCGGCAGAAGCCTTGCCGCCAAGCAGTGAAGCCCCCGCAATCATTCCCGCTGCCGCCAGAAAGCCCCGACGTTTGAGGGAAAGCCCTGGATTTGCGCAATCACAGGCAGTGCCATGTAAAAACTGGGGGGCGGCGTTGGTGCATGTAAGCATGGATTTTTCCACGAAAGAGGGCCAAAGGCCACGCTAACCTGGAAAAACCCATGTAACCAGCAATTATAAATTCACAAAACGCAAATATATAGGTATTTTTTGGGGAGTTATACTTTTGATGGCATCACTCCCCGCCGCAGTATTTCAGCTGCTGCCCAGCTTATCCTGCGTTTTCGTCTCAAAATCGCTCGCGTCATGGCGTTCGTGCAATTGTTCGGATGCCTCGCCCGTGACGCGGTTCACCATGCGCCCGCGCTTCACAGCGGGGCGGGCGAAGATGGCATCGGCCCAGCGCTGCACATTCTTGTATTCATGCACGGCGAGGAATTCCGCCGCGCCGTAAAGGAAGCCTTTCACCAGGCCGCCATACCAGGGCCAGACAGCGATATCGGCGATGGTATAATCATCCCCGCCCAGATAGGCGCTTTCCGCAAGCCGGCGGTCCAGCACATCCAATTGCCGCTTGGTTTCCATCGCAAAGCGGTCAATCGCGTATTCGATCTTCACCGGCGCATAGGCGTAGAAATGCCCGAAACCGCCGCCGAGGTAAGGCGCGCTGCCCATTTGCCAGAACAGCCAGGAAAGGCATTCGGCGCGCGCCGCCGCTTCTTTCGGCAGGAAGGCGTCAAATTTTTCCGCAAGGTGCATCAGGATGGCCGCGCTTTCAAAAACGCGGATGGGCTTGGGGCCGCTCCGATCCAGAAGTGCGGGGATTTTCGAATTGGGGTTGATATCCACAAAGCCGCTGCCGAATTGCTGGCCCTCACCAATGCGGATCAGCCAGGCATCGTATTCAGCGCCTGTGTGGCCAAGCGCCAAAAGCTCCTCCAGCAGGATTGTCACCTTCTGGCCATTGGGCGTGCCGAGTGAATAAAGCTGCAAGGGGTGGCGGCCCACCGGCAATTCCTTGTCATGCGTCGGGCCGGCGATGGGGCGGTTGATATTGGCAAAGCGCCCGCCATTGGCCTTGTTCCAGGTCCAGACTTTTGCGGGGGTGTAATCGCTGCTGCTGCTCATGCGGGTGCTCCTGGTGTCGGGGATAAGGCTGGCGCGATTGGCGGTGGCGCGCAAGGCTGGTATCGCGGGGCGATCGGGCAAGGGGCAGGCGACATGACCATCACCATCCATGGCATCAAGAATTGCGACACCATGAAGAAGGCGCGCGCCTGGCTGGAAGCCGAGGGCATTGCCCATGATTTCCATGACTACAAAACCGCCGGGATCACGCCTGCCCTACTACAAGCCTGGGTGCAAAAGGCGGGCTGGGAGGCTTTGCTGAACCGCGCCGGCACCACCTTCCGCAAATTGCCGGATGATCAGAAGCAAGGGCTGGATGAAGCCCGCGCGGTGGCGCTGATGCTGGCGCAGCCCAGCATGATCAAGCGCCCCGTGCTGACAAAGGGCGATGCGCTAATCATCGGCTTTGATCCCGCGCGCTATGCCAAAATGCTGCAGGGGCTGGGCGCCTGAAGGACGCCCAGCCAGATTTCACGAAAGCTTCTGCTTCAGCACATCATTGACCAGCGCCGGATTGCCCTTGCCCTGCATGGCCTTCATGGTCTGGCCCACAAAGAAACCAAATAGCTTATCCTTGCCAGAACGATATTCCGCGACCTTATCGGCATTGGCGGCCAGCACCTGGTCAATGACCGCTTCGATTGCGCCGGTATCCGTCACCTGCTTCAGGCCGCGTTCTTCCACAATGGCGCCGGGCGCGCGGCCGGTTTCCACCATCACTTCGAACACTTCCTTGGCGAGTTTGCCGGAAAGCGTGCCATCCGCCATCAAATCCAGCAGCGCGCCAAGATCAGCGGCACTCACGGGCGGTTCGGCGATGGAGGTTTTCGTGCGATTGATGGCGGCGAAAAGATCACCCATCACCCAATTCGCCGCCTGCTTCGCATCACGTCCTTTGGCGACGCTCTCATAATAAGCGGCGGTTTCCTTCTCCAGAGTCAGTACATGCGCGTCATAGGGCGTGATGCCGTAATCGCGCACATAACGCGCGCGGCGCTGATCGGGCAGTTCCGGTAGCGCGGCCTTCAGGCTTTCCACGAAGGCCGCATCAATCACCAAGGGGGGCAGATCAGGGTCCGGGAAATAGCGATAATCATGCGCGTCTTCTTTTGACCGCATGGAACGCGTAATGCCGCGGCTTGTATCGAAAAGCCGCGTTTCCTGATCCACCGTGCCGCCGGATTCCCAAACTTCAATCTGCCGGCGCGCTTCGGTTTCCACCGCCTGCATGACAAAGCGGATGGAATTCACATTCTTCACTTCGCAGCGCGTGCGAAAGCCTTCGCCCGCCTTGCGGACGGAGACATTCACATCGGCCCGCATGGAGCCTTCATCCATATTGCCATCGCAAGTGCCCAGATAGCGCATGATCTGGCGCAGCTTCGTCAGATAGGCGCCGGCTTCTTCGGGGCTGCGCATATCCGGTTCCGAGACAATTTCCATCAGCGCCACACCGGAACGGTTCAGGTCAATGAAGGATTTTGTCGGGTGCTGATCATGCTGGGATTTGCCGGCATCCTGTTCCAAATGGAGCCGCGTAATGCCGATGGTTTTTGTGCTGCCATCAGACAACTCAATATCAATCGCGCCTTCACCAATGATGGGGTGCGCGTATTGGCTGATCTGATAGCCCTGCGGCAGATCGGCGTAGAAGTAATTCTTGCGATCAAAACGGGACCAGAGATTGACCTTGGCATTCAAGCCAAGCCCGGTACGCACGGCCTGTGCGACGCATTCGCGATTGATCACCGGCAACATGCCGGGGAAGCCCGCATCAATGAAGGAAACCTGGGCATTCGGTTCCGCGCCAAAGGCCGTCGCCGCGCCGGAAAACAGCTTGGCGTTGGACGTGACCTGGGCATGGACTTCCAGCCCGATCACCACTTCCCAGGGGCCGCTTTCGCCCTCAATCGTGTAGCTCATGCGCCTGCCCTCATTGCTGGCACTGCCTTGAAATCCGCCGCGCGTTCCAGCGCCGCACCCACCGCGAAAACCGTTTCCTCATCAAAGGCCCGGCCAACCACTTGCAGGCCTAA
Organism: Pseudomonadota bacterium; assembly: GCA_041174145.1. Classification (GTDB taxonomy): domain Bacteria; phylum Pseudomonadota; class Alphaproteobacteria; order Acetobacterales; family Acetobacteraceae; genus Neoroseomonas. The sequence goes on from JBEDHL010000180.1 coordinate 5,728, forward strand.
GGGCAGGCCTTGATGGTCAAGCCCGGTCGGCAGCGCCAGGCCCGGCAGCCCGGCCAGATTGGCGGTGACGGTGAAGACATCATTCAAATACATCTTCACCGGGTCATCCGTATTCTCGCCCTCTGCGAAGGCCGCTGATGGCGTGGCCGGCGTCACAATCGCATCCACCTTCTGCCAGGCTTCATCAAAATCCCGCGCAATCAGGGCGCGGATTTTTTGCGCCTTCAGATAATAGGCATCGTAATAACCCGCACTCAGCACATAAGTGCCGATCATGATGCGCCGGCGCACTTCCGCGCCAAAACCCTCGGCGCGCGTGCGTTCATACAAGTCACGCAGGTCGCTATCTTTTTCCGCGACACGCAGGCCAAAGCGCACGCCATCATAGCGCGCCAGGTTGGAAGAAGCCTCAGCGGGTGCGACGATGTAATAGG
>JBEDHL010000181.1:0-17940 GCA_041174145.1 Pseudomonadota bacterium
CTTAATGATTGTGGGTGGATAAGCCGCCGTGCTTGCATGTGGAAGTGCTGCCTTTAAAAATATTCGGCTCCCAAATTAAAATTCATTTATAGAAGGCTATGAGCGGTCCGAGGGCCGTTCACTCGTTCCGCTGCCCAGCTTCTTCTCTAGAGGGATTGATCAACGCATTGCCCAGATTTTGCCTAAGGGCCGAGTAGTTACGGAAGGCAGTACGTTCAAGAAAAGAAATCCTAGACATCAACTCCTGTTTATCGATCTCTAGACGTATAGACATTGGAAATTCAAAAGACAGCTTCTTGATAAGTGATAAAATTTCAGCGGCAGACATCATTTGTTTTAGGTCTAAGCTCCGGTGCACTATCGGTTCAATTAAGTTCAATGTCTCTAGTAATAATACTTTGATTGTCGAAAAATAAGCGCTATTTTCACTATCGAAATCGACTCTTCGCAGGCTGCGAATACTAGGTCCACGGCTCAGATCACGCAACAAACCCAGCATTTCCTCCAATAACTCGCGATCGTCTCTACCCTTGGGGGGAGCCTTTGTTTCACGTTTTGCCGCTATTACTGCTTCAATCTTTTCCTCTAAATCCGGCCAAAATTTTTCGAACACAGTCTTTAATACAGCAGGGTCCAGCCTTGCGTCTGCTAGTTTATCATTCATTGTTGTAACAACGCGTTCAATGTCATCTTTGGAGAAATTAACTGATTGAAACTGAGAAAGTGGGCCGTCAAGATCAGCAATCTTCAAACCGAATAAGATAGGGCATACGCTTGCTTCTGAAACTTTTTTCGATATTGCACCAGCCTCAAACATAAGCCATGGCGCATGCTTGCTTTCAGCAGTCACAATAATTACGCCCATCGAGCAAGCTTCTAACTGACTTGCAATTTCTGGGGACCACCTCGAGCCCGCTTTAAGATCTTCGGGACTAAAATAAGGCTTAACAGCCTGCAAAACGCCCGGTAGCCATACGCGAAGAATTCCAGCGATCTGTTGTCCCTGCTTCCCTGACCAACTAAAAAATACCTTCATCACGAATCTCCAACAAATTTAATCCAAACATCGATAAGCGCTTTAGTTATCAAAAATTATATGTTTTGTAAAATATTTACCAACAAAAGCGCGGTCTGATTTTCGCACTACCTAACTCTGCGTGGGGCAGAGCAGGACCGGCCGCCATATTGGTTTGAATGTATGCTGACTTGGGGGCGAAATCACGCTTTATTGCGCGTGTCGGTTGCGCTGTGAGGCTTAGCTGAATTTAAAGAGAAACTCGGAACCTTTTTCCCTAAACCATCTCCCCCCGCAAAAACCCCAGCGCCGGCAGTGGCACCCATTTCCTCGGCAGGTCGGAACGTTTGATTGGCGCCACGGAATAATGTGGCACGGGTTGTTTGGCGCGCACCAGCCAATCGGCATAGGCGCGCACTTGTTGGTCGCGCCAGTCTCGGTCATTCAAGGCGGCGGCGCGGGAACGGAAAACCTCGGCCACGCGGCTTTTGCGCCCCACGGTCGCCACCACGGCCCAGAGCGTATCCTCATCCCCGCGACTGACTGGAACAAGCGTCACCACGCCTGAATCAGTGCCAAATCGCGGGGGCCGGGGTCAAGCGCTTAGTTCACGCCGCCGCCGGGACGGGAACCCCAATCCGGTCCAGCGGGCCGAATTCACGTTCAAGCCGCGGGCGGATGGCGCTTTCCCAGGCGGCGATGGTGTTCATGGCGATGTTTTCCGGCAAATCGCCAATCTGCATTTGCAGCAAGTAATGGCAGGGGCTGGCAGCGCGGATTTCGGCGGCCATGCGCGCGGCCACCGTATCGGCATCCCCCACCAGCATGAAGGACCCCATTTCTTCCAGGCTCGGCTCGCCTTCCCAGGTTTTTTCCACCAGCAAGCCGCCATCCATTTCCTGTTCCTTGCGGCGCAGGCTTTGTGACAGGCGGATTTGCCAGCGGGCGTTTTCCAGAAAGGCCATGGCTTCGGCCTTGTCATCCGTCACGCAGAAGGGGCGCATGGCGCCGAAGCGCAACGCCTCGGGCGGCTTGCCGGCGGCGCGCCAAATATCTTCAAAGCGCCGGCGCGCGGCGGCCAGCAGGGCAGGGGTGAAGTGGCGGGGGGTGACCATCACCACGCAATCGCGCTGGGCGGCGTAGCGGTGCAAATCGGGGTTGTCGCCGGCCACCCAAATCTCCGGCAGTTTGCCCGCGGGGCGCGGGGCGATATGGGTTTGCGGCAGGGAATAATATTCGCCTTCGTGGGAAAAGGTCTCGCCCGCAAAGGCCTTTTCCATCATGCCCATCACTTCCAAAAGCCGATGCGGCGCTTCCGGCAGGGCAGAATCGAAGCGTTCAAACTCATAAGGCTGGTAGCCGCTGCCAACGCCAAGCACCAGGCGCCCATGCGTCATGGAATCCACCATGCCGATTTCGGCAATCAGGCGGGAAGGGTGATACAGCGGCACAATCACGACGCCAGAGGCAAGCTTGATGCGCGAAGTCTCGCCCGCCAGGCGGGCCAGCATCATCAAGGGCGATGGGCAGACGCAGTAATTGGAAAAATGGTGCTCGGCGAACCAGGCGATGTTGAAGCCGGCGGCCTCGGCGGCTTTTACCTGGGCGATGGTGCGGTCATAGATCGCCGCGGTAGGCACGCCGCGATTGCGATAGCCCATCAGGTTGAAAATGCCGACATCCATGGTGTGCTTCCTTCCCTTTGCTTGAGGGGATGCTGCGCCGAAGTTTTGGCGGGCTCAAGAGCCTAGCCTTGCTTAAAGGGGCGGGGCGGGGTGTTCTGCGGGCGATGAAGGGGACCCCAGAATGATCGTGATCGGCAAGGGCAGTGTGCAAAGCGGCGAATGTGATGTGATGGGGCATATGAATGTGCGCCATTACGTCGCGCGGGTCGGTGATGGGCTGGGCTGGCTGGCGCTGGCGATGGGTATCACGCCGGATCGCGGCTTTTTCACGCCGGTGGATCAGCATATCCGCTTTTTGCGCGAACTGGCGGCGGGGGCGGCCTTCACCATCCATGGCGGCATCCTGGCGCGGCGCGGGGATCGGCTGCGGGTTTACGCTGAAATTCAGCATAGCGGCTCGGGCGTGGCCTCGGCGGCTTTCGTGACGGATGCGGAATTGCGCCATCCCATCAGTGGGGAGGTTCTGCCTCTGCCAGAGGGGCTGGATGGCAAGATCGCAAGCCTCATGACCACCCTGCCGCCCCATGCCGGGCCGCGAGGCCTGCCTTTTGATCCCATCCGCACCCCGCCTGATGCCGACGCCACCGCCGCCATGGGCCTGACGGAAGCGCATCTTGGCGCCATCCGGGCAGAGGATTGTGATCGCGCCGGGCTGATGCGCCCAGATGTGGTGATTGCGCGCATTTGGGATGGCGTGCCCAATCTGCGCTTTCGTGGGACCGAGGAATTGGGCGCGCGCGAAGAAGGCATTGGCAGCGCCGCTTTGGAATATCGCCTGGTCTATCTGAAGCCGATGCGCATGGGCGATTTGCTGCGCATCAGTAGCGGGCTGCGTGCCTTGGGTGAAAAAACCACCACTTGGACGCATTTGCTGCATGATGGCGTAACGGGTGCACCGGTGGCGGCGGCGGAAGCCATTGGCATTGGCTTTGATTTGAAGGCGCGCAAGGCCGTGGTGATTGATGGCGATCGACGCCGCGTTCTGGAAGCGCTTTTGGTGCCTGGGCTTTCCCTATGAAGCGCGAAATCCGCTTCAATGCCTTCGATATGGCCTGTGTTGGCCATATCCAGCAGGGCATGTGGACCCATCCGCGGGATCGGTCGGCGGAATATCTCTCGCTGGATTACTGGATGGGCCTGGCGCGGCTTTTGGAAGAAGGGCTGTTTGACGGGCTGTTTCTGGCGGATGTGCTCGGCATTTATGATGTGCATGGCGGCAATGGCGATGCGGCGATACGCAACGCGGTGCAGGTGCCGCTGATTGATCCCATGCTGATTGTGCCCGCCATGGCGGCGGCCACGCGCCATCTTGGCTTTGGTGTGACGTGTAACCTCGCTTGGGAAAGCCCAGCGCTGATGGCGCGGCGGTTTTCCACACTGGATCACCTCACCAAAGGGCGCATCGGCTGGAATATCGTGACTGGCTATCTGGATAGTGCAGCCCGCGCCATGGGGCTGGATCGGCAAATGGCGCATGATGATCGCTACGATCTGGCCGATGAATATATGGAAATCCTTTATCGGCTGTGGGAGGAATCCTGGGCCGCCGATGCGGTGAAGCGTGATCGTGCGGCGGGGATTTACGCCGATCCCACGCGCGTGAAGCGCATCACGCATCAAGGCCGCCAATACCGGCTGGATGCGCCGCATCTGGTGGAACCATCGCCGCAGCGCACGCCGGTGCTCTATCAGGCCGGCGCTTCGGATCGCGGGCGGGGCTTTGCCGCGCAGCATGCGGAATGCGTGTTTTTGAATGGCGGGCCAAAGCCGCATGTGGCGAAGTTGGTCGCGGATTTGCGCGCCCGCGCCGCGCCGCGCCCGATCCGTGTTTTCGTCGGCGCCACGCTGATCATTGGCCGCACGCGGGCAGAGGCCGAGGCGAAGCTTGCTGAATATCGCCAGCACGCCAGCATTGAAGGCGCGCTGGCACATGCTTCCGCGTCTCTCGGCATTGATCTGGCGCGTTTTGCCCCAGACGAGGAATTGCCGGAAGCCGGGCAAAGCCAAGCCATCCGTTCCAATGTGGAAGCGCTCCGCGCCGCCGCCCCGCGCGCCACCAAGCGCGCCTTGATTGACCGCATGGTGCTGGGCAGCCGCCAACCGCCCATCATTGGTTCGGTCGAGGAAGTCGCGGATGAACTGATTGCCTGGATGGATCAGGCGGATGTGGATGGCTTCAACCTCTCCCGCACCGTCACGCCCGAATGCCTGGAAGATGTGGTGCGGCTTTTGGTGCCCGCGCTTCAGGAACGCGGGCGCTATAAGCGGGGCTACGCGGCGGGCACCTACCGCGAAAAACTCTTTGGCGCCGGGCCTTTGCTGGCGGCGCCGCACCCGGCGGCGGGGTGGCGTCAGCCGGCGTGATTTTCATCTCGGGCCTTTCTGGCCTAACGTCATCGCATCATTGAAAAGGAATACCCCCATGGATGGTATGCAATTGCCGGCTGCGGCCGCCCTTACCGCGCGTTACGGCGCTGGCGTGGAACCCAAGATTGGCCCCTGGAATGACACCATGGCGCTGCTGCTTTCGCACCGTTCGGTGCGCGGCTATCGGCCCGATGCGCTGCCTGAGGGCACGCTTCAATCCCTGATCGCGGCGGCGCAATCGGCCGCGACTTCTTCCAATCTGCAAACCTGGTCCGTGGTTGCGGTCAATGACCCGGAAAAGCGCAAGGCGCTGGCGGAAATCGCCGGTGGGCAGCGCCATATCGAACAATGCCCGATCTTCCTGGTCTTCATCGCTGATGTGTCGCGCAATGAACGCCTGGGTCAGCAGGAAGGCGTGGCGCTGGCTGGCATGCCCTTCCTGGAAACCTTCCTGGTAGCCGCGATTGATGCCGGGCTTGCCGCGCAAAATGCCGTGGTGGCGGCGGAAAGCATGGGCCTTGCCACGCTTTATATCGGCGCGCTTCGCAATGATGTGCCGCGTGTGGCTGCCATGCTCGGCCTGCCGCCGGGGGCGGCGCCGGTCTTTGGCCTTTGCGTCGGCTATGCCGCGCCGGGCAAGGAAAGCGCGGTGAAGCCACGCTTGTCGCAGGAAGCGGTGCTGCATCACGAAACCTATTCCACCACCAAGGAAAAGGCGCTGCGCGCTTCCTATGATGAAAAGCTCGGCGAATATTCCAAGCGATATGAAATGGCCGCCGATAATTGGTCGCAGCGCGTGATTTCGCGCATTGGTTCCATCAGCGCGCTGCGTGGGCGCGATGGGCTGAAGGCGGCGCTGCGCTCCCTCGGTTTCCCGCTGAAATAAGGAAAACGCTCATGCGCCTTGGTCAAGCAAGCCCCGCCCGCGCCACCACAAGGTTGCGCGCGCTTCTGAAGGAACCCGCGCCGCTGATCCTGCCGGGCTGCTTCAACGCCATGTCGGCCCGCATTCTGGAACATGCGGGTTTTCCGGCGCTTTATATGTCGGGCTATGGCACCTCGCTGAACCTGCTCGGCCTGCCCGATGCAGGGCTGATCACGCTGACCGAAATGGCGCTGAACGCGAAGCTGATCGCCTCTGCCGTGCGTGCGCCGCTGATTGCCGATGCCGATACGGGTTTTGGCAATGCCATCAATGTGGTGCGCACGGTGGAAGAATATATCCGCGCAGGCGTGGCGGGGATGCATTTGGAAGATCAGGTGGCGCCCAAGCGCTGCGGCCATGTGGCGGGGCGGGAAGTGATTGCGCGCGATGAAGCGGTACTGAAAATCCGTGCCGCCTGCCAAACGCGCGATGCGCTCGATCCGGATTTCGTCATCATCGCGCGCACCGATGCGCGCGGCGCGCATGGCGGTTCCATGGAAGAAGCCATCACCCGCGCCAATGCCTTCCTGGAAGCGGGCGCTGATTTGGCCTTCGTGGAAGGCCCGAAGGACAAGGAAGAGGTCGCGCATATCTGCCAGGCGGTGAAAGGCCCGGTATTCTACAACATGACCGGCATTTCGCCGCGCTTCACGGCGGAAGAAATGGCCGCAATTGGCATTCGCGCCTGCATCCTGCCAGGGGCGGCGATGCGCGCCACCATCATGGCGATCCATGATTTCGCGACCACGCTGAAGGCCGAAGGCCCCATGGCGGAGGCTGCCTATGATGCGCGCTTCAAGCAGCACCCCATGGGCAATCTGCATGGCTTTGCGGGCTTTGACCGCATCCGCGAAATGGAAGCGGAATTCCTGCCGGCGGAAGCGGCGGAGAAATACCAGGGCGGCCTTGGCTATGCGCCCAAGGCGGCTGAATAGGCCAAGGCGCGATATAACACGAGCGGGGCGCTTTCAGCCTCGCCCGATCTGATCTAGCCTTTCCTCAAACAAGGCCGCCCGCCAGGGCCAGCCCAGGAGGAAAAGCACTATGGCGTCCGAAACCTCTCGTCGTGCAGCGCTTGGTCTCGGCTTGTCGGCGCTTGCCGTTTCCAGCCCTGCCATGGCGCAACCAGCGGCCGAGGCTGTGCCCCGCCCGCCGCGCCCACCGGAATTGATCCGCGGTTTTTCGCGCCAGCGCCTGAAAGCCTTTGAACCGGCGCTGATGGCTGAAGCCGCGCGCGGTTCCTTCCCCGGCTGTGTCGCCATTATCGCGCGTGGCGGGGAAGTGGTGCATTTCGAAGCCTATGGGCATCAGGATGCGGCCCGCACCAAGCCGATGCGGCGTGATTCGATCTTCCTGCAAGCTTCCATGACCAAGCCCATTACCTCGGTCGCGGCCATGATGCTGGTGGAGGAAGGCAAGATGAAGCTTTCCGACCCGATTGCAGATGTCCTGCCGGAACTGGCCAATCTGAAAGTGGAACTGCGCCGCGAAGGCCAGCCAGCCGAAGATGTCGCCCCCACGCGACCGCCGCGCATTCAGGATTTGCTGCGCCATTCGGCGGGTTTTGTTTATGCCGATAGTGCGCCTTCAGCGCGCATGAAGGATCTTTACACCAATTTGAACATCGCCGCCGCCGATGGCCCGATCACGGGTGATGAAATGCTGCGCCGGCTCGGCAGCATTCCTTTGGCGCATCAGCCCGGCACCATGTTCCATTATTCCCACGCCACGGATGTGCTGGGCCTGCTGGTGGAACGCGTGGCCGGCATGCCGCTGGATCGGTTTTTTGTGGAACGCATCACCGGCCCGCTCGGCATGAAGGATACCGCCTGGTTCGTGGCGCCCGAAAAGCGCGACCGCCTCGCCGAAGCTTTGGATAGCGACCCGCTGAAGGCCCGCATGTGGCGCGCCTATCGGATTATGGAAAACGAGGCCGGACGGTCCTACTTTAAGGGCGGCGCTGGCTTGGTTTCCACGGCAGGCGATTACATCCGCTTCGCGCAAATGGTGGCCAATGGCGGGGTTTATGGCGGGCGGCGCTACCTTTCCGCGCCCATCGTCAATTACATGCTCTCCAACCACATGCAGGGCATGGGCGGCTCACCGGAAGCCTCCACCGGGCCTGGCTATGGCTTTGGCCTTGGCTTTGGCGTGCGCTTGCAGGATGGGCTTGGCGTGGCGCCGGGCAGCACGGGTGATGCCATGTGGGCGGGCGCCTGGGGCACTTCCTTCACCATTGACCGGGCCGAGGGGCTGGTGGCGATCTTTATGGCGCAGGGCCCTTCCCGCCGCGGGCATACGCGGATGTTGTTCAAAAACCTGGTTTATGGCGCAATGGTGGAAAGCCGCCGCTGAAGCGGGCGACGCCTTTTACATATAGCAAACGGAGCGAAACAATGGATGGCACCCCGAAACTCGCCTGCCCCTGGGATCGGACAGAGGAATCCCTCGGCAATGTCGTGGAATTGCAGCATGTCAATCTGCAAGTGCCCGATCAATTGAAGGCCACGGCCTTCTATATCAGCGCGCTTGGCCTGACGCGTGACCCGTATTTGATGACAGGCATTGATAATATGTGGGCCAATGCCGGCATCAGCCAATTCCATTTGCCGACCGGCCCGGCGCAGGTATTGCGTGGCACCACGGGGCTTGTGCTACCGGATCGCGCGCAATTGCTGCATCGGCTGGATCGCGCGCGGCGCTGGCTGGAAGGCACGCAATACAGCTTCTCTGAAGCTGAGGATCATGTGGATGTGACCTGCCCCTGGGGCAATCGCATGCGCTGCCATAGCCCGGATGCGGAAAAGCTTGGCCGCATCACGCTTGGCATGCCCTATGTGGAATTTGATGTGGCACCCGGCACGTTGCCTGGCATGGCGCGCTTCTATGAACAGATCATCGGCACCAGCACGGCGATGCGCGATGGCGCGCTTTATGTGCGCGTCGCGCGGGAGCAATTCCTGATCTTCCGCGAAACCGATAAGCCGCAACCCGCTTTTGATGGCCATCACATTCAATTGGCCTTTGTGGATTTCGGTGGGATCTACAACCGGCTCAATGAACGCGGGCTGATTTCACGCGAAGACAGCGCGCATCAATACCGCTTCATCAAGGTGGTGGACCCGGATAATGGCCGCCTGCTGTTCGAAGTGGAACATGAAATCCGCAGCATGACGCATCCGCTGTTCATGCGCCCGCTAGTCAATCGCAATGCGGCGATCACCAATAATTACTACGCTGCGGGCAACGAAGCGGCCGTTTGGGCGATGCCTCCCGCCTAATCTCCCCCAAGCGCCGCCCCCGCCGCGAGTGGCGCGAGGGGGGCGGCCCGCGATACCCCCGCCCCCAGCAGTAGCAGAAAGGGGGCGGCGGAAAGCCCGGCGCTGGCGGCTTCAATCGCCGCCGCGCCGAAAATCACCGCAGGGATCGCCAGCGGCAGCACCAGCAAGGGCAAAAGCACACCGCCCCGCCGCGCGCCCAATGTCAGCGCAGCGCCCAAAGTGCCAAGCAGCGACAGCAGCGCGGTTGCCAGGGCAAGGGCCACCATCGCCACGCCCCAGGCTTCCACGGGAAGGTTCAACATCGCCGCCGCGATGGGTGTTGCCGCAATAAGCGGTAGGCCGGTGGTCAGCCAATGGCCCAGCGCCTTGGCCGCCGCCAAAGCGCTGCGCGGCAGGCCAGAGAGCAGCAATTGATCGAGCGATCCATCCTCCGCCTCCGCCCCGAATAGCCTGTCCAGCGGCAAAAGCGCCGCCAAAAGCGCGGCGGCCAGCAGCGCGCCGGGGGCTAACCGCGCCAGGGTTTCCGGCGCCGGCCCGACGCCAAAGGGAAAAAGCGCCGCCACCAGCACAAAGAACAGCACAGCCGCCAGCGTATCCGCCGGGTGGCGCAGCGCGAGTTTCCATTCCCGCCCCAGCACCGCGAGGAAGGCGCCGAAAACCCCGCCGCTCATAGCTTCAGCTCCGTAGCATCCGGCAGGGGTAAGGGCAGATGGGTCGCGGCCAGGATGGCGCCGCCTGCCGCGCGATGCCGCGCCATCAGCGCCCCAAGCCGTGTGACCGAAGCCGCATCCAGCCCAAGGCTCGGTTCATCCAAAAGCCAAAGCCGCGTGGGCGCCAAGGCAAGCCGCGCCAAAGCCAGCCGCCGCCTTTGCCCGGTGGACAGCACCCGCCCAGGCAAACCCGCCAGCGCGCCAAGGCCAAGCGCTTCCAGGGCCGGGGTCACTTCCCCACCCCAAAGCGCGGCGTAGAAGGCCAAATTTTCAGCCACCGTCAGGGCGGGCTTCAGCGCATCCTGGCTGGAGATATAGCGCAGCCGTAGCGCGTGCCCGGCAGGGTCCGCACGGGCAGGGGTGCCTTCCAGCAGCACCTCCCCCTCGGCGGCGGGCAGCAGCCCGGCAAGGATGCGGAGCAAGCTTGATTTCCCGGCGCCATTGGCGCCAGTCAGCAACAGCGCACCACCTGCGGGCACAGAAAAACTCAGCCCGGCGAAAATCGCCCGATCACCGCGGATGCAGGCAAGCTCGCTTACCTCCAGAATGGGTTGCCCCGCAGCCAAAATCCGCCCCCCGCCAATGGACCGCATCCAGTCTCCATGCTTTAAAGCCGCCATTGGCGCGGTCACGCAAGGCCAGCGCGCTTGAGGAAGGGTAAACAGCCATGCGGATGATCGGGCAAGACAGCCTGAAGACCCGTCGCACGCTCAGCGTGGACGGCAAGACCTATCATTATTTCAGCCTGCCCGAAGCGGCGAAGAGCATTGGCGACATTTCCCGCCTGCCCTATAGCCTCAAGGTGCTGCTTGAGAATGTGCTGCGCTTCGAAGATGGCCGTTCTTATACCGTTGATGATGCGAAGAAGATCGCCGAATGGGTGAAGGATGGCCGTTCCGATAAGGAAGTGCCCTTCCGCCCCGCGCGCATCCTGCTGCAGGATTTCACGGGCGTCCCCGCCGTGGTGGACCTCGCCGCCATGCGCGATGCTTTGCTCGGCCTGGGCGGTGACCCGCGCAAGGTGAACCCGCTGGTCCCGGTTGATCTCGTGATTGACCATTCGGTGATGGTCGATGTCTCCGGCACCGCATCCTCGCTCAAGCAGAATGTGGATATCGAATTTGAGCGGAATGGTGAGCGTTACGAATTCCTCCGCTGGGGCCAGGAAGCCTTCAATAATTTCCGCGTTGTGCCGCCCGGCACCGGCATCTGCCACCAGGTGAACCTGGAATATCTGGCGCAGGTCGTTTGGACCGCGACAGATACCGGCGATGTCTTCGCCTTCCCCGATTCCTGCTACGGCACGGATAGCCACACCACCATGGTCAATGGCCTTGGCGTGCTGGGCTGGGGTGTTGGCGGCATTGAAGCCGAAGCCGCCATGCTCGGCCAGCCGATTGCCATGCTCATCCCCGATGTCATCGGCTTCAAGCTGACCGGTTCCGTGAAGGAAGGCGTGACCGCCACCGATCTGGTGCTGACCGTCACACAGATGCTCCGCAAGAAGGGCGTGGTCGGCAAATTCGTTGAATTCTTCGGTCCTGGCCTCGCGCATCTGCCGCTCGCGGACCGTGCCACCATCGGCAATATGGCGCCCGAATATGGCGCGACCTGCGGCTTCTTCCCGGTGGATGACACCACGCTGGAATATCTGCGCCTGTCTGGCCGTGATGAGCACCGCATCAACCTGACGCGCGAATACCTGAAGGCGCAGGGCATGTTCCGCGAAGCGGGGGCACCGGATCCGGTGTTCACTGATACGCTGGAACTGGACCTCAGCACGGTGGAACCTTCCATGGCGGGGCCGAAGCGTCCGCAGGATCGCGTGGCACTCAGCAATGCCGCGCCGGCCTTCCTGAAGGATCTGGCGGCCGGCACCATGGGCGTGCCGGGCGATCAGGCGGATCTGCGCGTGCCAGTGGAAGGGGCCAATTATGACCTCGGCCATGGTGATGTCGTGATTGCCGCCATCACGTCCTGCACCAATACATCGAACCCCTATGTGCTGGTCGCGGCGGGTTTGGTCGCGAAGAAGGCAGTGGAAAAGGGCCTGACGGCGAAGCCTTGGGTGAAGACCTCGCTCGCCCCCGGTTCCCAGGTGGTGACGGAATATCTGAACAAGGCGGGGCTGACGCCGCATCTGGATGCGCTTGGCTTCCAGACCGTGGGCTATGGCTGCACCACCTGCATCGGCAATTCCGGCCCGCTGCCGGATGCCATTGTGGACGCGATTGAAAACAACAAGCTGGTCGGCGTTTCGGTGCTTTCGGGCAACCGCAACTTTGAAGGCCGCGTGCATGCCAATGTGCGCGCCAATTACCTGGCTTCCCCGCCGCTGGTGGTGGCCTATGCGCTGGCCGGCACCATCCGCAAGGATTTGACCAAGGAACCGATCGGCACGGGCCGCGATGGCCAGCCGGTATACCTCAAGGATATCTGGCCGACGCAGAAGGAAGTGAACGATACGGTTCACGCCGCTGTGACGCGTGAGATGTTCCAGGAACGCTATGGCGATGTCTTCAAGGGCCCGACGCAATGGCAGGCCATTCGCGTCGAAGCGGGCAGCGACACTTATCGCTGGAATTCGGGCAGCACCTATGTGCAGAACCCGCCTTACTTCGAAGGCATGACCGCCGATCCGAAGCCGGTGGGCGATGTGAAGGGTGCGCGAATCCTGGCGCAACTCGCGGATTCCATCACGACCGACCACATCTCCCCGGCGGGGAATATCCGGAAGGCGTCGCCTGCCGGTGAATATCTGCTGGAACACCAGGTGCGTCAGGCGGATTTCAACAGCTATGGCGCGCGGCGCGGCAACCATCAGGTGATGATGCGCGGCACCTTCGCCAATCCGCGTATCCGGAACGAAATGGTCCCGGGCGTGGAAGGCGGCATTTCCAAGCATTATCCTTCGGGCGATGTGGCGCCGATCTACACCACCGCGATGCGCTACAAGAATGAAGGCGTGCCGCTGGTGGTGATTGGTGGCAAGGAATATGGCACGGGGTCTTCGCGCGACTGGGCGGCGAAGGGCACTTATCTGCTTGGCATCAAGGCCGTGATTGCTGAAAGCTTTGAACGCATCCACCGTTCAAACCTGGTTGGCATGGGCGTGCTGCCGCTGGTCTTCAAGGAAGGCGAAAGCCGCCAAACTCTCGGCCTAACTGGCGATGAGAAGATTGACATCCTGGGCGTGGAAAAGCTCTCGCCGCGCATGATGATGGATGTTGTCATCACCCGCGCTGATGGTTCCACGGTGAAGACACAGGTGCTGTGCCGTGTGGATACCGCCGATGAGGTGGAATACTACAAAAATGGCGGCATCCTGCATTACGTGCTGCGCGGGATGGCGAAGGCGGCCTGAACTAAGCCGCAGTAATCAAAAGGCGCGGCGCCGAAAGGCCCGCGCCTTTTTTATGCCTAGTCAGCCAACCATTCGGCCATAGCGGCATTAACCGCTTCCGGCACTTCCATGCTCGGCAAATGGCCTGAATTGGCAAAGCGCGCCAGTTTCGCCCCTGGGATGGCGGCGGCCATTTCCTCGGCCAAATGGGGCGGGGTCAGCAGATCGTCCTCGCCCACCGCAACCAAAGCCTTGGCGCAGATCGCGGGCAGATCAGGGCGCGAATCAACGCGGCCCATAATGGCGGTTTGCTGCCGCAGGAAGGCATCGCGCCCGACGCGTTCGGCCATGGCCATCACCTCGGCGGCCAAGGGGCCATCAAGGCGGGAAGGATGCACCAACATCGGCAGCAGGCGTGGCGTCACGCCGCGAAACTGCCCGCTTTGTGAAAGTGCGAGCAAGCCGCGTCGGCGTTCGGTTTGTTCCGGCGTATCGGGGCGGGCCGAGGTATCGAATAGCGCAAGCCGCTTCACCTGCCCCGGCGCGCGGCGGGCAATCTCCAGCGCCACATAGCCCCCCATGGAAAGCCCCGCGACAGCAAGCGGCCCATCCAGCCCGGCAATGGCAGCTTCGGCCATGCCGGCAATGCTCTCATGGCCGGTCAGGCAGGCGACAACTACGCGGCGGGAGGCACTGAAGGCTTCGATCTGGTCACGCCAAAGCCGTGCGTCACAGAGCAGGCCGGGCAGGAGAAGCAGGGTTTCATGTTGATCCATCCGCGCGGTCTAGCCCCAGCCCAAAGCCTGGGTCCAGGTCGGCTTGGTGTAAAGCTGCGGAAATCCTTGATTCCCGCGTGGTATCGGCGCATAGGGGGGCGCTCGCGGTAAGGCGGGCCGGATCCGCCGGCCCCGGCATGCGCGCCCCGCCGGGGCTCGGCCTTTCCCGCACCCACCGCCAGGCGCCCGCCAACCGGGCCTAGGAACTGACTGAACTTGAACAATAATATTGAAGCGACCCCCTCTGAGGCGGTCCAGGAAACCCCGCAGCCCGTCATGGCCAGCGCGGACACCACCGAAGCCCAACCGATGATGGTTGTGCAAGCCGCCCCCGTGACGGAAGAAGCGGTTATTCTGGCCCCGGTCGCCGATGCCGTTGCTGAAACCGAAGCCGCTGACGAAACCGAAGCGTCTTTTGTCGCCGCCATCGAAGCGGAAATCGCATCAGCGCCGGAAGAAGATCGCGCCACCTTCGATTCCATTGGTTTGTCCGAGGAAATCGTGAAGGCTGTCACTGAATCGGGCTATCGCCACCCAACGCCCATTCAGGAACAGGCCATCCCCCATGTGTTGATGGGGCGCGATATGCTGGGCTGTGCGCAAACCGGCACAGGTAAAACCGCATCCTTCGTGCTGCCCATGCTGGATATCTTGACCGGATCGCGCGCCAAGGCGCGTATGCCGCGCAGCCTGATCCTGGAACCGACCCGCGAATTGGCCTTGCAGGTCGCGGAAAACTTCGAAAAATACGGCAAATATCTCAAACTCAATCATGCGCTGCTGATCGGCGGCGAAAGCATGAACGACCAGCGCGATGTGCTGGAAAAAGGCGTGGATGTTTTGATCGCAACGCCGGGCCGGTTGCTCGATCTGTTTGATCGGGGCCGGGTGCTACTCGCCGATTGCAAGGTGCTGGTGATTGATGAAGCGGACCGGATGCTCGATATGGGCTTTATTCCGGATGTGGAACGCATTGTCTCAATGCTGCCGCCCATTCGTCAGACTCTGTTCTTCAGCGCCACCATGGCGCCGGAAATCCGCCGCCTGGCCGATGCCTTCCTGTCTAATCCTAAGGAAATCACCGTGGCGCCGCCGGCATCGGTCGCCACTACCATCACGACAGGGCTTGCTTATGTGCAGCCCTTCGATAAGCGCGAGGCGTTGCGCCGTCTGATCCGGCGCGAGCAAGTCACCAATGCGTTGATCTTCTGCAATCGCAAGATCGAGGTTGATATCCTCTATAAGTCGCTGAAGAAGCATGGCTTCAGCGTGGGCGCGCTACATGGCGATATGGATCAATCCCAGCGTTTCGCCACACTCAATGCCTTCAAGGCCAATGAATTGCAGCTTCTGGTCTGTTCCGATGTCGCGGCACGTGGCATCGACATTGGCGGCCTGTCGCATGTGTTCAATTTCGATGTGCCCTTCCATTCGGAAGATTACGTGCATCGCATCGGCCGCACAGGCCGTGCGGGGCGCGAAGGCCATGCCTATTCCATCGCTACCGCCGATGATGCGAAGAATGTCGCCGCCATCGAAAAGCTCACTGGCAAGGCCATTCCCCGGCTTGAGATTGAGGGGCTGGAACCGGTGACGGAAGCTGAAATTCAGGAGGCGATCACCTCCCCCCGGCGGGGCCGTGGCCGTGGCGGCCCGGCGCGTCGCCCGGATCGCCGTGATGGCGGGCGTGGCCGGCCAGAGCGTGGCCGCCGCGATGCGTCAGACCGCGCCCCGCGCCCGGAAGCGCCCGAAGATTTGGCGGCCGAAGCCCCCGCGCGGCGTGACCGCCCGGAACGCCGCCCCCGCGCCGAAGCGCAGGAAGGGCGGGAGGCGCCCCGCCGTGACCGCGACCGTGACCCGCGTCGTGGCCGTGATGAACAGCCAAGCGAAGCTGCCCTGCGGGAAGCCGCCATGCGCGATTTCCAGCAACGGGATCGTGACGCCCCGCGCCAGGACCGCGATTATCGCGGGCGGGACCGGCGCGATGATCTGGGCCCGCCCGTGCAGGGTTTTGGCGATCTGGTGCCGGCCTTCATGCTGATCCCTGTCCCGCGCCCGCGCCGCGCCGCCGCGCCAGCCGCGCAGGAGCCCGCGCCCGAGGTTGACGCCGCCTGACGCGCCTGCAAACCCATTGTATCACGCAGAACAGAGCCAGAGTTGAGGATAGAAGCATGAATGTCGTGACGCCACCAAAGAAGACCGCCACCGCGCATTTCACCTGGGATGATCCGCTGCTGCTGGATGAAGTGCTGACCGAAGACGAACGCATGATCCGCGACAGCGCCCGGCAATTCTGCCAGGAACGGCTATTGCCGCGCGTACAGGAAGCCTTCCGCAAGGAGCATTTCCACCGCGAAATCATGAATGAATTCGGCGAAATGGGCTTTCTGGGTGCCACGCTGGATAGCCATGGCTGTGCAGGTGTTTCCTATGTTTCCTACGGGCTGATGGCGCGCGAAGTGGAGCGCGTTGATTCCGGCTATCGCAGCGCGTTCAGCGTGCAATCCTCATTGGTCATGTTCCCGATCCATGCCTATGGGTCTGAAGCGCAGAAGGACAAATACTTGCCGAAGCTGCGCACCGGGGAATGGGTGGGCTGCTTTGGCCTGACGGAACCCGATGCGGGGTCTGATCCTTCTTCCATGCGCACGCGCGCGAAGAAGGTGGATGGCGGCTATATTCTGAACGGGTCCAAGACCTGGATCACCAATGCCCCGATCGCCGATATTGCCGTGGTTTGGGCCAAGGATGATGAAGGTATCCTGCGCGGCTTCGTGCTGGAACGCGGCATGAAGGGCCTGAGCTTCCCGAAAATCGAAGGCAAGTTCAGCCTGCGTGCTTCCGTCACCGGCATGATCATGATGGATGAGGTTTTCGTGCCGGAAGAAAATCGCCTTCCGGGCGTGCGGTCCTTGGCTGGCCCGTTTTCCTGCCTCAATCGCGCGCGTTATGGCATTGCCTGGGGCGCGATGGGTGCGGCTGAAGATTGCTGGCACCGCGCACGTGATTACACGCTGAACCGCATGATGTTCGGCAAGCCGCTGGCGGCCACACAGCTAATTCAAAAGAAGCTGGCCGATATGCAAACCGAAATCACGCTTGGCCTGCATGCGGTGCTACGCGTGGGCCGCCTGTTTGATGAACACAAGGCCGCGCCCGAGATGATCAGCCTGGTCAAGCGCAATAATTGCGGCAAGGCCTTGGATATTGCCCGCATGGCGCGCGACATGCATGGCGGCAATGGCATTGTGGATGAGTATCACGTCATTCGCCATGTCATGAACCTTGAGACGGTCAATACCTACGAAGGCACGCATGATGTGCATGCGTTGATCCTGGGCCGTGCGCAGACCGGGTTGAACGCCTTCGGCTGATCAGCCGAAGCGCCAGCCATGGAAGTCCTGATTGAGCGGATGGGCGCGGGCGGCGATGGTATCGCCCCCGGCCCGATTTATGTGCCGCTGGGGCTTCCGGGCGAAAGGCTTCATGTCGATATCAGTGGCAAGCGCGGTGATGGTGACCGTGCGATCATACGCGACATCATCACGCCAAGCCCGGATCGCATCGCGCCCGCTTGCGCGCATTTTCTGGAAGGCTGCGGCGGCTGCGCCCTGCAACATTGGGCACCCGCGCCCCAGGCAGCCTGGAAGCAAGACCGGCTGCGCGCCGCTTTGGCCCGAGGTGGTTTTCCCGAAGCGCCGGTCTCTGAAACTGTCACCACGCCCCCAGGTGCCCGCCGCCGCGCGGATTTCGCCATCAGGCGCGGTACGGATGGGCTCAGGCTTGGCTTTCATGCAACGGGCAGCGCGGCCATTCTGGATATTGCTGCCTGCCCAGT
>JBEDHL010000182.1:0-12743 GCA_041174145.1 Pseudomonadota bacterium
ATCTGGCGCCGGCCTTGCTCGGGATGCGCTTCGCCCCTTACCTGGCCGCGACTTTCCTGGGCATCATCCCTGGCACGGCTGTTTTCGCCGGCATTGGGGCCGGGTTGGATCAGGTTTTTGCCAGTGGTGGCACGCCTGATCTTGGTGTGATTTTCTCCCCTGCCGTGCTGCTGCCGCTTCTGGGTCTTGCGGCGCTTTCCCTTTTTGGCGTTTGGTGGCGCCGTCGCAGCGCCCATGTTTAGGCGCCGCTATTTGCTGTGTTTCGATAAGGGGTCCGGGCCCAGCCATGCCTGACACAGATATCGCCATTATCGGCGCTGGCGCCGCGGGGCTTTCGGTCGCCGCGATTGCAGCGAGCCTTGGCTTTCGCACCACCTTGATCGAACGCGGCGCGATGGGGGGCGATTGCCTCAATACGGGTTGCGTGCCTTCCAAGGCTTTGCTGGCGGTCGCGCATCTGGCGTCCGAAGCGCGGCGGGCGCCACGCTATGGCGTGGTGGTGCCGCCGCCTGAGATTGATTGGGCCTTGGTGCAGGCGCATGTGCGATCGGCGATTGCCAAGATCGCACCCCATGATTCTGAAGAACGCTTTCGCGCCATGGGGGTGGAGGTTCTGCGTGCCACAGCGCGTTTCACCGGGCGCGATAGTTTGGATGTTGGCGGGCGGCGCCTGGTGTTTCGCCGTGCCGTGATTGCGGCCGGATCGCATGCCGTGGTGCCACCAATCCCTGGCCTTGGGCTGGTGCCTTTCCTGACGCATGAGACGATTTTCGACCTGCCGACCTGCCCCGAACACTTAATGGTGCTGGGTGGGGGCCCGATTGGGTTGGAGATGGCCTTGGCCCATCGCAGGCTGGGCGCGCGGGTGACGTTGGTGGAACAGGCGCAGATTGCGTCGCGTGAAGACCCTGAATGTGTCGATGTGCTGCGCGCGGCGTTGGCCGCCGAAGGGGTGGAATTGCGCGAAGGGCTTGGCATGGCTGAGGTCGCGCCCGCACCTGGTGGGCTGTTGGCGCTGCTGACCGATGGCGCCGCTATCAAGGCCAGCCATCTGCTGTTGGCGGCGGGCCGTGCGGCGCGGGTTGATGGGCTGGGGCTGGAAGCGGCCGGGCTTGTGGGTTCGGCGCGCGGGATTGCAACAGATCGGGCGCTGCGTGCGCGGGGCAATCGGCGTATCTGGGTGGCGGGGGATATTGCTGATCCTGAAGGGCTTGGCCCGCGTGCCTTTACCCATGTGGCGTCCCAGCATGCCGGCATTATTGCGCGGTCCATGCTGTTTCGCCTGCCTGCAAAGCTGGATTACGCGGCGCTGCCGCGCGTGACCTATACCGATCCCGAATTGGCCCAGATTGGCCTGACCGAGGTGGAGGCGCGCGCCACCCATGGGGTGATCCAAGTGCTGCGCCGTAGCCTTGGTGAAAATGACCGCCTGGTGGCGGAAGACCGGGCAGAGGGGCTTATCAAGCTGATCACCACTCCGCGCGGGCGGCTTTTGGGGGCTTCGGTGGTCGGGCCGCGCGCTGGGGATATGGCCGGGATGCTGGCGCTGATGATCGGTCGTCGCCTGCCGCTTTCGGCTTTGGCGGGGGCGGTTTTGCCCTATCCGACACCGCAGGAAGCCGCGAAGCGCGCCGCCGGGGATTTTTACGCGCCGAAACTCGCTTCCCCCATGGTGCGGCGCCTATTGGGCTGGCTGAAATACCTACCCTGAGGCGCAGGCCAGGGCTTGCGTGAAGGCGATTTCCCTGAGTATGGGCGCGCGGTTTCCCTCACGGAAAATCTACGCTAATTGACGTCAATCTGAATGGACACAAAGCCATGGAATCCACGCTTGCGGGGCGCAATGCGCTCGTCACTGGCTCTACCTCTGGCATTGGGCTTGGGATAGCGCTGCTGCTGGCTGAGGCTGGCGCCCGGGTGATGTTGAATGGCATGGGTAAGCCCGAGGATATCGCTGCCGCGCGCGCCAAGGTGGGGGCCGCGATGGGCGGCGGTGATGCGCCTTATTCGAGTGCCGATCTATCGAAGCCTGCGGGCGTGCGCGCCATGGTGGCGGAAGCCGAAGCGGCCTTGGGTGGCGTTGATATCCTGGTGAATAATGCCGGCATTCAGTTTGTGAGCCCGGTTGAAGATTTCCCGGAAGAAAAATGGGATGCGATCATCGCCATTAATATGTCGTCCAATTTCCACGCCATTCGAGCCGCGCTGCCGGGGATGAAACAACGTGGCTGGGGGCGGATCATCAATATCGCTTCCGCCCATGGTCTGGTCGCCAGCCCCTATAAGGTTGCTTATGTGGCGGCCAAGCATGGTGTGGTGGGCATGACCAAGGTGGTCGCTTTGGAAATCGCGGAGACGCCCATCACCTGCAATGCGATCTGCCCTGGCTTTGTAAGAACCCCCTTGGCCGAAGCGCAGGTGAAGCCGCTGGCCGATAAATTCGGCATTTCCGAAGAAGCGGCGCTGCGTGATCATTTGCTGGTGAAGCAACCATCCCGCCGCTGGATTGAAGTTGAGGATATTGCCCGCATGGCGCTTTACCTTTGCGGCCCGGGTTCGGGCGCGGTGAATGGCGCCGCACTTTCCATTGATGGCGGGTGGTTGGCTGCGTGATGGATGCCAATACCACGGCGGGGAAGGGGCCTCAGGCCCAGGCAGATGAATTGTCATCGCCCGCTGTCGCGAAGCCCGTGGCGAAGAAGCGCTTAAGTCTTGCGTTGCAGGGCGGCGGCACGCATGGCGCCTTCACCTGGGGCGCGATGGAGCGCCTGCTGGAAGATGAGCGTATCGAATTCGATGGGCTTTCCGGCACCTCGGCAGGCGCGATCAATGGCGCGATGGTGGTGCAGGGCCTGATTGAAGGCGGCCCGGCTGGCGCGATTACGGCGTTGGATCGTTTCTGGCGCAGCATGGCCGCGAACTTGGCCGTCAGCCCTTTGCAGGCACTGCCTTGGGAAAAGGCGATGTGGGGCCATGACCTCACCTGGTCCATCGCTTATCGCACCTTTGATACGCTGTCGCGCGTGCTTTCGCCCTATCAGCTCAATCCCTTTCCGATCAATTACAACCCGCTGCGCGATGCGCTGAATCAGAGCATCGATTTCGATCGGTTGCGGCAGGAAGCCAAGGCGCCAAGATTATTCGTCTCAGCGACCAGCGTGCGCACGGGCAAGCCGCGCGTTTTCACGCGGCGCGAAATCACGCCCGATGCGCTGCTGGCTTCCGCTTGCCTGCCGCAAGTCTTCAAAGCGGTGGAGATTGATGGAGAGCCGTATTGGGATGGCGGTTACCTCGGCAATCCCGCGCTATGGCCGCTGTATGAACAGGGCGGGCCGCCTGATATCATGCTGATCCAATTGAACCCGCAGGTGCGCGAAGAAATCCCGACCAGCGCTTCGGATATCGTCAATCGGCTGAATGAAATCACTTTCAATGGCAGCCTAATGGCGGAAATGCGCGCGATTGATTTCGTGCAGCGCTTGCTGGATGCGGGGCGGCTGGAACAGCCGCGCTATCGGCGCTTATTCCTCCATTTGATCGAGGATGAGGACAGGCTACGGTCCTTCAAGCTTTCCACCAAATTTAACGGTGATTGGGAATTCCTCTGCATGCTGCGCCAATTCGGGCGCGATGCGGCGGAGAAATGGCTGACCGATCATTTTGATAAACTTGGGCGTGAAAGCAGCGTGGATATCAGGGAACGCTTCCTGTGACGGGCAAGGATATCTGGGACGCAGCGACCTATCTGCAATTCGGTGATGAAAGGCTGCGCCCGGCGCTGGATTTGATTGCGCGTATTCCCCATGCGGCGCCTAAGTTTGTGGTGGATTTGGGCTGCGGTGCGGGCAATGCGCTGCCGGTATTGGCCGCGCGTTTTCCAGGCGCGCGCGTGATGGGTGTTGATGGCAGCGCCGCAATGCTCACCAAGGCCGCCGCTGCGGGTTTCGCGACCGAACAGGCTGATATCAGCAGTTGGGTACCGCAGACGCCCGCGGATGTGATTTTCAGCAATGCCGCGCTGCAATGGCTGGGCGGGCATGAGGCTCTGTTCCCGCGCTTGCTGGATTGCCTCGCCCCTGGTGGCGTGCTGGCAGTGCAAATGCCATCCATGCATGCCGCGCCCTTGCGCGCCGAGCAGGACCGCATCGCCCAAAATGGCCCCTGGGCCGAGGCTTTGCGCCGCGTGAAAAGCGCGCCCGCGATCCTGACGCCGGAGCAATATTACGCGCTGCTCTCACCCCGCGTGGCGGCGCTTGAGATGTGGGTGACGGAATATATCCATCTGCTGCGCGGCCAAGACCCGGTGCTGCGCTGGGCCATGGGCACCAGCCTGCGGCCCTTCATGGATGCGCTGGGCCCGGAAGGGAGCAAGGGGTTCCTCGCGGCCTATGCTGAGGCGATGCAGGCGGCCTATCCGCCTGGGCCGGATGGGGCGGTGTTGCTGCCGTTTCGGCGGTTGTTTTTGCTGGCGCGGAAGTAGGGGTTAGCTACGCGCCAAATCCCGCCGGAACCACACATACACCCCAAGCGCCGCCGCCAGCGCAGCCACGGCGAAGAAGCATGGCGCTGTCGCGCTGCCAGTCACATCCCGCAGCCACCCGGCAAAGGCCGGGCACCCCGTGCAGCCGGCATAGAACCAAACAAAATACACACCCAAGCCCCGCGCGCGGCGTTCCGGCGCCACTGCCTCAGCGGCGAGGGCGGAGAAAACCGTAATCGGCAGCGCGTAAAACAAGCCATGTAGCAGGCCGAAAAGCGGCGCGAAGGACGCGTCCGCGATCGGCAAGGCAAGCCCTGTCAGCATTGCCAGTAGCGTGGCGCCCATGGTCATGGGCCCCGCCACACCGGCGCGGCGCGCAAGCCAGGCACCGGCCGGCACGGCCAGCAGATTGGACCAGGAAATCAGCGAAACAGCGAAATTCGCCTCCGCCAGGCCAAGCCCGCGCGCCATCAACATCGGCGGCGCGAAGCTCACCAGCACCATATAAGCACCATTCACCAAGGCCCAGCAGGCGCCGGCCAGGCACATGCGGCGAAATTCATCGCGCGTCAGTGCGCTGCCGGCGGCACTACTGGGCGGCAGTGCACGAGGCTCCGGCCCGCGCGCGAGTGCCACCGCAATGAACGCAATGCCGCCGGCAAAGGCCGCGACCTGATAGGGAAATTGCCAGCCGAAATCGGGCACAAAGCCGGGCAGCGTGGCCTGCGCCGCGGCAATGCCCAAGGGCCAGCCCAGCACATAAACCGCCATGGCGGGGAAAAGATCTCGGCCCAGGAAGCGGTCCTGCACCATTTTCGTGAGCAGTAAAATCACCAGCAGCGTGCCCAGCCCCATCAGCAACCGCCCCGCCACCAGCAGCGCCACCTGATCCGCGCTGGCTGAGGCCACCGCACCCAATATCAGCAACAAAAGCCCGAGCAGCACGCCGCGCCTGTCGCCCAAGCGCCGCGCCACAAGCCCAAGCGGATAGGCCAGGAAAAGTCCTGGTAACCAGAAAAGCCCCACCAGCGTTCCAAAGCCGGCCCAATCCAGCGCGAAGGCCTCCACCAAGCTCGGCCCCGCCGCGCCCGGCGCCTGGAACATGGCGCCAAGCGCCGCGCGTAGGATGAAGACCGCAATCAAAAAGGCGGCGGCGGATTTCAAAAAATCCATATCAATCGAGCCCTACCACCGCGCCGCAGCGCGACCATCGCCATTTGCCGAAAGCGCCGTGCCAGTACTGCGCCGCGCCTTGCATCCATGCCGATGAAGCAATGCGCTTCCCACCAGCGCTCCGCGCCGCCCTTGCCTTCCACGTCTGGCAGGCGGCGCAAGTGCTCTCGTAACGCCCCATGGCACCGCGCATTCCAGCCTTCTGGCTTGCGCCGACTGAAGGGATTCCCGGCGGCGATGAAAACACCTTCACGCACGCGCCAGGCTCTAAGCAGCGCATCCAACCCCGGCGCGCGGCTCCCGATGCGCGCCGCATGCGCCCCCGCAAAATAACAGGAAGCGCGATAGGCCCGAAAAAGCTGTTCTGCGCGCTTCATCGCAACTGCATCAACATGCCTTTGAGGTAAGCGCTTTCCGGCAGCATGGGATGCAGCGGATGATCCGGCCCCGCGCCGCCCATATGCAGAATGCGCGCTTCCCGCCCGGCACGCTGCACGCCCCAAGCCACGGCATCGGCGAATTCGCCCGGCGCCACATGATGGCTGCAGGATGCGATGAAGAAAAATCCACCCTTTTCCACAAGGGTGGCGCCAAGCCGCGCCAGCTTGCCATAGGCGCGCAAAGCTGCGGGCTGATCCTTTCGCGCTTTGGCGAAGGCGGGTGGGTCCGTGATCACCACGCCAAAGCGCTTACCGGCCCCCACCATGCGTTCCAGCGCTTCCAAAGCCTCGGCCTTTTGGGTTTCCACGCGATCCGCGACGTTGTTGCGCTTGGCCGCTTCAAGCGCGAGTGCAAGAGCCGCTTCGCTGCGATCCAAAAGCGTCACATGCGCCGCACCCGCCACGGCGGCGGAAATCCCAAAGCCGCCGGTATGGCAAAAGGCATCCAGAACCGTGGCCCCCTTGGCGAGCTTTGCCACGCGTGCGCGATGTTCGCGTTGGTCAAAAAACCAGCCGGTCTTTTGCCCGCCCAGCGGATCAACCGCGAAGGAAAGCCCGCTTTCCTCCACAGAGATCATGCCGGCTTCGCCATGCAACAGCTTGGTTTCTTCGGGCAGGCCTTCCAGCGTGCGCACGGCGCTGTCATTGCGCGCAATCACCATGCGCGGCGCGATCAGTGTTTGCAGTGACTCCAAGATCAAGGGCGTGGCGGCTTCCATGCCGGCGCTATTGGCCTGGATGGTCACCGCATCGCCGTAGCGATCAATCACCAAGCCCGGCAGGCCATCCGCTTCGGCATGAATTAGCCGATAATGCGGGCGCTCAAACAATTTTTCGCGCAACTCCAGCGCTTCGCGCAGCCGCTTGGTGAACCACGCCAGATCGCAAGCGGCATCCGGGTTACGGTCCAGCCGGCGCGCGGCAATCAGCGAATGCGGGTTGAAATGCCAGACGCCATGCTTGACGCCATCATCACCTTCCAGCCGCACAACACTACCGGGAGGCAGCGCCTTGGCCGCCGGCGTCATGGCGATTTCATTGGAAAAGGCCCAAGGGTGGCCAGCCTTTACGCGGCGGTCTCGGCCAGGGAGCAAACGGATCAGGGGGTGGGCGATGGCATTCATGCGCCGGACCATGGCGGTTTGCAGCCTCTCTCGCAATCTGTGCTCAGCCGCGCACCGCCAAAACAACGCCCGACAGCACCAGCACTAGCGCCAGAAGTTCGCGCAAGCCAAAGGGCTCGCCCAGGAAAATCGCGGCACCCACCACGCCCACCACGGGCGTGATGATGGTGCCAAGCGAGGCAAGCGATGCCGGCAGCATTTTCAGCGCCGCGAACCAGGAAAGATAGCAAAGCCCGAGGGCGAAAACCCCGCCATAAATCAGCAGTACAATGCCCAGCGTGGAAACATGGCCGAAATACAAAGGATCAAACACTAATGCCGCGATGAATAGCGGCGCGACGCCAATCCCCACTTGCCAGGCGACGGAACTTGATGGCGGCAGGCCAAGCGGCAGGCGCTTGGTCAGCACCGTACCAAGCGCAAAAAGCACCGCCGAACCAAGGCCCAGGGCAACACCCGGTAGCTTGGCAATGCCAAGATCAAGCCCCTTGCCCAGCACCAGATAAACCAAGCCCGATAGTGCCAGCACCAAAGCCAGCACGCGCGCAAGGCTCGGCTTTTCCCCCAGCACCACCCAGGCGAAAACAGCCGCCCAGACTGGCATGGTGTAGCAAATGATCGTCGCTTCAGACGCCGCAAGCCACAGCAGCGAAAAACTCGCAAGCCCCATCCAGGCCGTGACATTCAACAGCGAAATCAGCGTGAGCCTGCCCCAAATCGCGCGCGGCACAACAAGGCTTTGCTTCTGCGCCAACGCAACGCCCAAAAGCACGATAAAGCCAAGACCACCGCCAATGGCGCGCGTGGTGAGCGGCGGCAATTCCGCCAGCAACACCTTCATCGCCGGCCAATTCATGCCCCAGCCGACGGTCGTGATCACCAGCAGCAATAACCCGCGCTGGTAGGCGGCAGAATTCAATGCATGAATTCCGGTTCTTCCCGCGACAGGATGCGCTTGATGCTTTCCAGATGCAGCTTGGCGCTTTCACGATCCCCCTCGCGCATTTGCGCGTAGGTACGTGCGGCGATTTCAGGCTGCACGGGCTTCAGCTTGCGGCCCGTTGACATGGCAAGCCGCTGCGCTTCGGCCGCGCGTTCCAGATAGTAAAGGTCATCCCAGGCTTCCGCGATGCTGGCACCCACCACCATCACGCCATGGTTTTTCATGAAGACAATATCGGCATCGCCAATGGAAGCGGCGATCCGGTCGCCCTCACTCTCATCCAAAGCAAGGCCGTTGTAATCCTCATCCACTAAGGTGCGGCCATAGAATTTCAGGGAGCTTTGCCCGGCCCAGACCAGGGGCGGGCCTTCCAGCATGGCAAGGGCGGTGGCGTTTGGCATATGCGTATGGAAGGCTGCCTTGGCGCGCGGCTGGTTCAGATGCATGCGCGCATGGATGTAAAACGCGGTCGCTTCCGGCACGCCATCCCCGGCCACCACATTGCCCTTGAAATCGCAGACCAGCAGGCGCGATGCGGTCATTTCCGAAAAAGCCCAGCCATAAGGGTTCACCAGAAACAGATCATCGCGCCCCGGCACCACGAAGGAGAAGTGGTTGCAAATCCCCTCATGCAGCCCAAGCCGCGCGGCCATGCGGAAACATGCGGCCAGATCCACCCGCGCGGCGCGCACCGCTTCCGCGTCCAAATCAGAATTACGCAGAATGGCGGGGCCGGAACCTTCAAGCGCATGGGCCATGATGTTTCTCCTGGGAACGGGTAAGGTTAGGATCAGCGCGTAGGATGCACATGGGGGCCTGGAACATGCAACGCCGTACGCTATTGGCTGCTCTGGCCCTGCCAGCCCCGGCCTTGGCCAATACGCCGCCGCTAAAACTGCTGGGTACTGGCGCGGTTGCGGCCTCCGCCCGCGATATCGCCGCACGCTTCAACGCCGCCACGGGGCGTGAAGTGCGGCTAGAGATCGCCAATGCCGGCGTCGTGGCGCGTAGGCTCCGGGATGGGGAAGCAGCCGATCTGGTGCTGAACAGCGCCACGCAGATTGCCGCCCTGACCGATGCCGGGCTGCTGAGGCCAGGCAGCCAGCGCGAACTGGGCCGAATGCTGATTGGGGTTGCGGTGAAGGCCGGCGCGGCCTTGCCAGATATCAGCACGGAAGCGGCGCTGCGTGCCGCCATTCTGGCTGCCCCCGCCATTGCCCATTCAGACCCCTCGACAGGCGCCACGGCGGGCACCCATGCGGCGCGGCTAATTGAACGCCTGGGCCTGGCCGAGGCCATGCGCGGGCGCGTGCTGATCTTCCCCGGCGGCGGTGCTGCGGTTGGCGCGGTGGCGGAAGGCCGCGCGGCGCTGGCCATTTCCCAGATCAGCGAAATCATCGCCGTTCCGGGCGCGGTGCTGGTGGGGCCTTTGCCGGATAGCGCGCAACTCAGCACCGCCTATCTGGGCGCGGTTGCCACGGCGGCCGCGGATCCGGCGGGCGCAGGGACGCTGCTGGCGGCACTGACTGGCCCGGAAGGCCAGGCCCGCTTCCGCGCGGCTGGCTTCGCGGTGGGCTAAGGGCGGCAGCCTCTGGACAGGGCGCGCGCCGCGCGCCAAAGGCAGGGCGAAAGCAAGCCAAGGGATCAGCAGGACATGAGCGGCACGAATCAGCGCATTGATGGCAAGCGTCTTTGGGATAGCCTGATGACGATGGCGGAAATCGGCGCCACGCCAAAGGGTGGCGTGAAGCGCCTGACGCTGACCGATGTGGACAAGGCCGGGCGGGATCGTTTTCGCGGCTGGTGCGAAGCGCTTGGTCTGACGGTGCGCGTTGATTCCATCGGCAATATGTTCGCCCGCCGCGAAGGCCGCGACCCGAAGCGCCTGCCCGTGCTGCTCGGCAGCCATCTTGATAGCCAGCCCACGGGCGGCAAATTCGATGGCGCGCTTGGCGTGATTGCGGGGCTTGAAGTGATGCGGAGCCTGAATGACCTCAATATCGTGACCGAAGCGCCGATCGAGCTGGTGAATTGGACCGATGAGGAAGGCAGCCGCTTCGGCCATTCATTGATGGGCAGCGGCGTTTGGGCCGGCATCTATACGCAGGAAAAAGCCTATAGCCTGCGCGATGTGGATGGCGTGAGCGTGGGTGAGGCGCTGGATCAGATTGGCTATAAGGGTCCGCATAAGGCCGCCCCTTTCCCAGCGGATGCCTATTTCGAATTGCATATCGAACAAGGCCCGATCCTGGAACGCGAAGGCAAGCAGATTGGTGTCGTCACCGGCGCGCAGGCGCAGGTTTGGTATGATGCGGTGATCATCGGGCAAGACAGCCATGCCGGCACCACACCGCCTTCCGCGCGGCGCGATGCGCTGGTGGCCGCGGCGCGCGTGATTGAACGCGTGGATGCGCTGATGCGCGCGCGCGGCGAAGATGGCCGCGGTACGGTCGGCTTCCTGCAAGTGCTGCCCGCCAGCCGCAATGTGGTGCCGGGCGAAGTGCGCTTCAGCGTCGAATTCCGCCACCCGTCGGATGCGCAAATCCAGGGCCTGGCCGAAAGCTTCCCGGAAGAAGCGCGCAAGCTTGTTGAAGCCAATGGCTGCAAGCTGGAATTGACCGAGCTGTTCCGCATCCCGGCTCAGCCCTTTGATGCTTCCTGCGTTGATCTGGTGCGCCAGGCCGCCAAGCGCCTTGGCCTGCCTTCGCGGGAGATCATTTCCGGCGCCGGCCATGACGCTGTTTATGTCGCGCGTTCCGTGCCGACCGCGATGATCTTCACGCCGTGCAAGGATGGGCTTTCACATAACGAAGCGGAAAGCATCATGCCGGAAGAAGCCGAAGCCGGCTGTCAGGTGCTATTCGAAGCGGTGGTGGCGCGGGCCAATCGGCCGCTTTGAGGGAAGGGGGGTCTCACCCCCCGACCAATTTCGCCACCATATAAGCAACAGCGGCGGCAAGCCCGCCGATCACCAGCGTCTGCACCGCGCCGCGCCCCGCGGGCAGGCCGGTCGCTTTCGCCTTCAGCCAACCAAAGCCGGCCAGCGCGACGCCAGTAATGCAGGCGGAAATCACCAGGGCCTGATGCGTGCTGTCCAGCAGCATATAGGGCGAAAGCGGTAATAGCCCGCCCACCACATAAGCGCCGCCAATCGTCACGGCTGAGCGTGCCGCGCGATCGGGCTGCGGTTCCTTCAAATCCAATTCAAACCGCATCATGAAATCCACCCAACGCCGCTTATCGGCGCAGATGCTATCCACTGCCGCACGCAAGGCATCACCGCGCACGCCGTAGCGGTGCAGGATCGCCGCCACTTCCCAGCGTTCGCGATCCGCGTAGATTTCGGTTTCTTCTTCTTCGCGTTTCCGTTCGGCGGCGAAATGCTCGACATCCGTGCGCGCGGCAAGGTAGCCGCCAAGCCCCATGGCGATGCAGCCTGCGGCAATCTCCGCCAGGCCCGCGGTGACAATCAGCGGATTGGCGGCGACCGCCCCGGAAAGCCCGGCGGCCAGCGCGAAGGGCACCGTCAGCCCATCGGCGGTGCCGATCACCAGATCACGCACTACCTCATTCTGCGTGAAATGGCGTTCCTCATGCGGCGGGCCGGGCGGCATGGGCCAAAGCCCGTCGCGGCTTGGCGCTTCGGATTCGGATGATTGCGTGCTCATGTCGAAAAGGGCTTTAGCGCAGAACGCATAGGATTAGCGAGGGGAATGCGCCGCGCCATCCTCCGGCCCGGTGAGGCCGGCCAGGGCTTCTTCCTCGGCGGTCAGATGCAGCGCCAGCAGGGCTTCAAGCGCGAAGAGTGTGCGCCGGATGGCGGGCGCTACCTCAGCAAAGCCGCCCGGTGTTTCAGCGAGTGGCAAAAGCGCTGAAAACCGCGCGGCTAGGCCTTCGATTTCAGTATGCATCCTCAGCAAGACGCCAAGCGGGTCCTGCCCTCCCAAGCGCGCGGCGGCTTCGGGGTAAAGCGCGCTTTCCTCGGCGGCCTGATGCGGCAGCAATTCATCGCGGAGCCGCCGTTCAAGCGCGCGCAAGGTTTCAAGCTGGGCGGGGCGGTCATCCAGGTTTTCGCCGGCGCCACGCAGCGCCTCGGCCAAATCGCGGAGCCCCGCATGTTCGGCAACGCGCGCGGCGAGCCCTGCTTCTTCCGAAAGCCGCGCCACGGCGCCATCGCCGGGCAGCAGGGCGCGCAGCGCGTAAAGAATGGCCGCGACATCAATCCCTTCCTGCAACAGCGCCCCGGCAAGCGGGCTGAGCCAACCAAAGGCCGCCGCCATCATCGCCAGCAGGGAAAGCCCCATGCCGAGCAGAATGGCCTGCAACGCAATGCGCCGGGCGCGGCGCGCAATGGCAATGGCTTCCGCTGTGCGGTCCAACCTATCTGCCAGCAGCACAACATCGCCCGCTTCCGCCGCCGCCGCCGTGCCATGCGCGCCCATGGCAATGCCGACATCAGCGGCGGCCAGCACCGGCGCGTCATTCACGCCATCGCCCACCATGGCGACCGGCCCGCGTTCGGCCTTGAGCGCGGTGAGTTTCCCGGCGGGGTCACGATCCGCCAGCATGGCATCCAGCCGCAA
>JBEDHL010000183.1:0-13131 GCA_041174145.1 Pseudomonadota bacterium
GATAACACCAGTCTTTGGGGTCCGCCGCATGTCCTATCGTCCCTATCAGAAGATCGAGCGCCGCAAATCGCGGCTGATCCATGTCGGGCGCGTGCCGGTCGGCGGCGATTCGCCGATTTCCGTGCAGACCATGACGAATACGCCAACCGAAGATGCGGCGGCGACGATTGCGCAAATCCGCCGCAGCGAATTGGCCGGCGTGGATATTGTGCGTGTTTCCTGCCCGACCGAGGAAGCGACCGCAGCC
The DNA here is from genome assembly GCA_041174145.1 of Pseudomonadota bacterium. Classification (GTDB taxonomy): domain Bacteria; phylum Pseudomonadota; class Alphaproteobacteria; order Acetobacterales; family Acetobacteraceae; genus Neoroseomonas. The sequence continues at coordinate 248 of JBEDHL010000183.1, forward strand.
CTGGCCGAGATTGTGCGCGAAGTGAATGTGCCGATCGTGGCCGATATCCATTTCCATTACCGCCGCGCCATTGAAGCCGCGCAGGCGGGGGCGGCGTGCCTGCGCATCAATCCCGGCAATATCGGTTCCAAGGAACGCGTGAAGGAAGTGATCAAGGCCGCGCGTGATCATGGCTGTTCCATCCGCATCGGCGTGAATGCCGGCAGCCTTGAGAAGCATTTGCTGGAAAAATACGGCGAACCCAACCCGGAAGCGCTGGTGGAAAGTGCGCTCTGGCATGCGGACCATCTGCTGCAAGAAGATTTCCACGAATTCAAGATCAGCGTGAAGGCATCCGATGTGTTCCTTGCCGTTGCCGCCTATCAGCAATTGGCTGAAGCCTGCGATCACCCGCTGCATATCGGCATTACGGAAGCGGGCGGGAAGCGCACCGGCACGGTTAAATCCGCGATTGGCCTTGGGTCTCTGCTTTGGGCCGGTATTGGCGATACTCTGCGCGTTTCTCTTTCCGCCGAGCCGGAGGAAGAGGTCTCGGTCGGCTGGGAATTGCTGAAATCGCTGCATCTTCGCCATCGTGGTGTGAAGGTGATTTCCTGCCCAAGCTGTGCGCGGCAGGGGTTTGATGTGATCCGCACGGTGGAAAAGCTGGAAGAACGGCTGGCGCATATCGCCGAGCCCATCAGCCTTTCCATCATCGGCTGCGTGGTGAATGGCCCTGGTGAGGCGCTGATGACCGATATCGGCCTGACCGGCGGCGGTGCGGGGACTCACATGGTCTATAGCGCCGGCAAGACGGACCACACGATCCGGACCGAGGAAATGGTGGATCACATTGTTGGCCTGGTGGAAGCCCGCGCGGAGGCGCTGCGCGCCGCCAAAACCGAGGAACAACCGGTGCGCGCGGCGGAGTAGGGGCAGGGATGCACGCCGAAATCCTGAGGCATCGTGATACGCTAGCCGCGCTTTGCAGGCAGCATGGTGTGGCGCGGCTTGAGGTGTTCGGCTCTGCGGCCCGTGGCGAGGATTTTGACCCGGCGCGCAGCGATATTGATCTGCTGATTGAATTCGCACCAACGACCCAGCGCAGCTTTGCCAAGCTCTTGGCCTTTGAAGAAGACGCGGCCCGCGCCTTGGCGCGCCCGGTTGAGGTGGTGGAGCGCCGCGCCATTGAGGAAAGCACGAATTACATCCGCCGCCGGCGCATTCTGGCCGAAGCGCAAGCCCTTTTCAGCGCATGAGCTTGCCGCCGGCGGAAAGGGACGCGGCGCTGCTTCTGGACATGCTCACTTGGGCTGAGCAGGCTGCTGGTTTTGTAAGTGATCTCGATGAGGCCGGCTTCCATGCGAGCAAGCTCCATCAAGCGGCTGTCACGCGCTGTATCGCGGTGGTTGGTGAGGCAGCGGGGCGCCTTTCGCGGCCTTGGCGAGAGGCGCATCCGGATATTCCTTGGGCCCTTATGATCGGTATGCGCAACAAGTTGATCCATGATTATGGTGATGTTGCGATTGATATCCTCTGGCAGGTCGCGCGCGAGGAATTGCCGCGCCTTGCGCTGCGGCTTCGGCCCCTGGTGCCGCCCGACAACGTCCCTTAGTCGTCCCAACTTGCCGCCAATCTCGAGACAGGATACCGAAACGCCATGTCCAGCCAATTGCAGCCCGCCCGTGGCACGCGTGACCTGATCGGTGAGGAATTCCGCCGCCACCATGCGGTGGCCGAAGCAGCGCGCCGGATTTCCGCCCTTTACGGCTTTGAAGAATGGGCCACCCCCATTTTTGAAGACACGCGCGTTTTTGCCCGTGGCCTTGGCGATACCTCGGACGTTGTGTCCAAGGAAATGTACAGCTTCACCGATCGCGGCGGGGAAAGCCTGACACTGCGCCCGGAAATGACCGCCGGTGTGTGCCGCGCCTTGGTTTCCAACGGCCTCACGCAATCCAATCTGCCGCGCAAGGTTTTCTATGCCGGGCCGATGTTTCGCTATGAACGCCCGCAAAAGGGGCGCTATCGGCAATTCCACCAGATCGGCATTGAAATCCTGGGCGCGGCGGAACCTTTGGCCGATGCGGAAGTCATCGCCTGCGGCTGGCATATCCAGCAGGAACTGGGCATCGCCGAAGGCACGGTGCTGGAAATCAATACGCTTGGCGATGCAGCTTCGCGTGATGCCTATCGCGCTGCGTTAGTGGCCTATTTCAGCGCCCATCGTGATGCGCTGAGCCATGACAGCCGCGTGCGGCTTGAGAAAAACCCCCTGCGCATCCTGGATTCCAAGGATGAGACAGACCGCGCCATTGTCGCCGGCGCGCCGGTGATTGGTGATAACCTGACGCCTGAAGCTGCCGCATTCTATGCCACCGTGAAAAAGCACCTGGCGCGCTTTGGCGTGCCCTTCCGTGAAAACCCGCGCATCGTCCGGGGCCTGGATTACTACAGCCACACCGCCTTTGAATTCGTGACGGATCGGTTGGGCGCGCAGGGAACGGTGATGGCGGGCGGGCGCTACAACGGGCTCGTTGAGGAAATGGGTGGGCCACCCACGCCTTCCGTCGGCTGGGCTGCCGGCATTGAACGCCTGGCCATGCTCCTGACCGAAAGCCCCGCCGCGCCGCGCCCTGTCGCTGTGATCCCGGTGGGCGATGATGCTGAAGGCGCGGCCCTTGATATGCTGAGCAGCTTGCATCGCGCGGGCATCGCCGCCGAGATCGCCTATCGCGGCAATCTCAAGCGCCGTATGGAACGCGCCAATCGCATCAATGCCCGCGCCGCCGTGATTTTGGGCGAGGCGGAGATTGCCTCTGGCGTTGCACAATTGCGCGATCTTGATGCCGGCACGCAGGAAAGCGTGGCACTCGCGGATATCCCCGCCCGCCTCAAATGAGCCTGCCATCACGCCTTGATCGCTTGCTGTCGCGTGCGGAGGAGCTGCGCCATATGCTCTCCACCGCGCCGGGGGCGGATATTGGCGCGCTGTCCAAGGAATTGGCGGAGCTTGAACCACTCGTTGAAAAATACGCCGAATACCGCGCCGCCGAACGCGCCCGCGATGAGGCTGAGGCGATGCTGGCAGACCCCGAAATGCGCGAATTGGCCGAAGCCGAATGGCTGACGCAGAAGGAACGTGTGCCCGCGCTTGAGCATGAAATCCGCATCATGCTGCTACCGCGGGATGCGGCGGATGAACGCAGCGCCATTCTGGAAATCCGCCCCGCGGCCGGCGGTGATGAGGCTGGGTTATTCGCCGCTGAATTATTCCGCGCCTATCAGCGCTATGCCGAAGGGCGCGGCTGGCGCTTTGAAGTGCTCGATTACGACGAAAATGAATTGGGCGGCATCAAGGGCGCCACGGCGGAAATCGCCGGTCGCGGGGTGTTTGCGCGCTTCAAATATGAAAGCGGTGTGCATCGCGTCCAACGCGTGCCAACCACCGAAACGCAGGGGCGCATTCATACCTCAACCATCACGGTCGCCGTGCTGCCGGAAGCGGAAGATGTGGATGTGCAGATCGAAGACAAGGATTTGCGCATTGATACCTACCGCGCTTCCGGCGCTGGTGGGCAGCATGTGAACAAAACCGATAGCGCGGTGCGCATCACCCATATGCCAAGCGGCCTTGTGGTGGCGATGCAGGAAGAAAAAAGCCAGCACAAGAACCGCGCCAAGGCGATGAAGATATTGCGCGCTAGGCTTTATGAACAACAACGCAATGCGGCTGATCAGGCCCGCGCGGCGGATCGCAAAAGCCAGGTTGGTACCGGGGATCGTTCGGAACGCATCCGCACCTATAATTTCCCGCAAGGCCGCGTGACGGATCACCGCATCGGGCTCACGCTGCACAAGATTGACCGCGTGATGCTGGGCGATTTCGACGATATTTTTGGCGCGCTGATCGCCGAAGACCAGGCAGCGCGGCTGGCGGCAGAAGCGGCGTGATGGAGCCGCTCTGCGCCGATCCCGCTGGCAGCATCGGCTTTTTTCTCTGTCAGGCTGGGCAAAGGCTGCGCGGTGCGGCGATTGAAGCGCCGCGCCTGGAAGCGCGCCGGCTGCTGGCGCATGTGCTGAACACATCTGAGGAAGCCTTGCTGCGAGACCCCCGCGCGCCCGTGCCGGCGGATAAGGCGGCGCATTTCGCGGGGCTGCTTGCGCGCCGCGTCGCGCATGAACCCTTTGCCTATCTGCTGGGGCGCGTTGGCTTCTGGACGCTGGAATTTGAAGTCTCGCCCGCCACGCTGATCCCCCGCGCGGATTCCGAAAGCCTGATTGAAGCGGCGCTGGAAGCCTGCCCGGATAAGGGGGGGGCGCTGAGTGTCCTTGATCTTGGCACCGGGACGGGCGCGCTTCTGCTGGCTGTGCTTAGTGAATACAAGGCCGCGCATGGCGTTGGGGTGGATTGCCGGGCCGATGCTGCGGCCCTTGCCGCGCGCAATGCGGGCAGGCTTGGCCTGGCCAATCGGGCCAGGTTCCTGGCCGGGGATTGGGCGGCTGCGCTCTCCGGCCGGTTTGATCTGATCCTGAGCAACCCGCCCTATATTGAAAGCGCTGCCATCGCCGGGCTGATGCCCGAAGTGGCGCGGCATGAACCCGCCTCGGCGCTGGATGGCGGGGCGGATGGGCTTGGCGCCTATCGGCACATCGTGGCTGAACTACCCCGGCTTTTGGCGCCGCGCGGTGTGGCGGTGCTGGAATTGGGCCAGGGCCAACAGGCGGTGGTGGAAGCGCTCGCCCGGGCGGCCGGCCTCACGCCCGAAGCCTGCCGCGCCGATCTCGGCGGGGTGCCACGCGCCTTGGTGCTGCGCGGCGCGTGATTTTACCCTTGGCGCGGCGGGGCATAAGGGCTAGAAGAATGGGGCGGTGAGGGCGGAAGTTCGATTCCCCTCCCTGATCCCGAAAGGCAGTTTATTGATACAGCCCTTTCGGCACCGTTTGGATGCAACAGATTCGGACTTCAGGACGTAAATCAGGGCCTTAGCCCCTTGCGCCCGAAATTGCCGAAGGCGGAATAGCGAAACGCGATACAGATGAACATGAAGCGCATGCGCGGCCGGGGCGGTCATCGTCATGGTGGGGGCGGTCAATTCCGTCATAGTGGCGGGGGTGGTAGCCTGGGTGGCGGTCAACCGCTGAACCGCAACCATGTATTTGATTCGAACGGCCCGGATTTGCGGCTGCGCGGCACGGCGCAACAGCTTTTCGAAAAATACCTACAGCTTGGCCGCGATGCGACCAGCGGCGGCGATCGCGTGATGGCGGAAGGCTATTTCCAGCATGCAGAGCATTACTTCCGCATCCTGAACGCCATGAACCAGGCCGCGATGCAGCATCAGCAATACCAGCAGCGTCGTTATCAGCCGCAGGATGGCCAGGGTCCGGAAGGGCAGGAAGGCTCTGATGGCGCGGAAGGTGGCGATCAGCCGGAATATCGCGGCGAAGCCCAGACCATCACGCCTGATTTGAATGAAAGCGGCGCTGAAGTGGTGGCGCCCGCCAAGCCCGCGCCGGCGCCTGAAGCCGCCTGATTTTAGCCGAAAAAAACAAACAGCCCGGCGCGCGGTGGTGCGCCGCGATTACGGTCGGGCAAAGGGAAGAATGTCATGCCCGTGAACCCAGCCGATAGCCCAGTGCTCGGCGCGCTTTATGGCACGGATGCCATGCGCGCCGCCTTTGGCGAAGACGCCTATTTGCAAAAGATGCTGGATGTGGAAGCGGCGCTTGCCCGCGCCCAGGCGCGGCTTGGCGTCATCCCGGAAGACGCCGCCGCCACCATCACACGTGTGGCCAAGGCCGAAGGCTTGGACCGCGCCGTGCTGGCCGCCGCCACGCGCAATACGGGCTATCCAGTTGTGGGGCTTGTGTCGCAGCTCAATCGCCTTGCCGGCGAAGATGCCGGGCGCTGGACCCATTGGGGGGCGACCACACAAGACATCATGGATAGCGCCCTGGTGCTGCAAATCCGTGATGGGCTTGCGCTGATTGAAGCGGATTTGCGCGCGACCATTGCGGGATTTGCAGGCCTTGCCGCGCGGCATCGCGATACCGTGATGGCCGGGCGCACGCATCTTCAACACGCGCTGCCTGTGACCTTCGGCTATAAGGTCGCGGTTTGGCTGAACCCGCTGATCACGGCGCTGGAGCGGTTGGAACAGCTTCGCCCGCGCGTGTTGCGGCTTGGCTTTGGCGGGGCTTCCGGCACGCTGGCATCCCTTGGCGATCAGGGCTTGCCGGTAGCGCGCGAATTGGCCCGCGAACTTGGTCTGATTGAAGCCGATATCCCTTGGCATGTGGCGCGTGATGGTGTGGCGGAAGTGGCCTGCTGGCTTGGCGTACTGTGCGGCAGCCTTTCCAAGATCGGCACGGATGTGATGCTGCTGATGCAAACGGAATTGGCTGAAGTCGCTGAACCGCATGTGCCAAAGCGCGGCGGGTCTTCCACCATGCCGCAAAAGCGCAACCCGATTGCTTGCGAATATATCCTGGCGCAGGCGCGCGGCGTGCATGCGCTGGTGCCGCAAATGCTCTCGGCCATGGCGCATGATCTGGAACGCGGCACTGGCCCCTGGCAGGCAGAGGCGCTGGCTTTGCCGCAAGCCTTTTTGCTGACCCATGGCGCAGTGGCGCAGGCGCGTTTTCTGGCCGAAGGTCTGCAGGTGGATGCGGCGCGCATGCGCGCCAATCTGGAAGCCACCGGCGGCATGATCATGGGCGAAGCGGTAATGATGGGGCTCGCCCCCGTGCTGGGCCGCGCGGAAGCGCATCACATGGTGAATGACGCCTGCGATGCGGTGCGGGCGGAAGGCATTTCGCTTGCCGCAGCGCTATCACGCATCCCAGCCATTGCGGCGCGTCTGGATGCGACGCAGGTGGAGGCCATGACCAACCCGGCCAATTACCTGGGCAGCGCGGGCGCCTTTACGGATCGTGTGGTGGCGCGGGCGCGAAACGCCACGTCAGGCTGAGGCTCAGGCCCGACTGGGATTTACCTGCGGCCAGGCCTTCCCCATATGCGCGCGCATGCCGCCGTTTGCCCGCGCTTTGCTGGTTCTGATCCTCGCGCCCTTGCTGGGCGCGCCGGCGGAGCGTTTGCCCACACCAGACCCTTTGCGCGCTGCCGGCTGGCAGAAGGGTGGCTGGCCCGGCATCAGGCCGGCGCAATTCGAAGCCCAGCCGGATGGCGGCTTGCGCATCACCGGGGTCGGGCAGGGGAGTTTCGTTTGGCGTTCCGTCACCCAGGCCGATGCCTGTCTTTTTTGGCGCTGGCGGGTAGATCACGGCCCGCCGCCCACGCCTTTGGACCGCAAGGGCGGTGATGACCGCGCCATTGCCATTACAATCGGCTTTGATGGCTGGCCGCCAGAAGCCAGCTTCATGCAAAGGGCGCAGCATTCCCTGGCCCAGGCAGTTGCCGGGGATCATCGCTTGCCGCGCAGTATGATCGCTTATGTCTGGGGTGGCACCGGGCAGGAACCGCGCCCCTTTGCCAATCCTTATGTGCATGGCTTGGGCAAGGTGTTTGTGCGCCGGCCCGCCGATAGCGAAAAGGGCCGCTGGTTTGACGAAAAGGCCGAAATCACGCGGGATTGGCGCGCGGCCTTTCGCGGCAGCGCCGTGCCCCCTGTGCTCGAAATTGTGGTTGGCACGGATGTGGAAGACACCAATGCGCGGCTGGATGCGCGCATAGACCGCATTCGCTTCGCGCCCTGCTAAAACCCTGGCGGCGGCCAAGCCATTACCCAAGCCACGAAGTGTGGAGACAAGCATGACCATGCCGCCTCAAGCCAAGACAGACGCGCTTTTGGTGCTGAATGCCGGTTCATCTTCGCTGAAATTCGCGGTCTTTGCCTTAACGGGCCAAGGCTTGGTGCAGCGCCATGATGGCCAGATGGAAGGCATTGGCGCCGCGCCGCGCTTCACACTGCGTGATGCCGCAGGCGCAAAACTGGCTGAACGCAGCTTTGCGGAAGCCGAGGCACCCAAGGACCATCAAGGCGCGCTTGGGGTGATCCTTCAAGCGCTGAAACCCTTGCTGGATGGCGCAGCCATTCGCGCCATTGGCCATCGCGTGGTGCATGGCGGGCGGGATCTCAGCGCGCCGGTGCTGATCACGCCGGATATCATGGCTGAGCTGCGCGCCCTGGTGCCGCTCGCGCCCTTGCATCAGCCGCATAATTTGGCGGGGATTGAAGCCGCCGCGCGGCATTTTCCAGGGGTGGCGCAGATTGCCTGTTTCGATACGGCCTTTCACCGCACGCAAAGCCGTGCTGCCGCCACCTTTGCCCTGCCACCGCGCTTCTATGAACAGGGCATCCTGCGCTACGGCTTTCATGGCCTGTCTTACGAATATATCGCCCGCCGCCTGGCGGCCGAGGAAGCGGCGCTAGGTATGGCGCGGTTGATTGTCGCGCATCTTGGAAATGGCGCGTCGCTTTGCGCCATTGAAGGCGGGCAAAGCCGCGCCACCACCATGGGATTTACGGCGCTGGATGGCGTGCCGATGGGCACGCGTAGCGGCCAATTAGACCCCGGCGTGGTGCTGCATATGCTGGATAATTTGCAGATGAATTCAGCCGAAATCGCGCATCTGCTCTATCACGATAGCGGCCTCAAGGGCATGTCCGGCATATCGCAGGATGTGCGCGAAATTGAAGCCGCGGGGACCGAGGCCGCCGAAGCCGCCTTGGATCACTTTGCCTTTCGCGTGCGCCGTGAAATCGGCGCATTGGCGGCTTCCATTGGCGGGGTTGATGCGCTGGTATTCACCGCCGGCATTGGCGAAAACGCCCATAGGCTGCGTGCGCGCATCTGCGCGGGGCTTGGCTTTCTTGGCATCAATCTGGACCCCGAAGCCAATGCCGCCAATCGCCCGGAAATTGGCTGCGCCGGCGATCCAGTGCGTGTGCTGATCCGCCACACCGATGAGGAAGCAATGATCGCCGAACATGCGCTGGAACTTATCAGCGCCGCATAAGGCTTTACGCGCCCCGCCTGACGGGCAAGCATGACGGAAACCTCAAGGAGGCGCCCCATGCTCGATAACCCCCCGCTGCTCACCATTCATCGCGGCCATCGCCGCCCGTCCAAGGCACTGATCGAAGCCTTTCGCGGCGCGCAAACATCGCATCTGGCCGATGCCATGGAAGGGCGCGGCGCGCTGGATTACCGCATCAAGCCGATGGACCCCGATAACGCGGTTTTTGTCGGCCCGGCTTTGACCGCGCTCGCCTATCCCGCTGATGTGGTTGGCGTCTATGGCGCGCTTCTGGAAGCGGAAGCGGGCGATGTGATTGTGGTTGCCAATGATGCCTATACCGCCACCGCCGTGATCGGCGATCTGGTGGCGGGCATGATGCAGAATAAGGGGGTCGCCGCCTTCGTCACTGATGGTCTGGCGCGTGACCGCGCGGGGATCATCGCTTCCCGCTTGCCGCTTTTCGCCGCCGGCATCATGCCAGCCTCGCCAGCAGCCAATGGCCCCGCTGTGGTGGGCGCGCCGGTGACGCTTGGCGGGCAGCATGTGCGCCCCGGTGATATCATTGTGGGTGACGCCGATGGCGTGGTGGTGGTGCCGCAGGATCAGGCGGAAGCGGTTTTGGAAAAACTCGCCGCCGTGCGTGCCGCCGAAGCGCGTGCCATTGCCGCCGTGGAAGGCGGGGCGACGGCAAATGACCGCATGCGCGCCATTGTTGGCAATGCGCGGATCATCGCCAAATAAACAAAAACGCCGCCGGGATGATCCTCGGCGGCGCTTTTCATTTGGCAGGGGCGGATGACGCCCCGCGCCTCAATCCTTTTGCTTCGCAAGGAACGCCAGCAAATCCTTCAACTGCTGTTCATTGCGCAGCCCGGCGAAGGACATGGAACCCTGCGGCACAACGGCCTTGGGGTTGGTGATGTAGGGTGCCAGGTTTTCAATCGTCCAGACATGACCGCCTTCGCCCAGCGTGCGCATATTCGCCGAATAGCGGAAGCCTTCAATTGAAGCCGCCTTGCGGCCCACAATGCCCCAGAGATTCGGCCCGACGCCATTGCGCCCGCCCTTATCAATGGTGTGGCAGGCGCGGCATTGGTTGAACACGCGCTGGCCCGCATCCGCATCCTGGGCGAAGGCAGGGGCTGTGATCGAAAAACCCGCCAGCAGGGCGGCAGAAAGGATAAGGCGACGCATCAATCAAGGCTCCCGAAAGATGAAAGGGCTACACTTCGCATTGTAGCGATAAGTGCGGCATAAATCCGGCATGGCGCAAATGGTTGCCTTTGGCAAACCCGCAAGCCCCAACATCACGCTCTCCGCGCGCATTTCAGGGCTTTCATATGCCTGCAATGGGGCCGTTACATCCAGGCAAGCCAGGATAGCCAGCCCAGCCTTCCCCGCGGCCCTTCGCGGCTTCTGTCCCAAGGGCAAAATTGCCGCTAAAGGGGCGGCTCGTTTGAAGGAATGATCCATGGCCCACCGCATCGCCGTTATTGGCGCGCCGTCTCTTGTTGGGCGCGAAATCCTGCGTTGCCTGGCGGAAACCAGCCTGGCCGGGGCGGAGATGGTGGCGCTTGCCCATGGCCGCGCGGCCGGGGCGGAAATTTCCTGGGGCGAAAAAGCCGTGCTGAAGGCGCGCGACGTGGCGCGGTTTGATTTCACTGGCACGGACCTCGCTATTTTCGCCTGTGACGCCAAACTCTCCGCCGTGGAAGTGCCGCGTGCTGCGGCAGCAGGCGCCATGGTGATTGACCTTTCCGGACATTTTCACCTGGAAGCGGATGTGCCGCTGGTGGCGGCCGGCGTGAATGACAAGGCTTTGGCGCGCGCTGCCAAAAGGCGGATCATCGCCTGCCCGCTGCCGGCCAGCCTGATGCTCGCCATGGTACTGAAGCCACTCCATGAAGCCGCCGGCGTCAGGCGCGTTGTGGTCGCGACCTATCAGCCGGCCTCTGGCGCGGGGAAGGAGGGGATGGATGAACTCTGGTCCCAAACCCGCGGGATTTATGTGAATGACAATCCGGAAGCGCAGTATTTCACGAAGCAGATCGCCTTCAACGTGATTCCGCATATTGATCGCTTCATGGCCGATGGTGCGACGCGGGAGGAATGGGCGATGGCGGCTGAAATCCGCAAGCTGCTCGATCCCGATATCCAGGTGAGTGCAAGCTGCGTGCGTGTGCCAGTGATGCTTGGCCTTGGCATGGCGCTGAACATTGCTTTTGACCGCCCCATCAGTGAACGCGATGCGCGTGAGGTGCTGCGCAAGTCGCCGGGCTTAAGCCTGCTCGATCGGCGCGATGATGGCGGCTATGCGAGCCCGGCCGAGATTGTGGGCGAAGACATGGTTTATGTCTCCCGCATTCGGCGCGATGCGACCCTGCCGCAGGGGCTTTCCTTGTGGCTGGTCGGCGATGATGTGCGCTTGGGGGCAGCGCTGAATGCGGCGCGGCTTGCGGAGGCGGTGCTGAAGGCATGAGGATACCTTTGGGGCTACAAAGAAAAAAATCCTTGACAAAATAGGAAAAATATACCAAAAAACTGGGCCAAGCCGAGGTCCGCCCATGCCCCCTTCCGCCCCCAGAATCCCAGAAGAAAACATGGCAGGCGCCGCCGAAAGGCGCGATATCTCCCTGGAATTACTGCAAATCATTCGGCTGCCTTTGCGTATTCTGCTGACTGGCGCGGCGCTTTCCGCCGTATTGGGTGCCGCCCTCGCCCTTGGTCTACCGGGGCCGGAGGCGCTTTTTGCGGCCTTCGCCGCCCCCGGCGCCACTGGTCTGCCGGCCCTGATAGGTATGATGATATTCCTTGTTGGCATTGGCTTTGCCGCCTTCCTGTGGTGGCTGGCGGCGCGCAGTTTCGCGCTGGTCGCCAATCCCGCCATTGCGGCGGAACGCTTGGCCGGGCTGCGCGACCTGCCGCTTGCCCTGCCGGAAGGCACGGTGCGCGCCTTGCTCGCGCTGATTGTCGGCGTCATTGGCCTGCCGCTTCTGCTGTTTTCCAAAACGCTTGGCCTGACCGATGCCATTGCCGGCTATGTGAATGGCATCGTCACCGGCGTTTTTGGCTTCTATTTCGGCACCCGCAGCACCGGGGGCGATGCGCAAATGGCCCGCCGCGCCACCGAACAATTGGCCGAACGTGAACGCGCAAGCGGTGCCTTGGCGGCCGAGGCCGAGGCTCTGCGCCAAAAAGCCGCAAGCGCCGCGCGGGATGCCGCCATGCCTGCCTCAATCGCAGCCACCAAGGGGGGGCTTGCGCGTCACATCGAAGTCGCCGGCTTGGTTTTGGATGAATTCGGCCCGCTTTTACCCAAAGGGGTGATCCCAGAAGGCACGCAAGCGGCGCTTGCCCGCGCGCGCCGCGCCGCCGCGGCCCTGGAAGGCGCCAAGGCCGGGCCGGGCGCTGAGGATAGGCTGACTGAGGCCAGTGATGCCCTGGCCGGGCTGATCGGCGCTCAGCCCTTGACGCCGCTTGTCCGCGCCGCAGCTTCCCTATTGCCGGCCGGCACGGCGCTGGGGCCGATTGGCGCAGTGGCCACCGTGATCGGCCTTGGCTGGCATTTTGGCGCGGCGGAATATCAGCGCTGGCGCGCGCGTGTGTTGGCCGCGCCCTTCGCGCCGCAGCTTTTCGATGCGGGGCTGATCACGCCAAGCTCGGCGGAGCTTCGCCTGGAAGCCTGCCCGATCTTCGCTCGCGCCTTTCAGGATATAAAAGCGCGCCCGGGATTTTTCGCTGATCTGCTGGCGCTGATTGGCCGTGATGATGCGGCTGCAAGGCTTTGGGCCGAATATGGCGCAGATGCCGCGCGCTTTCCGGGCGGCCTGGCAGAGCTTGAGGCGGGGCTTGCCGAATATCGCGCGGCCTTGCTTGCGGAACTTGCAGCGCGTGATGCCTCAGCCGAGAAAATCGCCGC
>JBEDHL010000184.1:0-12576 GCA_041174145.1 Pseudomonadota bacterium
GCAGGTCGATCCAGACCGCGCGGCGCAGATTCTCGGCCGTAGCGACCTCGGCCGCGGATTCCCTTGCCGCTTCCGGCAGGGCGGCGGTGATGTCGGAAATGGCGCCTTCGCGCACACGGCAGCGGCCATCCTCAACGGTCCAGGTTGTGAGCATGGCGCGGGCCCTCCACGCGGATTGATAGGCGAAAAACTTTTAACCCTGGCCCGGCAGCCTGAGAAGCTTTGAAAGTAACAGCCCGCGCTTCAAGGCGCGGCGCTGTGTCAGAAAGGCCGCCCGACCCCAGCTTCGAAAGGGGGCGGGCGAGCCAAATTCTATGCCGCCTTAAGCGCCGGGGCGGGGGGTATTCTGCGCCGTGCTGGCCTGGGCCGTGGAAGACGCCGCAGCCGGACCCTGGATGCTGCCAGCCGGCTGGGTCTGACCCTGGGCCTGCGCCTCCATCGAGGCATCAGCCTGATCTTCCTTGATATTATGTTTGAAGGACTTAATGCCCTTGGCCAAATCGCCCATCAGCCCGCTGATCTTGCCGCTGCCGAAAAGCAGCAGAACGACCAGCAGAACCACAAGCCAATGCCAGATGCTAAAGGAACCCATTGCGACGCCTCAATTCCCAGTTGGAAGGGCCGGAGAGCCGGACCTTCAGAGCCTATGACATGGCGGCAACCTATTCGCCAAGGGGGCGCCGCGCAAATCCCCAAATGGTTTCTCTGGGCGGGCGCTGCAATGGGGCTTGAAACCCATTCCACCCCCCACCAACTAAATTTCATCCGGGCCCCTCTGGCGGGGGCTGCCATTTGGGCGGCCTGCCGTGATGTCGGATCGTGCAACCATGCGCGGTCTCGGCCCCCTATGGCTGATCCGCGCCTTAGGATGAGGTTTGGGGATGGATTTCCTGGTTTCTGAATGGATGGGCAAGCCCTTCTGGATGTGGAAGGGCTTTCTGCTGATTGTGCTTGTGCTGCTGGCCTTCGACCTTGGGGTCTTGAATCGCAAGGACAGGGAAATGGGTGTCGCGCAAAGCCTGTGGCTTTCCGCCTTTTATATCGCCTTTGCCATGCTCTATGGCGCGGGCATTTGGTGGGCCTATGAGGTTGGTGAATTGACTACCTCGGATGGCACCCATGCCGGCCTTGCCTATTTCACGGGCTTTTTCATCGAAAAGGCGCTGTCCATCGACAATGTCTTCGTGATCAGCCTGATCTTTGGCTATTTCGCGATTCCGCGCCGCTACCAGTATCGCGCCCTGGTTTGGGGCATTATCGGCGTGATTGTGCTGCGCGGCATCATGATCGCCGCCGGTGCGGCGCTGGTGCAGCAATATAGCTGGGTGCTCTATATCTTCGGCGCCTTCCTGATCGCGACCGGCATCAAGATGCTGGTGGTGCCGGAAGGGGAGCAGGATATCTCGAAAAACCCGGTGGTGCGCTTCATGCGCAAGCACATGCGCGTGACGGATGAACTCCATGGCCAGAAATTCTTTGTGCGCCAAATGGATGCGACCACGGGGAAGAAGCTGGCTTTCGCCACGCCGCTATTCCTGGCTTTGGTGGTCATCAATATTGCGGACCTGATTTTCGCGGTGGATAGCGTGCCGGCGATCTTCGCCATCACGACCGATACCTTCATTGTCTATACCGCCAATATCATGGCCATCCTGGGCTTGCGCGCGCTGTATTTCGCACTCGCCGCCATGGTGCATCGCTTCCACTACCTGAAATATGCCTTGGCGCTGGTGCTGGTTTTCATCGGCGGCAAGATTTTCTGGAACCAGATGGTCGGCAAGCTTGATCCCGCCATTTCGCTTGGCGTCACGGCGCTGATCATTGCGGGCGGGATTTTCGTCTCGCTCTGGAAAACCCGTGGTCAGCAGCCGCAAAGCTGCTGAACCCTAGTCGAGGTGCAGTTCAAAAGGCTGCACCTCAACAAATTCATCATCGGCGCTGGTGCCATCCTTCCACATGAAAACAGCGAAGCGCGCTTCGCGGTCAAAGACGGTGGATGGGTGGTGCCAGACATTGGCCCCGTAGGTGACCCCTTGATCAGGCCGCGCCAGAAAGGCGCGCGCCTTGTCCATATCCGGCTTGCCATCCGCCCCATGGGGGGCCACCAGCACAAGCCAGCGCCCCGCTTCCATGGGGATGAAGGATTGTGAGGAAAATTCATGCCTTTCCATGGTGGTGGAAGCAAAAGGCGCTGATTTCGGCAAGGCGCGGGTGAAGGAAAGGCTAGGGCTGGCGCCGCCACGACGATTTTCCAAAACCTGGTCTATGTAAGCCCGGCCCGGCGTGGCAGGGCTTTGCAGCACTTCCCCGAAAGGGGCAAAGGCTTCGGCGGTCAGGGGTTCGGTGGTGATGCGGCGCATAGCGTGGCTTTCGGTTTGATCTGCGCCACCAAAGCCGCGCTGGGCGCACCTGTCCAGCCCGCATTTCTGCCTGTATTTTGCGCAGTAATTGCCTTGAATTGCGCCATTTGTTGGCGGGCGCTTGGCGTGGTTAATCTCGCGCCATGAATGCCAGCGCCCTTACTCAACCTCGCCATCAGCGCTCTCGCGGGCGGTTGGATTTGGATTACGCTTTGCATGAAGGGCGCACGATGCTGGGCGGGCTTTATCAATCGCCCCCCATGCGCGCCCTTTTCCCCGACCCTGAGGCAGATGAGGCGCCGATTTGCGCCCTGGTGAATACCGCGGGTGGCTTGGCGGGCGGCGATCGGGTGGAAATCGCGCTCAGCCTTGGTGCTGGCGCGCGGGCTAGCTTTTCCACCCCGGCGGCGGAGAAAATCTATCGCAGTCTTGGTCCGGCGACCGAGATTTCCGTCTCGCTCGAAGCCGGCCCCGGCGCGGTGTTTGAATGGATTCCGCAGGAAACCATCCTGTTTGAAGGCGCACGCCTGCAACGGAGCATGCGGGCAGATATCGCCGAAGATGCCACGCTGCTGATGGCCGAAGCCCTGGTTTTTGGCCGCGCCGCGCGTGGCGAGACCTGGCGGCGTGGCGCGCTGCAGGATTCCTGGCGCATCCAGCGCGGCGGCAAGCTGCTTTGGGCCGATGGTCTGAGCCTTGGGGAAGACATCCCGGCGGATTTCGCTGACCCCTTTGGCCTCGCCAATGTCGAAGCCATGGGCAGCCTGGTGCTGGCCGGCCCGCTGGCCGCGCCTGATTTGCGCGATGCTTTGCGTGATGCTGGCGCGCTTACCAGCCTGGTGCGGCCCGGCCTGTTGCTGGCGCGCTGGCTGGGCAGTGCGGTTGCGGTGCGGGAAGGGCTAGGTGAGGCGATTTGCCGCCTACGGCCAGCGCTTGGCCTACCCGCGCGCCTGCCCCGCCTATGGACGACATGAAACAAGCACAGCCATGATGGCACAGCGATTGCGGAACCCCACGCCATGAACCTGACCCCGCGCGAAAAAGACAAGCTGATGATTTCCATGGCCGCGATCGTGGCGCGACGGCGCCTGGAACGCGGCCTGAAAATGAACTTCCCCGAAGCCGTGGCGCTGATCACGGATTTCGTGGTGGAAGGGGCACGCGATGGCCGCAACGTCGCGGAATTGATGCGTGATGGCGCAACGGTGCTGACGCGCGATCAGGTGATGGAAGGCATCGCCGAGATGCTCCATGAAATCCAGGTGGAAGCGACCTTCCCGGATGGCACCAAGCTGGTGACGGTGCATCAGCCCATTCGCCCGGCGGTGGCGAAGAAGCCCAGCGCAAAAGCGAAGCCTGCCGCCAAGGCCAAGGCCAAGGCCGCGCCAAAAGCCAAAGTCAAACCGAAAGCCGCCGCCAAGCCGAAGGCCAAAGCCGCGAAGAAACCCGCCAAGCCCAAACCCAAGGCGAAACCAGCCAGCAAGAAGGGAGGCCGCAAATGATCCCCGGCGAAATCATCACCGTCCCTGGCGATATTGCACTCAATGCCGGGCGCGATGCGGTGGAAATCACGGTGGCCAATAAGGGCGACCGCCCGGTGCAAGTGGGCAGCCATTACCATTTCGCGGAAACCAATCCGCTGCTCGATTTTGATCGCGCCAAGGCGCGCGGCTGCCGGCTGGATATTGCCGCCGGCACGGCAGTGCGTTTTGAACCGGGGCAAACGCGCAAGGTGCGGCTGATCCCCTTTTCAGGCGCGCGTGTCATCCATGGTTTTCGCGGCGAAACGGAAGGGGCGGTCTGACCCATGGCAACGAAGCTCTCTCGCGCCGCCTATGCTGGCATGTATGGCCCAACCGTGGGCGACCGTGTGCGCCTGGCCGATACGGAAATCTTCATCGAGGTTGAAAAAGATTTCACGACCTATGGCGAGGAAGTGAAATTCGGCGGTGGCAAGGTGATCCGCGATGGCATGGGGCAATCCCAGGTCACGCGCGCCCAAGGTGCCATGGATACCGTCATCACCAATGCGCTGATCCTGGATCATTGGGGCGTGGTGAAAGCCGATATCGGGCTGCGCGGCGGGCGGATTGCCGCGATTGGCAAGGCCGGCAATCCCGACACGCAACCGAATGTGGACATCATCATCGGCCCGGGCACGGAAATCATCGCCGGTGAAGGGCGCATCCTGACCGCGGGCGGGCTTGATGTGCATATCCATTTCATCTGCCCACAGCAGATTGAAGAAGCGCTTGCATCGGGCATCACCTCCATGTTCGGCGGCGGTACCGGCCCGGCGCATGGCACGCTGGCCACCACCTGCACGCCCGGCCCCTGGCATATGGAGCGTATGTTGCAGGCCGCCGAAGGCTTTCCGATGAACCTTGGCTTCCTCGGCAAGGGCAATGCCGCGCTGCCGGCGGGCTTGGAAGAACAAATCCGCGCGGGGGCTTGCGGGCTGAAACTGCATGAGGATTGGGGGACCACACCGAAAGCCATTGATACCTGCCTATCGGTTGCGGATGAGATGGATATTCAAATCGCCATCCATACCGATACGCTGAATGAAAGCGGCTTTGTGGAGGAAACCATCAAGGCCATTCGTGGTCGCACCATCCAGGCCTTCCATACCGAAGGTGCGGGTGGCGGGCATGCGCCGGATATCCTGCGCCTTGTGGGTGAAGCTGGCGTGCTGCCTTCTTCCACCAACCCCACCATGCCTTACACGGTGAATACGGTGGATGAGCATTTGGATATGCTCATGGTTTGCCACCACCTCGATCCGCGCATTGCGGAAGATGTGGCCTTTGCCGAAAGCCGCATCCGCAAGGAAACCATCGCGGCAGAAGATATTCTGCATGATATCGGTGCCATCAGCATGATGTCGTCCGATAGTCAGGCGATGGGCCGTGTGGGTGAGGTGATCATCCGCACCTGGCAGACCGCGCATAAGATGAAGGTGCAGCGTGGCCGCCTGCCGGAAGAAAAGGGCGATAACGACAATACGCGCGCCAAGCGCTATATCGCCAAATACACCATCAACCCGGCGATTGCGCAGGGCGTTTCCGATCATGTCGGCAGCATTGAAGTTGGCAAGATTGCCGATCTGGTGATGTGGACGCCGGCCTTCTTTGGCGTGAAGCCGGATATGGTGTTGAAGGGCGGCACCATTGCCATGGCGCTGATGGGCGACCCGAATGCTTCCATCCCCACACCGCAGCCCGTGCATTACCGGCCGATGTTTGGTAGCTATGGGCGCTCTCGTTTGGTTTCCGCGGTGACTTTCGTGAGTGGTGCGGCGCTGCACGCGGATATTGCGGGGCGCTTCGGGCTTTCGCGCGAATTGCTGGCGGTGCGCAATTGTCGCGGTGGCATCAGCAAGCGCAGCATGGTGCACAATGGCACGCTGCCAAAGATTGAGGTGGATGCCGAAACCTATGAAGTGCGTGCCGATGGTGTGCTGCTGGTTTGCGAACCGGCCAAGGTGCTGCCCATGGCGCAGCGTTACTTCATGTTTTGAGGCTTGCTGATATGACTGAATCACTCCCCCGCGCCATTCAAGTGCTGCCCGCCGGCGGCTGGGTGGAACGCACCGCGCGCCATCGTGTGACGCTGGATTTCGATGATCGTTTCCGCCGCCGTAAGCGCTATGTCGCGGAAGATGGTTTTGCCTTTCTGCTGGATTTGGAAGAAGCCACCGCGCTCCGCCAAGGGGATGGGCTGCTGCTGGAAGGTGGCGGTGTCATTCTGGTGCAGGCCGCGCCTGAGCCCCTGATTGAAGTCACCGCCGAAACGCCGGAACGGCTTGCGCGTTTGGCATGGCATCTCGGCAATCGGCATTTGCCGACGCAGATTGAAGGCAGCCGGATTTTGATCCGCAAGGATCACGTGATTGAAGCCATGTTGAAGGGCTTGGGTGCGCAATTGGCCCATGTGGAAGCGGCCTTTGATCCGGAAGGCGGCGCTTATGGCGAACACAATCGCCATCCGGGGCATCATCACCACCATCATGGCGATGGTGATCATGACCATCATCATGGCGATGGAAACCACCACCATCACCACTAGGAAAAAACCCGAAGCGCCTGAGGCTCAGCAGGCGCTGTATCGGCTGCTGACTTGGCTTTCGCCGGCCTATCCGGTGGGGGCCTATACCTATAGCCATGGGCTGGAAGCGGCGGTGGAAGCGGGCAGCGTGGCCAAGCGCGATGGCTTGATTGCCTATGTCTCGGCGGCGCTGCGGTTGGGCGCCGGGCGCGTGGATGGCGCCTTGCTGGTGGCCGCGCATCGCGCCATGGTGAAGTGCGATGACAAGGCCTTGGATGAGGTTGCGGCGCTGGGTGCTGCCTGGCGCGGCACGGCAGAAACCGCTTTGGAAGCGGAAGCGCAAGGCACCGCCTTTACCAGCGTGACATTGGCCGCCTGGCCCACACCGCGCTTCGCGGCCTTTGCCGCGCGCCATCCGCGCCAGCTTGCCCATGCGGTGGCCTTTGGTGCGGCGGCGGCGGAACAGGGCATTCCAGTGCGTGATGCGGCCTTCGCCTTTCTGGCGGCTTTTGCGGCGAATTTGGTCTCCGCCGGGGTCCGGTTGGTGCCGCTCGGCCAAACCGATGGCCAGCTTTCGATCGCTGCCTTGCAACCCAGCGTGGCCGCCGCCGCTGAGGCCGCGCTGACCGCTGATCTCACCCGGCTTGGCACGGCGGCGCCGATGCTTGATATCTTTTCCCTGCGTCATGAGACGCAATACACAAGGTTGTTCAGATCATGAGCACATCTCAGCATGGCCCGTTTCGCGTTGGCATTGGTGGCCCGGTTGGGTCCGGCAAAACCGCGTTGGTTGATCGCCTCTGTAAACATATGCGCGACCATTACGATATCGCGGTCATCACCAATGATATTTACACGCGCGAAGATGCGGAATTCCTGACACGGTCTGGCGCCCTTGTGCCGGAACGCATCGCGGGGGTGGAGACTGGCGGCTGCCCGCATACCGCGATCCGCGAAGATGCCTCCATCAATCTTGCTGCGGTGCATGACATGGCCGCGAAGTTCCCGAAGCTGGAAATCCTGTTCATCGAAAGCGGCGGCGATAATCTGGCCGCGACCTTCAGCCCGGAATTGGCGGACCTGACCATCTATGTGATTGATGTCTCGGCAGGCGATAAAATCCCGCGCAAAGGTGGGCCCGGCATTACGCGCAGCGATTTGCTGGTAATCAACAAGATTGATCTGGCGCCGCTGGTGGGCGCTGATCTTTCTGTGATGGACCGCGATGCGCGCAAGATGCGCAATGCGCGGCCCTTCATCTTCACCAATCTGAAGGCGCTGCAAGGCGTTGCCGAAATCGCCGATTTCATCGTCCAGCAAGGCGGCATTACGCCAAGGGCTGCGGCATGACCGCGCCGCGCCATGTCATCATCCTCGGCATGGGGTTGATGGGCTGCGATATTGCGGCAATTTTCCTGAATGGCGGCTGGCGCGTGACCGCGGTGGAACCGGCGCGGGATCGTTGGCCGGCGGCAGAAGCGCGCGTCGCGCAATCCATCACCCAGTTGGATGGCGACCCTGCTGCGGCTTCCGGCCTGACGCTGCTGGATGACATGAAGGCGCCGGATTACGCCTCAGCCGAAGCGGTGATTGAAGCTGTGCCGGAACGGCTTGATCTGAAGCGCAAGGTTTTTGCCGAACTTGATGCGCTGGTGCCCGCAGGCATCCCAATCGCGTCCAATGCATCCGGCTATCGCATCACCGATATCGCGGGCGATCTGCCGGGCCGCGCGCGCTGCGCCAATCTGCATTTCTTCCTGCCCGCGCATCTGGTGCCGGGCGTCGAAGTGGTGCGCGGCGAATATACGGACCAGGCGGTGTGCGATAGCCTCGCCGACATCATGGCGGGGCTTGGGCG
Organism: Pseudomonadota bacterium; assembly: GCA_041174145.1. Taxonomy (GTDB): domain Bacteria; phylum Pseudomonadota; class Alphaproteobacteria; order Acetobacterales; family Acetobacteraceae; genus Neoroseomonas. The sequence goes on from JBEDHL010000184.1 coordinate 8,266, forward strand.
CAAGGTCATTCGCGTGGCGAAGGATGTGCCGGGTTTCCTTGCCAATCGCATCCAACATGCGCTGATGCGCGAAGCCTTTTCAGTGATTGATCAAGGCCTCGCCACGGCTGAGGATGTGGATAATGCCGTGCGCTACGCCTTCGGCTTTCGCTATGTTGCGGCGGGGCCAATCTTGCAAAAGGAATTGGCGGGGCTTGAGACGCAATTGGAAGCGGGGCGCACCATCTACCCTTCGCTCAACAATAGCCCGGAACCAAGCCCTGGCCTCGCGCGCCTTGTCGCTGAGGGCAAGCTAGGCCCCAAAACCGGGGAGGGGTTTCGCCCCTGGCCGGCTGAGAAAACCGCCAAGGAACGCGCCCGTTATGAAAAGGCGCTGCTGGCGGCGGCGCGCATTCTGCGTGATGAGGAAGCGTGAGATATCGCGAAGGTGAAGTGACGGGCGATCCTGCCCGCGCCATCTTCGCGCATGATGTTCGCGGCCAAGCCAAAGGCGCGTTTCGAAAACCGCGCTGAAGCCGGGCGCTGCCTGGCGGCCTTGCTTGCGGCGCGTGGTTATGCCGCACCCGTGGTTTACGCCCTGCCGCGCGGTGGCGTGCCGGTCGCCATCCCCATCGCTGAGGCCTTGGGCGCCCCGCTTGATCTTATCCTGGTACGCAAACTTGGCGTGCCCTGGCAGCCCGAATTGGGGTTTGGCGCTGTCGCTGAAGGCTTGGATCAGCCTGTCATTAATCGGGACGTGGTTACCCATGCCGCCCTGACAGAGGCGGACATGGCGCCGGTAATCGCCCGCGAAAGGGTTGAACTCACGCGGCGCGCCGCGCTTTACCTGAAGGGCCGCGCCCGGCTGGACCCGAAGGGGCGCATTGCCATTTTAGTGGATGATGGGCTCGCCACTGGCTTCACGGCGCGCGCGGCCTTGGAAGCGCTACGCAAGCGCGGTGCGGCGCGGTTGGTGCTGGCCTTGCCGGTGGCCGCACCGGACAGCATCGCCGCGCTGAAGGGCGCAGCGGATGAGATTATCGCCTTGGAAACCGAGGGTTTCCAAGGCGGCATCAGCGCATCCTATGCTGATTTTCACCAGCTCAGCGATGCTGAAATGCTGGCGCTTTTGGCGCCAGCAGCCTGATCACGCCGCGCGCTGCGGGCGCACCGCCAGCACTTCGCGCAGGCGCTGCAAGCGCGCGCGGGCATTATCGCCAAGTTCTTCATCCGGCCCCGCCACGGTTTCTACCGCCTTTAGCGCCTTACGGCGGGAAGCCGCATCCGGCAGCAAAGCGGTCAGTGTCTTGATCGCTTCTTCCGGGAAAAGGGTGGCGATCATGGTCTGGTCACGAATGACACCCATGCGATCAGCTGCGGTCATTTGCGCAAAAGGCGCTTCGGTGGTCAGCAATTGATTAGACCGCGCCAGGCGTGAACGGCGCACCGCGCCACGCGCATCGGCCAGCAGGATCATCATGCGGATCACTGCCTCCGCATAGCCACCGACAGAAAGTTTCGCCTCAGCCTCAGCGCGTTGCGGCGCATCGGTGGCCACCGAATCCCGCGCGGCCGCGGCTTCCGCCGCGTAATCTTCACCTGTCATGCCGGCTGCATTCAGCGTGCCGTAAACACCATGGAAGGCGATTTCCACCATGGCGTCGCGCGTGTCGCGCCAGGCGTTCAGGCCAAATTCCACCGTATCAGCGAAGGCTTTCTCAAAGGCCAGGAAGGGATTGTCAGCCGCGGCGGGGCGGCGATTTTGCCGCGCCAGACCGGCAAGGGATGAAACCGGCCCCATGAAGGGGTTCATGTCACTCAGCGCGTAACGCCGCCAGCGCATCGGGTTCATGCGCCGGCGTGCTTCTGCTGTCATTTCCGTGCTGAATTGACGGATCACCGGGGAAACCAGCACATCGTAAAGATGCTGGTTCAATTCGGAAATCTGCGCCACGGCCGGGAAGGCTTCGTTCTCGGCCTCACCGGATACTTCCTTCACCTGGGCGATGGTACGTTCCACCAGCTCCACCTGCCATTCGCCATCTTCATCACCCTCATGGCTGGTGATGACCATTTCATAGAGCCCAGGCGCCACCGATTCGATCATGTCGAGCGTATTGGCGATTTCGCTATGTTCCTTCTTCGCCACCTTGCCGGAGACGAAAATGCCAAGATGGCCGATATCCTCATGCAGCAGATAAACAATGGTTTGGCCGAGTGATTTTATTTCGCGCTCATCGCGATAGACATCGGCAATCCAGCGCAAAGCCTGGCCAGGCGGGGTGATATTGTCGCCGGCAGAAGCAAAGACGATGATTGGCGCCTTCACTTCACGCATATTGAAGCTTTGCCCATCACCTGCGGAAATCTGCCCGGCAGAAAAGCGGTTGCCGATAAAAAGGTTTTCCACGATCCAGCGAATTTCATCGCGGTTCATCAGGAAATAGCCGCCCCACCAGCGTTCAAATTCCAGGAAGCGTTCAGATTCCTGATCCACATTGGCGTAAAGGTCGAAATATTTGCGGAACCAGGTATTGGCTGGCGACAGGGCCTCAAAATTCGCGACCAGATTGGCGCCATCAAAGCGGCCATTGCCCATATCGGCCATCAGCGTCGCCGGCCAGCCACCGCCGGCCAGCCCGCCCAGATAGCGCATTGGGTTCTTGCCCTTTTCGCCAGCCCAATAGGAAAGCGGGGCGCCATTCAGCACCAAAGCGCCAAGCTGATTGGGCAAAGCAGCGCCCAGCATCATCACCGCCCAGCCGCCCTGGCAATTGCCGATCACGACAGGTTTCGGCGCCCTGGGATGGGCATCGGTCACATGCTTCAGGAACACGGCCTCGGCCGCCGTAATGTCCAGAATGGTCTGGCCGGGTTCCGGATCGCGGAAGAAGATCACGAAATAAACGGGGTGTCCGCGCCGCAGCGCCACCCCCACCTGGCTGTCTGATTTGAAGCCGCCAATGCCGGAACCATGGCCGGCGCGCGGATCAATGATCAAAAAGGGCCGCAGCGCATCATTGCTGGGGGGCATGTCTTCCGGCGGCGTGATGCGCACCAGCGCGTAATTCACCGGCCGCTTCAGCTTGCGGCCATCCACCACGGTCTCAAAGTCAAAAATCAGCACAGGCGGGCAGCCGGCCTGTTCGTGGGAGACGAAGTTATTGCCCGCTTCGCGCATCGTATCCCAGAACAGGAAGCTGCGCTGCGCCGCATCCAGCATGTAGGAAGCCGCATCCATCGCCAAATTCTGCGGGGCGCGCATCATTCCTTGGCCAGCCTTGGCCAGGCTTTGCAGCGGGGCCGAGGGGTTCAGCGCCGCCGGCAGGGCCTTGGCGTGACGGCCCACCACATCGGACATGACGCGGGATTGGTCGATCACGCGCTGGGCCGTTTCATTGCCCTTGCTCAGTAATTCCCGGCCGGGCGGGATGGGGCGCGAAGATGTCATGGCGCAGGCTCCTTGATCGGATACCTTCCTGCGCCTGCCGCAGGCGGGTTTCAAGCGATTTTTTGCAGTGCAGCAAAATTGTGAGGGGCAGAGGCGGGTTGCGCGCCGGGCGGTCTCGTCGGAAGCTTGGCCAGCAACCAAAGGGGGGAGACAGCCCAATGTATGTCGAACAGCGCCAATATACCTTCCATCCGGGCAAGATGCCGCTTTGGATGGATGCCTATCAAAGCCTCGGTGGCCCGGCTTCGGGTCGGCATATGGGGCCATCGCTCGGCTTCTTTCAGGTGGAAGTCGGCACCATCAACCGAGTCGTCTTCTTCCGCGGCTGGGATGATATTGATACGCGTGAAGCCTGCCTGGCCGCGCGTGAGGCTGATCCGGATTGGCAGGCCTTCCGCAAGCGCTCGGCCGAGGCCGGGGCGCTCGCCCAGCAGGAAGTCAAGTTCCTGAAAACTGTGCCATTTTCGCCGATCACCCAGGCCAAGGGCTTCCAATTCAAGCGGGAAATCGGTGGCACGGGCATGTTCGTGGATCACCGCACCTATGATTTCCACCCGGGCAAGATGGCCGGCTGGCTGGAAGCTTATGAAAAATACGGCCTGCCGGTGCAAAAGCGCATGCTTGGTCAATTGCTGCTTTTTGCGGTGACGGAAATCGGGCCGATCAACCAGGTGGTCTTCATGTGGGCCTATGAGAGCCTGGGCGATCGTGACCGCCGCCGCACGGCGATGATGAGCGATCCGGGCTGGGCGGAATTCGGCAAGGCGATTGCGCCGCTTGGTGCGCTTAAGCAGCAGACGGTGATGGAAATGAAGCCGACCTCATTCTCTCCGGTGAAGTGACGTCACGCCTTGTAGAATGATGATAAGGCACAGCCAGGG
>JBEDHL010000185.1:0-2638 GCA_041174145.1 Pseudomonadota bacterium
GCTTTCCGCCAAACGCTTATGGCGCGGCCCCAGCCCGCCGGGATCGGCGATGAAAACCGACCCGGCGGTGGCCAGCGCTTCCGAGAGCATGGAAACCGAATCCCCCGTCACCACCACCTGATCCGCCCAGGCAAGGAACCCGGCATAGGGGTTGGGCGGCGCATCGCCCCAGCGAAAAAGCTTATGCGCATGCCCAGCTAAAGCCGCCGCCATGGCATCTTCCGCTGGGCTGCCGGTGCGGCGGGAAGCAGTGGCCATCACGCTGCCCGCAAGACCTGCCACCTTGGCCGTGATGGCACCTGCCACGGCGGCGTCCATGCCCTCGGCGCGCGGCGGCCCGCCCATCAGCAATGCCACGCGGGGTGAGGGGAGGGCGCCGAATGCCGCAAATTCCGCACGCGCCGCCGCAAGCCGTTCAGGCGAAATCCGATGCGCTGCGCCTAGAATGGGCAGGATATTGGCCGCAGGCTTGGGCGCATCATGCTGTCCAATCACCAAAAGATCGAAGCGCGCCGCGCCAAAGCCCGGCCGCATGCAATGGACCAATCGTGCGCCCCTCTGCTTTAGCCAAAGCGCCACCGGGGCGCTGCGCCGCCCCGCCGATATCACCAATGCCGGCCAAGGGGGCGCGAAAGCAGCACGGGCTTCCGGCGTCAGCCCCGCCAGGGAGGCGAAGGGCAAAGGCAGCCGCGCCAGCTTCCCCCAGGCCAGATCCACCCGGCGGAAGGGTTCACCCAGCCTTTCGGCAATGCCCAAAGCCTGGGCCGCCGTGCCCGCGCGCGGGTCTGCCAGCACCCAAATCCGCGGCGACTCGGGCGGGGTCATGGACGCCGCCGCCCCAGCGCATTACCAAAGCCCGGAAAGAGAGGAGCCCTATCCATGCCCGCCCTTCATGCCTCCGACTGGGACCGCGACGCGGCGCTCACCACCGCGCGTATCCTGCTTGAAATCAAGGCGGTGAATTTCCGCCCGGAAGAGCCCTACACCTTTACCAGCGGTTGGAAGAGCCCGGTTTATATTGATTGCCGCAAGATCATCTCCTTCCCGCGCGCGCGCAACCGGATTTGCGATTTGGGCGTGGAAAAGATTGGCCGGCATGTTGGCTATGAATCCATTGATGTGGTGGTGGGCGGTGAAACCGCGGGGATTCCCTTCGGCGCATGGATTGCCGATCGCATGTTGGCGCCCATGGCTTATGTGCGCAAAAAGCCGAAGGGCTTTGGGCGCAATGCCTTGATCGAGGGCGAAGTTCCGGTCGGCCAGCGCACGCTGCTGGTGGAAGATTTGACAACCGATGGCGCTTCCAAAATCCGCTTCGCGAACGCTTTGCGCGATGCGGGCGCCATTTGTGACCATACTTTCGTTGTTTTCTATTACGGCGTGTTCCCCGGTTCGTTCGAGACGATGAAGGGTATGGGCCTGAACCTGCACCACCTTTGCACCTGGTGGGATGTGCTGGAGGTCTGCCGTGAACGCCCGTATTTCAGCGAAGGCGCGCTTAAGGAAGTGCGGAAATTCCTGGAAGATCCGGTGAATTGGTCCAAGGCGCATGGCGGCATTGGCAGCGCGGAAGAAGCCAAGGCTAAATCTACGGGTGAATGAAGGCTCGGCCTTGGCAAGATTGCTGAACCTTCGCCCAGTCTTAAGGTAAGAGAGAAAGATTGCGCTTTATCGCAAAGAATATGATCACGAATCATGCGAATCGTGTTACGAAGATTTGTCTTTACAGGAAGGGTTCTGCCGCGATGAAACGCCTTTTTCTCCTTGCCGCCCTTGGTGGCCTTATTCTCACAACCAGCGCTGTGCCGGCCGGTGCCGAGCCTCGGAACCGCAACGGCTCTGAGGCGACGGCGAGTTCCTCTCAGCAGCGCAGCCAAGCCACGCGCAACCGCAGCGCTTCCCAGGGGCAGAAGGCGAATCGCCAAAGCCGCAGCGCCAATAAGGCCAATCGTAATCGCGCACCGCGCAGCACGGCGGCCGGCTGATCCAATAAAAAACGCCGCCCTTTCAGGCGGCGTTTTTCTTTGCAAAAAGGCGTGCGCTCAGGCTTCGGCCTTGTGTGCCACGCCTTTTTCTTTGAGCATGCCGGACAGCTCACCGGATTGGAACATTTCGGTGATGATATCGCAGCCGCCCACGAATTCACCCCCCACATAAAGCTGCGGGATGGTCGGCCAATTCGTGAATTCCTTGATGCCTTCACGGATTTCCATATCTTCCAGCACATTCACGCCCTTGAAGGGCACACCCATGTGGGAGAGGATTTGCACCACGCGGGCAGAAAAGCCGCATTGTGGGAAAACCGGTGTGCCCTTCATGAAAAGGACCACGGGGTTCGCCTTGATATCGGCTTCGATACGTTCAAAAACCGGGTTGCTCATGTTCTTGGTTCCTATTCCGGGGCAGAGGTTTGCAAGGCGAGCGCATGAAGGACCCCCCCCATGCGCCCCTGAAGCGCAGCATAGACAATCTGATGTTGCCGCACGCGCGGCAAGCCCTTGAAGGCGGAAGACACAACCTTGGCGGCGTAATGGTCGCCATCGCCGGCCAAATCTTCAATGGTCACTTCCGCATCCGGCAGCGCCGCCTTGATCAGCGCTTCAATTTCCGCGGCTTGCATGCCCATGGCTGCTATTTC
>JBEDHL010000186.1:0-69451 GCA_041174145.1 Pseudomonadota bacterium
CGTCAAAGGGGGGAGGGTGCGCATGGGCTGGTGCGGTGCCGCCATTCTCCCCATCCCGATCCGCTTGACGCCCCTCCGCTCTCCGCGTAAAGCCCTCCCCTCGCCGCAAGGCGCCGGCCCCTTTGCCCAGGTGGCGGAATTGGTAGACGCGCAGGTTTCAGGTACCTGTGGCCGCAAGGCTGTGAAGGTTCGAGTCCTTTCCTGGGCACCAGTTTTTCTCTTTCCCAAGCGGCGCGACCAATGGGTTCCACCTTTTTCTCCCATGCCGGCGTGACCATCCGGCTCCATCGCAATGACCTGCCAGATGGGCTCGATCTTGGCCGCATGGTCGCGATTGATACCGAAACCATGGGGCTCAATCCGCATCGGGATAGGCTTTGCCTGGTGCAATTATCCTCAGGCGATGGGTCCGCACATCTGGTGCAAATCAGCCCAGCAACACTTGGCGGGCGCGGGGCGGATGCGCCCAATCTGAAAAAGCTATTGTCGGACCCTGCTGTCACCAAGCTGTTTCACTTCGCGCGCTTTGATGTGGCGGCGCTGTATCACGCGCTTGGTGTTGTCACCGCGCCTGTGATCTGCACCAAAATCGCCGCCAAGCTGGTGCGGACTTTTACCGATAGGCACGGGCTTAAGGATTTGTGCCGCGAATTGCTCGGCGTTGATCTTTCCAAGCAGCAGCAGACCTCGGATTGGGGCGCGGCGGAACTCTCGCCCGAACAATTATCTTATGCGGCGTCCGATGTGCTGCATCTCCATGCGCTCTGGGCCAAGCTGGAAGGCCTGCTGAAGCGCGAAGGCCGGCTTGACCTGGCCGAGGCCTGCTTCCGCTTCCTGCCGGCGCGCGGGCGGCTTGATCTGCTCGGCTATGAAGACCCGGATATTTTCCAGCATTAGTGCCTGCCCCAAGTCGCCAAGTGTTTTCTCTTGGCTTGACCATGTCCCGAACGCCACTTGGCATTTTTTTTGCAGGGCCAAGCCCGGAATTTGTTGACCCTTGAGGTCCGCCGCCTCATACAAGGTGGCGTGAATACCCTTGCTCCCCACCCAGGCCTTACCGAAGCCCGCCGCGTGCTGGCGCTGGAAGCGGATGCGCTACGCGCGCTTTCTGACACTTTGGATGATGGCTTTGTGCGCGCTGTCGGCTTGCTGGCAGGTGTGACAGGGCGGGTTGTTGTCTCCGGCATGGGGAAATCGGGCCATGTGGCGCGCAAGATTGCCGCGACCATGGCTTCCACCGGCACGCCGGCGCTGTTTGTGCATCCGGCCGAAGCCTCCCACGGGGATTTGGGAATGATCCTGGCGGGCGATGCGGTGCTAGCGCTGTCCAATTCCGGGGAAACGCCGGAATTGGCGGATTTGATCGCGCATTCGCGCCGTTTCAGCCTCCCATTGATTGGCATTATCGGCCGCGCCGAAAGCACTTTGGCGCGCGCGGCTGATGTAGCGCTGGTGTTGCCGGCCGCGCCTGAAGCCTGCCCGATGGGCCTTGCCCCCACCACCTCCACCACCATGCAAATGGCGCTGGGGGATGCTTTGGCGGTGGCGTTGCTCACGCGGCGGGGGTTCACGGCTTCGGATTTTCGGGTGTTCCACCCAGGCGGCAAATTGGGCGCGCGGTTGTCGCGCGTGCGGGATTTGATGCATGGCGCGGCGGAATTGCCGCTGGCGCCGCCTGATATGCCAATGGAAGCCGCGATTTTGGCGATGACCGCGCGGCGCTTCGGCTGCCTTGGCGTGGTGGGCACGGATGGCGCTTTGGCCGGCGTGATCACGGATGGCGATTTGCGCCGCGCGCTGGAAGCCTCGGGCGGGGCCGCGCTGCTGTCTCGCCCAGCGGGTGAGGTCATGACGCGTAATCCCCTTGCCATCGGCGGCGATATGCTGGCGGCGGAAGCGCTTGGGGTCATGAACAAGCACGCCATCACGGCGCTTTTCGTGGTGGATGAAGCGCGAAAGCCCATGGGCATTCTGCATATCCATGATTTGTTGCGCGCCGGTGTTGCGTGAAGAATCGCGCGCCTGATGCCGTGAATATCGCAACCGCGCCCCGCGCGGCGCGGCGCATCACCACACCGTCGCGCGAACGCTGGTCCCCTTCTGCGGCGCAGATGGCGCGGCGGCGGTTTGTGGTTGCGGCCTTGAAATGGTTGATCCCTGGCGCTGGCTTGGCGCTGCTACTGGCCATTGCCATTTGGCCGGAATTCGAAGGCATGGAAGAACGCGCCCGCGTTTCCTTCCGCCGGGTGACGCAAACTGCGCCGGAAGCGGTGCGCGTGGTCGCACCACGCTATCAAGGCGTTGATGAACAGAACCGGCCCTATACCGTGACCGCCGCCATTGCCCGGCAAGGGCAAGATCAGGATATTCTGGATCTTGAAGCACCACGCGCGGATTTAACGCTGAATGATGGCTGGGTGCTGATGGAATCGCGCGAAGGGCGTTTGTTCAAGGCACGCAACCATCTTGATCTGCGCGGCGAAGTGACGCTGTGGCATGATGGCGGCAATCTGCTGGTGACTGAAGAAGCCGCGATTGAATTGAAGGAAGGTGCCGCTTCCGGTGATAAGCCCGTCGCCGCGCAAGGCCCCTTCGGCACCTTGGTGAGTGAAGGTTTCCGCCTTTATGAAAAAGGCGCGGTGGTGATTTTCACCGGCCAATCGCGCGCCATGCTGGAAGGCCGGCAATGAAGCGGCGTCTTGCATTGGCGCTTTGCCTGTTGGCGGGTGTGGCCTTCGCGCAAAGCATGGACCTCAATCAAGGTGGGCCCATTGAAGTCACGGCGCGTGATGGCATTGAATGGCGCCAGCAGGAACAATTGGTGATTGCACGCGGCGCGGCGCGGGCGGTGCGCGGTGGTGTCACGATTGATGCGGATATGCTGGTCGCGCGCTATCGCCCACGCGGCGGCGCGCCAGTCGAACCGCGCCTTGGCAGCGAAGGCCCCGGTGGCGCCAGCGAAATTTGGCGCCTGGAAGCCGAAGGAAATGTGGTGATCACCACCGCAACCGATCGCGCCGAAGGTGAGCGTGCGATTTACGATATGGATCAGGCGGTAATGGTGCTGACAGGGCGTAACCTGCGCCTGACCTCGCCGGATAATGTGCTGACGGCGCGCGATAGCGTGGAATATTGGCCGCAACGCCGCATGGCGGTCGCACGGGGTGATGCGGTTGTGGTCACCAAGGATGACAAGCGCGTGCGCGCCGATGTGCTGGTCGCTTATTTCAAGGAAGCGCCCACAGAAGCAGCAGCGGCACCGCGCCCACAAGCCGCGCGCCCTGGTGCTGAAGCAACACCCGGTTCCAGCAGCAATCTGGAAAAGGTGGAAGCCTATGGCCGGGTTGAAATCCGCACGCCGGAAGAAGTCGTGCGCGGGGATAGCGGCGTCTATACGCCGCCCAATGGGCTGGCGCGGCTTTTGGGTGATGTGCGGATTGTGCGTGGCGATAATACGCTGACCGGGCGCGAAGCGATTGTGAATATGCAAACCGGCATTTCGCGCCTGGTGGCAAGCCCAGGGGAACGTGTGCGCGGCTTGGTGGTGCCACAACAAGGCCAAAGCCTGCCCACACCAGGGGCACCCGCACGATGACTGAAAAAACGACCATGAAAATCGTGCCGGGAAGTGGCGGGCTGCATGCCACTGGGCTTGGCAAGCGCTACAAGAAGCGGCCCGTGGTGCGCAATGTGTCGATTTCCCTGCAACGTGGCGAAGCGGTCGGTCTGCTCGGTCCGAATGGTGCGGGCAAGACCACCACTTTCTACATGATCACCGGTCTGGTGCAGCCCGATGAAGGGCGCGTGATGATGGATGGGCATGATGTCACCATGCTGCCCATGTATCGCCGCGCACGGCTCGGGCTTGGCTATTTGCCGCAGGAAGCCAGCATTTTTCGTGGCCTGACGGTAGAACAGAATATCCGCGCTGCCCTGGAAGTCGTGGAACCGGAACGCGACCGGCGCGAAGAAATGCTGGATGAATTGCTGGCTGAATTCGGCATTGCACATTTGCGCCGCGCCCCCGCGCTGGCACTTTCGGGCGGTGAACGCCGGCGCTGCGAAATTGCCCGCGCGCTGGCGACCCACCCTTCCTATATTCTGCTTGATGAACCGCTGGCCGGGATTGACCCGATCGCGGTTGGCGAAATTCGTGATCTGGTCAAGCATTTGAAGGATCGCGGCATTGGTGTGCTGATCACCGACCATAATGTGCGCGAAACGCTGGAAATCATCGACCGCGCCTATATCCTGCATGATGGCAAGGTGCTGATGGAAGGCAATCCGCAGGAAATCGTGGCGAATGAAGATGTCCGCCGCGTCTATCTTGGCGAAAAATTCAGCCTATAGCCGGAAACTGGCGCCGCATGGTCTCCGCCTTTTCCCGCACCACTGAAACTGAGCAAGGCTGATGGCACTCGGCCCGCGTCTCGATCTCCGGCAATCGCAGCACTTGGTGATGACACCGCAGCTGCGCCAGGCGATCAAGCTGCTGCAATCTTCCAATCTGGAAGTCTCTGCCTTCATTGAAGAAGAACTTGAACGCAACCCGCTGCTGGAACGCGACGAACGCCCGCTGCCTGGCCCGGATGCCGGGCGCAGCACGGACCCTTTGCCAGCGACATCCGAACCCGCCGATGCCGCCAGCGCCGCCGCTTCTGATGCGCTGCCTTCCGAAAATGCCGCGCCGTTGGATGCCGAATGGGATAATGTTTACGATAACGGCCTGCCGCCGATCGGCCGCGGTGGCAATCGCGATTTCGATGATGATCTTTCCGGCATCGAAGCCATGGAAGCGCCGGAACGCTCCTTGCGCGATCATCTCGCGGAACAGATACGGCTGAATTTTACCTCACCTCAGGAACGGCTGATCGCCGGCAATCTGCTCGCACTGGTGGACCCAGCCGGGCGGCTGCATGTGCGCGCGCAGATGATTGCCAATGCGCTGGGGTGCGAGGAAGCGCTGGTGGAACGCGTGCGCCTTGCCATGGCGCGCTTCGATCCCGTTGGCATGTTCTGCCATGATTTGGCGGAATGCCTTGCGGTACAGCTACAGGATCGCAATCGCTATGACCCGGCCATGGCCGCGCTGCTCGCTAATCTGGAATTGCTCGCCAAGCGTGATCTGAAAGGCTTGCAGCAGATTTGCGGCGTGGATGCCGAAGACATGGCGGAAATGGTCGCTGAGCTTCGGCGGCTAAACCCCAAGCCCGGCGCTTCCTTCGATGCGCCGCCCGCGCCAACCCTGGTGCCGGATGTGCTGATGCGACGCGGGCCGAATGATGATTGGATTGTGGAACTTAATCTGGAAACCCTGCCGCGCGTCTTGGTGAATAAGGGTTTCTTCGCGTCCGCCAATGTCAGCGCGCGCGGTAAGGAAGACAAAACCTGGATCGCGGAACGCTTCCAAACCGCGTCATGGTTGGTGAAGTCGCTGGAACAGCGCGCCAATACCATCCTGAAAGTAGCTGCCGAGATTGTGCGCCGCCAGGATGGGTTTTTCCGCCACGGCGTGGGGCATTTGCGCCCGCTGATCCTGCGCGATGTGGCCGATGAGGTTTCGCTGCATGAAAGCACCGTGTCCCGCGTGACATCCAACAAGGCTATCGCCACACCGCGCGGGACTTTTGAGCTTAAGTACTTCTTCACCACCGCCATTTCCGGCACGCGCGGCGGGGAAGCGCATAGTGCGGAAGCCGTGCGTTACCGCATCAAGGCCATGGTAGATTCCGAAAGCCCGGATGACATTCTTTCTGATGATACGATTGTGGCCCGGCTGCGCGAAGAAGGCGTGGACATTGCCCGGCGAACTGTGGCCAAATACCGGGACGCGCTGCGCATTCCATCATCCGTGCAGCGCAAACGGGAGAAGGCCGCCTCGGCCTGATCCGGACACAAGGGCGACCCTGGGAGGAAGGCAGGGGTCGCGCGCCCGGTCGCCGTGGGGCGGCCCCTCCGCTTTGCAGAAAGGGAGGGCATAGGCCCATGCATATCACGGTAGCCGGCAAACAGGTTGAAACCGGAGAAGCGCTGAAGACCCATGTGAGTGACGGGCTGGCGGCGATTACCGCCAAGTATTTCGACCATGCGCTTGAAGCCAATGTGACCTTCCACAAGCATCGAAGCCAGTTCAGTTGTGACATCAATCTGAAGGCCGGGCGCGGGTTGATGATGCGCGCCGAAGGCGAAGGTGCTGATGCGCATCGCGCTTTTGAAGTTGCCGCCGAGCATCTTGGGAAGCGCCTGCGCCGCTATCGCCGCCGTGTGAATGAACATGCGCGGTCCTTCGCGGGAGATCGCGAAGCTGCGGCGGAAGAAGCGCCGCGCGGCCGGCGTTATGTGATTGAAGCCCCGGCGGATGAGGAAGCGCCAGAACAAGGCGATCACGGCGCCATTATTGCCGAACACCCGGCGCATATTGAAAAGCTGAGTGTGGGTGAAGCCGTGATGCGGCTGGATTTGGCGCAGGCCCAAGCCCTTATGTTTCGCAACAAGAAGGGCGGTGGGCTGAATGTGGTGTATCGCCGCGCCGATGGGCATATCGGCTGGATTGATCCGGGGGAGGGGTGAAGCGCCGCTACACGTGACAGGCTCTTTACCGGAATAGAAATTTAAGTCTGCGCCCCTACCGGATATTTCGTCTTGAAGGCGAAAATCCCGTAGAGGCTTCAGTTACGCTCCGAGTGGGAAATTAGCGCCTACCATAGCCGTAAGAATTTGATGGTGGCGCACGGTAAGGATTAGCGTAGGGATTTGACGGCGCGTAACTTGGCGGACGATAAGGATCCACTGTCCCGCGCTGCCCGGTATAGGGATTCACATTTGGTTGGGACGACCAATTGTTATACCGGTTGCCATCAGGCGCTGACCGATAGTGTGGCGCGACATAAGTTCCGTCACGGCGCATATAGCCCGGCTGGTAAGTAGTGCCCTGCGCGGATACCTCCCCACCTAAAAGAAGTAGGCCAATCGCTGATACGAACGCTAAGCGCATCATGCTAAACTCCCATTTCCTGAAAGAATGTGTCGCATATCGAAAGGTTAAATTCCAGCAACTTTTGGTTGTTGTTTGTGCGGCTGCGGATGGTTTCCGCGCCTTCTGGCATTTGCGGGAACGGCCTTACGCCTTAAAAGCGCAGTTACCATGCCAGACATTGCGCAATTCTCCCTTTTTTTCGCAGCGGCTTTACTGCTCGCCATCACGCCCGGCCCTGGCATTTTCTATGTCGCGGCGCGCAGCCTGGCGGGCGGGCGGTCTGAGGGCATCGCCTCAAGCTTCGGCACGGCGCTTGGGGGCTTGGTGCATGTAGTGGCTGGGGCGCTGGGCGTTTCCGCCATTGTGCTGGCGAGTGCCGAGCTTTTCATGGCGCTGAAACTAGTGGGTGCGGCTTACCTGGTTTGGTTGGGTCTGCGAACCATCATGGATGCCCGGCGCAGTACGGGGCCTGATATGGCGGGCGGTGTCTCTGCCCCTGCTATGGGAACGCGCCGCGCCTTTCATGAAGGTGTGGTGGTGGAGGCGCTGAACCCCAAAACTGCGGCCTTCTTCCTGGCCTTTATCCCACAATTTCTCGACCCAAGCGCGGGCGCGGTGGCGCTGCCCTTTATTTTGCTCGGCTGTATTTCTGTCGCGCTGAATACCTTGGCAGATATTGTCGTCGCCATTGGCGCGAGCCGCCTTCGGGAGGGCGCTGCAACGCGGCCCGGCTTGATCAAGCGGCTCAGGGAAATTTCGGGTGCTTCAATGATTGCACTGGGCGCCGGGTTGGCGTTGGCGAAACGGCAGTAGAACCGCGGGCGGCGCGCAAATGGTCAGCGCGCCGCCCCTTTTGAATCACGCGCTTTCGTAAAGCCGCGTCAGGCTGAATTCGCGGTGGCCGAGCAATTCAGCCGCGGTCAATTCGCCATCGGCGGTGCGGATGATGCAATCAAGCAAAGCTTCGCCCGCATCATCCATATTCATCTGCCGCTGCAATAGCCCTGTCACATCCACATCAATATGTTCGGACATGGTGCGCTGGGTGCGCGGATTGGCGGTGAGCTTGATCACCGGCAGGATCGGGTTGCCGATGACATTGCCCTGCCCGGTCGGGAAGGTATGCACGGCAAAGCCCGAAGCGGCGCAAAGCGTCACCATCTCTGCGGCGGCGGAACTTGAATCCATGAACCACAAGCCGGAATGGGTCGGTTCTTCCGCCTTATCCAGCACGCCATCGACCAGACACTTCTTGCCGATCTTTTGGATGTTGCCGAGCGCCTTTTCTTCGATGGTGGTCAAGCCGCCTTCGATATTGCCCTTGGTGGGCTGGCTTTCGGAAAGATCATTCGTCTTGTTGGTTTCGACCACACGCTGGTAGCGATCAAACATCGCCTGGAATTGCGCGCGGATTTCTGGCGTGCGGCAACGCTCGGCGACCAGATGTTCGCCACCCGTCAATTCGGTGGTTTCACCGAAAACGAGTGTATTGCCGTTTTCCCAGAGCTTGTCGAAGGAATTGCCAACCGTAGGGCAGGAGGCCAGGCCCGATGTGGTATCGCTTTCGCCGCATTTGGTGGAAACCCAAAGCTCCTGGATCGAAGCGCGGGTCTTCTTCAGGCGCGATGCGTGTTTCACCATGCGATAGGCCGCGCGGGATGCATTGGCGATGGTGTTAATATCGCCATTCTGTTCAATGGCGAAGCCTTCCACCGGCTTGCCGGATTTGGCGATGCCTTCAACAATCCGCCCGGTCCAGCCTGGTTCAATGCCAATCACCACCACACCGGCGACATTCGGGTTGGTGCCCGTGCCGATCAGCGTGCGGAAATGCAAATCAAGATCCGCGCCGAATTGCAGGCGGCCATAGGCATGCGGGATCGCGAGCGCGCCTTTGATGTTATTGGCCACCGCTTCGCAAGCGGCGTTGGACAAATCATCCACCGGCAGGATGATGACATGGTTGCGCACACCCATGCGGCCATTTTCGCGGCGCCAGCCTTCGAAGGCGGCGTTTTTCAGATTAATGCCCATGGCGCTTACCACCGCTTCGTTTTGACGTTGTGAACATGCAGATGTTCGCCGGCGGAAATGTCTTTCACTGCCTTGCCGATATCAATGCCGTATTTGATGATGGTATCACCGGCGGCGATGGCGCGAATGGCAAGCTTATGCCCGATCGGGATATCCGACTTGGCATTGAAGGTGATCATCTTGTCCTGATCCATGATCCAGCCATTCAGCGCCTGGCCGGATTTGATCCCTTCAACAACAACGACGCCGACGGAATCGCCTTCGTCATGCACACAGAAATGCACGGTCATGCCGGCAAATCCTCCCTTTTGATCATGATGGATGGAAGCTAGGGCGCCGCCCCTTTTCGGTCAATCCGCGGCTAGATGGGCAGTGCCGTGGTGGATTTCACGCATTCCATGGCAAAGCGGGAAGTGACCTTACGCAGGCTGGAAACCCGCGCAGTCAGCTTACGGTAGAAGCCATCAAAGGCAGTCATGTCTGAAACAACCACGCGCAACAGGTAATCCACATCACCACCAAGCCGCCAGCATTCGACAATTTCCGGCATCTCCGCCACGGTTTTGGCGAAGCTTTCAATCCAAGCGGCGGAATGATCGCCGGTTTCAATGGCGACAAATACTGAAATACCAAGGCCGAGTTTTTCCGCATTTACCAGCGTGACGCGCCCGGTGATAACGCCTGCTTCCTCCATACGGCGGATGCGTTTCCAGCAAGGGGTTTGCGTGAGCCCAACCTCCTTCGCGATATCGCCAAGCGAAAGGGAAGCATCCGCCTGGATCAGACGAAGAATGGCAAGGTCTGTCGGATCCAGATCATTGAGTTTCGCCATGGCGGGCTCCCTTCTGTGTGGCTCGGGCCATTAATCTTCGGGCATCAGCAGGCGGATCAGACCATCAAGCTGATCCAGATCAGCATAGTTGATGGTAACCTGCCCGCCCTTGCCGAAATGCTTGATGGCAACATGCAAGCCGAGTTTTTCAAGCAGCCGGCGTTCCAGCGCGAGCGTATCGGAATCCTTGGCCGTGGTGCGGCGTGAATCCGGGTTTTTCGGTTGCGCCGCTGCCAAGGCTTCTGCCTGACGGACGGAGAGACCGCGTGTGAGGATTTGTGAGGCGAGTTTTTCTGGCTCCTCCGCACCCAGCAAGGCGCGCGCATGGCCAGCGCTGAGCCGCCCGGCGCGGAGATGTTCGCGGATGGTGGCCGACAGATTGAGCAGGCGGAGCGTATTCGCGACATGGCTGCGTGATTTGCCAACCGCGCGCGCAAGCGCTTCCTGATTCAGGCCGAATTGTTCGATCAGGCGCGCAAAGCCCTCGGCCTCCTCAATCGCGTTCAGGTCCTCGCGCTGGAGGTTTTCAACCAGGCCCGCAGCCATCGCCATGCGATCATCGAAATCGCGAATAACGACCGGGACGTCATGCAATTTGGCAATTTGCGCGGCGCGCCAGCGGCGTTCCCCACCGATGATCTGGTAATGGCCGGCCGCACCTGGCTTCGGGCGCACCAGCAGGGGCTGCAGAATGCCGTGTTCCGTGATGGAGGCCGCGAGTTCCTGCAGCGCATCGCGGTCCGGTTCCATCCGCGGCTGGAACGGCCCTGGTTCAATCACCGCGATTGGCAGGCTGCGCGGCGGGCCAGCCGCTGGTGCGCTGGGGGCAGGTGCGTCGCCCATCAGGGCTGAAAGCCCCATGCCAAGGCGGGCCGGCTTCTTCATGGGCTTGTTCCCGGTTTTGGTTTTTGTCTGCGGAGCCATTCCTGCGCCAGCGCAATATAGGCCGCGGCGCCGGCGGAGCGATGGTCATAAAGCAGCACCGGAAGCCCATGAGAGGGCGCTTCACTGATGCGAATGTTACGAGGAATTACCGTTTCATAAACCTTATCGCCAAAGAAACCACGGACATCAGCGGCGACCAGTTCAGATAGATTGTTTCGCTTATCGAACATTGTCAGGATGATACCGCCAAGGCTGAGCCTTGGGTTGAGGCTTTTATTCACCCTTTCAATGGTGCGGGCGATTTGCGAGACACCCTCAAGCGCGAAAAATTCGCATTGCAGCGGCACCAGCACCTCATCAGCCGCAACCAATGCATTCAGGGTCAAGAGGCCAAGCGAAGGCGGGCAATCAATAATGATAAGCTCCGTGCCCGCAAGCGCGTCCTGAGCAGTGTCGAGCGCGTTCAGCAGGCGTCTTTCCCGTGCCTCGACATCAATCAATTCAATCTCTGCGCCCGCGAGATCGGCATCCGCGGGCAATAGCGCCAAATTGGGAATGGCGGATGGGCGAATAAGCTCGGCCAAAGGGGCAGTCCCAACCAGTAAGGCGTAACTGCCGAGCCCACGTTCCTGGCGTGGCAAGCCAAGGCCGGTGGAAGCATTTCCCTGGGGGTCAAGATCAATCAGCAGCACCTTGCGCGTTGTGGCCAGGGCGGTTGCAAGATTGATAGCTGTTGTTGTTTTCCCAACCCCGCCCTTTTGATTGGCGATGGCAATGATTTTCGGCCTGATGGGTTCAAGATTTGACACGTTGGATATGGCCCAGGCGAAGGATTGTGGCTTCGGCGTTGGTGCGGCTTGGAAAGCGTTCCAGCGTGAAGTGCCAGTGGAGGGTGGCTTCCGTCAACTCTTTCTCGACGCCGCGCCCTTTTGGGAAGATAGCAACACCCGCTGGCGCCAGAAACTGCTCCGCATAAGGCAGAAGGCTGGTCAATGGGGCCAAAGCGCGGGCTGTGATGGCGGAAAGTGGCGGAAGCTTCGCATTTTCGATACGGCAAGCATGCACGCGCACCCTGGGCAACTTCAATTGGGCACTTGCCTCCACCAAGAAAGCCGCCTTCCGCTTATCGGATTCCACCAGATGGAATTCGCGTTGCGGTTCAACTGCGGCAAGCACCAAGCCTGGCAAGCCGGCACCCGAACCGATATCGGCGATGGGGCCTTCTTCTGGCAGAAGCGGCTGCAATTGCGCGCAATCCGCGATGTGGCGTTGGTCAACCTCAGCCGAGGTTTCGCCCGAAATCAGGTTGATGCGCGCATTCCAGCGCAGCAGCAGGTCCCGGTAGACCGCGAGGCGCGCCGCCGTTTCCGCGTCTTGTTTCACGTGAAACGCTGGGCGTCGCGCCGCAGATGAACCGCAAGCGCCGCCAAAGCCGCCGGTGTCACGCCCTGGATGCGCCCGGCGGCACCAAGTGTCGCTGGGCGTGCCGCCTTCAGGCGTTGGCGCATTTCGACGGACAGCCCATCCACCGCGTCGAAATCCAGGTTTGCCGCAATCGCGGCCTTTTCTTCGCGTTCAAGAAGGCGGCGTTCTGCCTCCTGCCGACGCAAATAGGGGGCGTAGAGTGCTTCTGCTTCCAACTGCGTACGAATGGCCGGGGCAAGGTCCCGCATCCAGGGGAAGGCTGCTTCAACCAGGCCCGGCGCGACGCCAGGCAGGGCAAGCACCTCAAGCACTGAACGGCGCCGGCCATCCTGATTGACCGCGATCCCAAACCCAGCAAGGGCGGCGGGAGAAGCGCCGTCGGACGCGGCACGCGCCAAAGCGCCTGAGACAGCTTCGGCAAAAGCACGGTGCCGCGCGCCGCGCTCAGCACCAACGCAGCCCCAGGCTATGCCACGCTCGGTCAACCTGAGCCCAGCATTATCGGCACGGAGCGAAAGGCGATGCTCCGCGCGCGCGGTCAGCATGCGATAGGGTTCTGAGACACCCTGAAGCGTCAAATCATCCACCAAAACACCAATATAGGCCTCGCTCCGGGTAAAGCTGGCATCGGGTGAGGCACCTGAAGCGCGGCGGGCGGCGTTGATCCCGGCCATCAAGCCTTGGGCGCCCGCCTCCTCATAGCCCGTAGTGCCATTGATCTGGCCGGCCAAAAACAGACCCGGCACCTGCCGCAACTCCAGCGCGGGCGTCAGCGCACGGGGATCAATGTAGTCATATTCAATGGCGTAGCCTGGGCGCAGAATGCGCGCCTTGGCCAAACCAGGGATAGAAGCCACTACCTGTTCCTGTACCGCCTCAGAAAGGCTGGTTGAAATCCCGTTCGGATAGACTGTCGGGTCATCAAGCCCTTCAGGTTCCAGGAAAATCTGGTGCCGCTCCCGCTCAGCAAAGCGCACCACCTTGTCTTCTATGGAAGGGCAATAGCGCGGCCCGACGCCTTGAATACGCCCACCATAGACCGCGCTGGATTGCAGATTTGCGCGGATGATGGCGTGGGTTTCCGGTGTTGTCGCCGTAATGCCGCAAGATACCTGCGGATTGGTAATGCGCTCCGTCAGCCAGGAAAGCGGCTCAGGCTTGTCATCCCCTGGTTGGGCTTCCAGCGCCGCCCAATCAATGGTGCGGCCATCAAGCCTGGGTGGTGTCCCTGTTTTGAGGCGCGCCAGCGGCAGGCCAAGGCCTTCAAAGGCGAGCGCCAAGCCAATAGCCGGCGCATCCCCAACACGCCCCGCCGGGAAGCGCGTCTCACCGATATGGATTTCGCCGCGCAGGAAGGTGCCGGTAGTGATGATGGCAGCCCCGCAGCGAATGCGCTGGCCATCGCCGGTGATGATTGCCGCCAGCGCGCCCGCCTGATCAAGCTCCAGCCCTTCAGCACCACCCGCCATGATCGTGAGACCCGGCTGGGCGCGCAGCAGCGCCTGGACAGCTTCGCGGTAAAGCCGCCGATCCGCCTGCGCCCTCGGGCCACGCACCGCCGGACCCTTGGAGAGGTTGAGCATCTTGACATGAATGGCGGCCGCATCCGCCGCGCGGGCCATAATGCCGTCCAGCGCATCAATTTCGCGGACCAGATGCCCCTTCCCTACCCCGCCGATTGCTGGGTTGCAGGACATTTCGCCGATGGTTTCAATCTTATGGGTCAGCAGCAGGGTGCGTGCGCCACAACGGGCCGCGGCCGCCGCAGCCTCGCAGCCGGCATGGCCACCACCCACCACTACCACATCAAAGGTCAGATCCACGCCCGTCATGCGCTGCCTATATCAGTATTATTTGCCGATGCAGAAGTCCCGGAAGACAATATCCAGGATTTCTTCTACCCCGATGCGGCCTGTCAGGCGGCCAAGGGCGAATAGTGCCGCGCGCAGTGCCTCCGCGGTCAGCTCAGGAGGGTGCGCTTTCGTGGCCTCAGCCAGCAGCGCCACTGCTTCCGTCAATGCCGCGCGATGGCGTGGCCGGGTGAGTTGATTGCCCTGCCCGGCCCCCGTCAGATGGAGCGCGGCTTCAGCAAGTCTCTGGCGCAAGGCAGCAAGACCCGTCCCGTCTCGGGCAGAGACCGCCAGCGCTGCGACGCCGCCTATATGGTCAGGCGCCGCCGCCAAATCGCATTTATTCACCAGCACAAGTGATTGTGGCCCCACCCAATGAAGGGTTTCGGCATCGGGGCGCTGGTCAGCGGCGAAAACCGTGATGACAAGCTGCGCTTCTTCTGCCCGGCGTTCGGCGCGCTTGATGCCCTCAGCCTCAATCTCATCACTTGCCTCCCGGAGCCCAGCCGTATCGGATAGCGTCACAGGCACCCCAGCCAGATCTAGCCGCGCTTCCACAATATCCCGCGTAGTGCCGGCCCGGGCTGAGACAATGGCCGCTTCCCGCCCAATCAAGGCATTGAGAAGTGATGATTTTCCGGCATTTGGCGCGCCGATAATGGCGAAGACCAAGCCCTCGCGTAGCAATTCACCGCGCCGCGCGTCGGCCAAATGCGCCTCGATCTCCGCGCGCAACGCCCCTGCCCCCAGTCTTGCCTTGGCGTCCAGATCAGTCGGCAGACCATCCTCGGCAAATTCAATCGCCGCTTCCTGATGGGCCAGCAGCCGCGCCAAGCGCTCAGCCCAGCCGCCGTAAAGCCGGGCCAACCCACCATCGGCCTGGTGCAAGGCTTGCCGCCGTTGCGCTGCCGTTTCGGCAGCGATCAGATCAGCAATGCCCTCAGCCGCTGTCAGGTCCATCTTGCCATGCAGAAAGGCGCGGCGCGTGAATTCGCCAGGCTCTGCCTGGCGCAGCCCAGCCGCAGTCAATGCCTCCATCACGCCAGCAATGACGCTGCGCCCGCCATGCAAATGCAATTCCGCCGCATCTTCGCCGGTATAGGAAGAAGGGCCCGGAAACCACAGCACCAGGGCATGGTCCAAGGTTTCATCATCACTGGTACGCAGCCGCCGCAGGCTTGCACGGCGCGGTGCGGGCAAGCCGCCGGCTAGGTGCTTCAGCGCATCGGCGCTGCCCGGGCCGGATAGCCGCACCACCGCCACCGCTCCGGCAGCAGCACCACTCGCCATGGCGTAAATCGTGTCGGCCGTGCTCACGCGCTGGCTCGTTTCACGTGAAACATCAGGCGCCTCTCACCCCTTCGCTGGTGGTACATCACGCTCCGTCAGCATCAGCCGCGCCACACGCCCTTTCTGATGCAGATGTGTTTGAAGAATCTCATCAATATCGGAAGTTGTTTCGACTTTATACCAAATTCCTTCGGGGTAAATCACCATCACAGGGCCGAATTCGCAGCGATCCAGGCAGCCCGCCATATTCACCCGCACCCCAGGCAGCCCCAATTCCTTCGCCCGCGCCTTCATGTAATCGCGCAACGCTTCACTGCCGCGCGCGGCGCAAGACCCGCGCTTATGCCCCTCAGGCCGCCGATTACAGCACACAAAAACATGCGCCTCATAATAAGGTGGCGGGTCCGAAACACGCGCCCCATGCGCTGCGGCATTATCCATTTTCGCGCCCTTTCGCTCTTGAGGGCTTCCTTGGCGCTTACACGCCATTTCGTCAAAGCACAGCCCGCTTGACGCTGCTGCGCTGTGGTGCCACTTCGCTTGCGCGTCATGCCGCAACTCTCTCTCCATACCACTCTCGGCGAAGTCACCATCTCTCAATATGGCGATGCCATCGTGGCTCTCGATTGGGGCCGCGGGCGGGATCAGGAAGCCACGCCCCTGCTGCTTAAGGCGCGCGACCAATTGCAGGAATATTTCGATGGCAAGCGCCTGAGCTTTGATTTGCCTTTGGCGCCTGGGGGCTCGGCCTTCCAAAAGCGCGTCTGGGCTGCGCTTTGCGCCATTCCGCTAGGGGAGACGCGGAGTTATGCGGATATCGCGCGCGCCGTTGGTTCTGCGCCGCGCGCGGTAGGTGGGGCCAATGGCGCCAACCCCATTCCGCTTTTTATCCCCTGCCATCGCGTCATCGCCGCCGATGGATCGCTGGGTGGCTATTCCGGCGGCGATGGACCCGCTACAAAGCGCTATCTTTTGGATCTAGAAAGCCGCGCGCTTCTCCTCCCCCTCAACCCCACGGCGCCCCGTAAGCGCCCCTGACGGATACCCCCATGAATCACGCCATCCGCATCCATGAAACCGGCGGCCCGGAGAAAATGGTTTGGGAAGAAGTGCCCCTTCCCTCCCCCAAGCCCGGCGAGGCACTGGTGCGCCACAAGGCCGTTGGCCTGAATTACATCGATGTTTATTTCCGCACCGGCCTCTATAAGGCGCCGAGCATGCCGGCAATTATCGGCATGGAAGCCTCCGGCATTGTGGAGGCCATTGGTGAAGGCGTCACCGAAGTGAAGGTGGGTGACCGCGTGGCCTATGCCACAGGCCCGATCGGTGCCTATGCCGAAGCGCGCACCATCAAGGCGGATCGTCTTGTCAAAATGCCAGACGTCATCACCTTTGAACAAGGCGCTGCCATGATGCTGCAAGGCATGACGGCGGCCTTCTTGATCAAGAAATGCTACGCCGCCAAGGCTGGCCAAACAGTGCTGATCCATGCTGCCGCCGGCGGTGTGGGCCTTATCCTCAGCCAATGGGCCAAGCATCTGGGTTGCACCGTCATTGGTGTGGTCAGCACCCCAGAAAAGGCGGCGCTGGTGAAAGACCACGGCGTGGACCATGCGCTGCTTACCAGCGATGATATTCCTGCCCGCGTGAAGGACATCACCAAAGGCGCGATGCTGCCAGTGGTTTATGACAGTGTCGGCAAGGATAGCTTCCTCACCTCGCTCGATTGCTTGGCACCCTATGGCCTGATGATTTCCTACGGCAACGCCTCTGGCCCCGTTGCCATTCCGGATCTCGGTATTCTGGCGGCCAAGGGCTCGCTTTATGTGACGCGCCCAACACTTGCGACCTATACCGCGCAGCGTGAGGATTTGGTGGCACGTGCGAATGATTTGTTTGAGGTTGTTGCCTCAGGCGCCGTCAAGATCCGCGTCAATCAAACCCATGCGCTCAAGGATGCAGGCGCAGCGCATATTGCGCTTGAAGCCCGCAAGACCACAGGCAGCACCGTTCTTATTCCGTAATGATCTTGCCTGGGCTTTGGTTCGCCGTAACCAAAGCCCAGCGGCTTACCCAAAGTGCAATGCAGCCACCTTATCCTGCGGGCGCACATAATAGACGTAACGATAGGCTTCACGCATGCCGAGGCTTAGTTGTGCCGCGCAGGATGCCTGATTGGCGGAAGCTACCTGCGCCCATAGCCACGCGGCCCCTTGTTCAGCTGCCCATTGAGCTGCCGCGCGCGTAATTTGAGAGCCCAGGCCCCGCCGCCGCCCCTGAGGCACTACCGCCAAGTCAAAAAACCCAGCCAGCGCCCCATCTGCAACTACTGAAATGCAAGCAACGGGTTGATTGGCTTCATATAAAACAAGCCAAGCCGCCGGCACCATCATCATACTGACCGCACGTTCTTTTTCTGCCCGCCGTGCAGGGACTTGATGCTCTGCGGTCGCTGTCACCGCCATCCAATCATCATCAGGCGCAGCTAATACCCGAACCGCCGCATCCTTCCGCGCAATACATTCAATTGGCGCCAGGAAAATAATCGTCTCGTCCTTTTCCACATAGCCGCGTGCTGACAACGCATCAGCCATTCCAGGCGGATCAAGCGGAGTGGAGCGAAACCGCACTGGCAGCTTCTGCGCCTCATAACGGCTTTCGATGCGCACGATCCGGGCTAGGAGTTCCGGATCAGCCACTGCACTCAAGGAACTCGCGGCATTGGCGCGGCCTGTGCCGCCCAAAAAGGCTCGTACCACAAACGCCCCATCAAAACCGACGCGCTGTGCAGGTACAGCGGTCAGGCAAGCGCGCTCAAGCGCCGAGATGCTTGGTTGATATGCTTCTTGCATAATCATAACTTTCCAATAACGCCTGCCGCCGGATCTTCGGGGGCAGGGGCAGCCTTCATCTCCCGACGGCGTGCATGCCAAGCTTCCATTAACTGCAAAACGGTTGCCGCGGTTTCTTCGATACTGCGGCGTGTTACATCAATTACTGGCCAGCCCTGCGCTGTGCATAAGCGTCGCGCCGCGATGATCTCTGCCTTTACCGCCTCGGGATCAATATACTCGGTGGTGTCCTGCCGTACGCCCTGACCACCGATAATTTTCAAGCGGTGCCGACGGATATCAATCAGCGCATTGGCTTCAATGTACAAACCAACCACGGGGCAGGGTGGATCGTTCAAGATCTCTGGCAGCCTGGCACCTGGCACAATCGGCACATTGGCTGCCTTGATGCCGCGATTGGCCAAATAAAAACACGTCGGCGTCTTGCTGCTGCGTGAAACACCAACCAGCACGACATCGGCATTGCGGATGCCTACAGTTCCCTGCCCGTCATCATGCGACAAGACATAATGCATGGCATCAATGCGCCTGAAGTAATCCGCATCCATCACATGCTGTGCTGCGCGCTTTTCCCGCGCGCGTGCACCGGTTGCTTCCTGCAAAAGCTCCATCACAGGATCAAGCGGTGACAGGCACATCACCCCCATGCGCTGGCAGGCTTCCTCCAGCACATGGCGCAGGCTTGAATCGACAAGCGTATAAAGCACAGGCCCCGGTTCATGCTGAATCCCTTCTAGGACCCTGTCCAACTGCAAACGGGATCTGATCAAGCTCCAGCGATGATCCACGACGTGATGATCATCGAACCGCGCTAAAGTAGCGCGCGCGATGGAGTGTAAGGTCTCACCGGTCGAATCAGACACCAGGTGGAGGTCAATTTGCCTGTTGGGCATGGCGGGAGAATTCCGTGAATCAATGTGGATAACGGGGGTGGATTCCGCCACCTATCCCGCCCTGGCTCATAATGGGGATGAAACCACCCCATCGCGCAAGCCTGGATGGTTTTAGCCTGCCAAGCGGGTGAACACGCAAAAGTGAGGAGTCCCCAGATAGCAACAGCGTTACCGCCAATCACTTTCCGGGGAGAAAGCTGTGGATAGGCTTTGCGTTACTTGCCTCCCCATGATCCACAGGCCCTACAAGCTACCTCATCTTTCAGAATCTTAGATTCAATGCTTATGTTTGGCTCATGGAAACGGAAAACGAGGCCAGCCGGGCCAAACCCTTTTTGCGCGTCTTGGCAGGAGAGGCTGTCTGGCCGCCCCCCGTATGGCTGATGCGCCAAGCAGGGCGTTATTTGCCCGAATATCGCGCGACGCGCGCCCAGGCGGGGGATTTCATCTCCCTCTGCACCACGCCTGATCTAGCGGCCGAGGTCACGCTCCAGCCCATCCGCCGCTATGGCATGGATGCTGCCATTCTGTTCTCCGATATCCTGATGGTGCCCTGGGCCTTGGGCCAAGGGCTGCGCTTTGCCGAAGGGGAAGGCCCAATCCTGGACCCGATCCGCTCGGCCGAGGGGATTGCGGCGCTCAATCTTGAAGGGCTTCTGGCCAAGGCCGCACCAATTTTTGAAACAGTGCGCTTGACCCGGGCGGGGTTGGATCAGCACCACCCGAAAACCGCACTGATCGGCTTTGCCGGTTCCCCATTCACCGTCGCCTGCTACATGGTGGAAGGCCGCGGCAGTAAAGATTTCGCTGCTACGCGCGGTATGGCCTTCAGTGATCCGGCCAGTTTCGGCCGGCTGATCCGTATTCTGCAGGATGCCACTGTTGAATATCTGGTGGCGCAGGTGGAAGCAGGCGCCGAAGCCTTGATGCTTTTCGATACCTGGGCCGGGCTATTGCCGCCCAGTCAATTCCGCCGCTGGGTGATTGAACCCTCTGCCGCTATCGCCCGAGCGGTGCGCAAGCGCTGCCCCAATACGCCGATCATCGGCTTCCCGCGCTTGGCTGGTCCCATGATCACCGATTACGCCGCCCGCGCCGCGGTGGATGGCGTCGCGACGGATACCAGCATGGATCCGCGCTGGGCTGCCCAGGCAGTGCCGGCTACCATGCCCCTGCAAGGCAATCTGGATCCGCTGGCGCTGGTTGCTGGCGGTGCAGCACTGGAAGCCGAAGCGCGCAGCATCCTGGCCGCCATGCGTGGCCGGCCATTCATTTTCAATCTGGGTCACGGCATCATCCCGCCGACACCGCCCGAGCATGTTGCGCAGCTTATGCGCATCATCCGCAGTGGCTAGGCGGGGTTAGGATTCAGCCTCAGGCGCGAAAGGAGGCTTCAGCCAGATCGCTTCCTTGATCTTGGCTTTGACGAAAGCCTCATGCAGCGCCAAAGCCTCAGCCTGTGGGGTGATCAGCACCGCTGCGCGCTCCACCGCTTCAACCTCCAGCGCAACCAGCTTCGGCGTGGCTTGCGCCGCCAATTCCAGCCCTGGCTGCTTGCCGCCCATCAGTTCCAGATAGACTTGCGCCAGCAATTGACAGTCCAGAATGGCATTGTGGCTGCCGCGCATGGAATTATCCACGCCAAGCCGGCGACACAGCGCATCCAGATTATTCGGCATGCCAGGATAGCGGGTTTTCGCAATCGCCAAGCTGTCAATCATGCGCGCGCGGTCCAAGGCGGGCCGCTTACAGCGGAACAGCTCCGCATCCAGAAAACCGAAATCGAAGGGCGCATTATGCGCGATGATTTCCGCATCACCCAAAAATGCCAAAAGCCGATCAGCAATTTCCGCGAATTTCGGCTTGCCCGCCACATCGCCATTGGTGAAGCCGTGGATGCGCGATGCCTCGGCGGGGATATCGCGTTCCGGATCGAGTAAGGTGTGAAACGCCTCACCTGTCGGCAATAGGTTGAACAATTCCACCGCCGCTACTTCAATCACCCGATCCCCATTCAGCGGATCAAGCCCGGTGGTTTCCGTATCCAGCACGATCTGGCGCATCAACGGGCAGCCCGCAGTCGCAGCAGCAACCGCTTCAACTGTGCCACGGCGAAATGCCGCGACAACCCGCTATGAATCACCACATCGGCTTTGCGACGCTTTTCGGCATCGGGCATTTGCCGTGCGCGAATGGCGGCCAGGCGTTCTGCCGTCATGCCGGGGCGGCGCAGCACCCGCACCGCCTGCACCGAGGCAGGGGCCGAGACGACCGCCACCACATCCACGCGCTTTTCGCCCCCGGTTTCGAGCAATAGGGGAATATCCAGCACCACCAGCGATTTCCCAGCCCGCCGTGCCGCCGCGACGAAGCGCTTTTCCGCATCCCGCACCAGCGGATGCACGATACGCTCAAGGATTTTCAGCGCGGCGGGATTGCCCAACACCGCGCGCCGTAGCGCTTCCCGATCCACCGCGCCACCGCGCGTGGTGCCGGGATAAGCGGCTTCAATCGGCCGCACCGCCCGCCCGCCTGGCGCCTGCAGTACATGCACGGCTTGATCGGCATCGAAAATCGGGACGCGGTGGCGGCGAAAAGTCGCCGAGGCTGTTGATTTCCCCATGCCGATCCCACCGGTGAGGCCAATAATCTTCATGCGCCATCACGTTTTGGAATATCGGCCGCCACCACATCGCGCAGCGCCTGATCCACCTGCGGCGCCACACCGAACCAGGCCTCAAACCCTGGGCGGGCCTGATGCAGCAACATGCCAAGCCCATCCACCGCGACCAGGCCACGTGCCCGCGCCGCCGCCAAAAGCCGCGTTTCCAGCGGCACATAGACGATATCGGCCACCACGGCGCTAGGCGCCAAGGCGCCAAGTTCCATCTCCAAGGGCGGCTGGCCTTGCATGCCGAGCGAGGTGGTATTCACCAACAAAGCAGCCTCAGCCAGCGGCGGCCGATCCGCGACATTGATCGGACCGCCCAAATCCCGTGCCAGTGCCTCTGCCTTGGCCGGGGTGCGGTTCACCAAAGTCACGTGCGGCGCACCCGCATCCAAAAGCGCCGCCGCAATGGCCCGCGCCGCGCCGCCCGCGCCCAGCAGCACCGCCGGCCCGGCATCGGCGCGCCAGCCCGGCGCGGCTTCGCGGATGCTTTCCAGAAAGCCGAAGCCATCGGTGTTGGAGCCCTCAATCCGCCCATCGCGAAACACCAGCGTATTCACCGCCCCGGCACGGCGCGCGAAAGGTGCCACTTCATCACAAATCTCAAAGGCCGCGAGCTTATGCGGGATGGTGACATTGGCGCCGCGAAAACCGAGATCCACCAGGGACCGCACCGCTTGCCCGAAGCGTTCTGGCGCCACGCCAAGCGGGATATAGGCGCCATCAATGCCATAGCGTTGCAGCCAGAACCCATGCAGCCGCGGAGAGCGCGAATGGGTGACGGGAAAGCCGAAAACCCCGGCGAGCCGGGCATGACCGGATAAAAGTTTCATGCCGCCAGAAAGCACTTCAGCCAGCCGGAAAGCAAGCGTTCAGCCGCCCACTTGCCGCAGCCAATCCTGCAAATTGTAGAACACCGTCACACGACTGATTTTGCCATCGCGCAGCGCATAAAACGCCCCGGCTGGCAGGGAATAGCGCTGGCCCTTCGCCGGCGGCAGCCCTTCATCAGTGGCCAGATACTGCCCCTCCACCCGAAATTCCGCCGCCGCTCGGCAACCATCCGGCCCCGCCATGATCACGATATCGCGCAATTCTTCCCGGTAGCAGCGCGCCATATGGTCCAGGAACGCGGCAAAGGCCGGCTTGCCATGCTGCGTGGCGCCCTGATTGATGTCATGCGCCACATCATCGGCCAGCAGCGCCAACATGCCGGGCCAATCGCCACGATTAAAGGCGGCGAGGTGGGCAGCGATGATGTCTTGCGCGGTTGTCATGGCGGGATTCCTTGCCCGAGGGGCCTGCGGTGCCTATAGAGCACCCCTCATTGCCGCCGCGCCAGAGCACAGAACCAGCATGACCGCCAAGCCCCCCAGTTTTCAGGATATCATCCTGCGTCTGCATCGCTTTTGGGCGGATCAGGGCTGCGTGATCCTGCAACCCTATGACATGGAAGTGGGTGCGGGCACCTTCCACCCGGCGACCACTTTGCGTGCGCTTGGCCCAAAGCCATGGAAGGCCGCCTATGTGCAGCCATCGCGCCGCCCCGCCGATGGCCGCTACGGCGAAAACCCCAATCGACTACAGCATTATTACCAATATCAGGTGATCCTGAAGCCATCGCCGGCGGACCCGCAGGCGCTGCTGATTGAAAGCTATCGCGCCCTCGGCATTGACCCTGCGTTGCATGACATCCGCTTCGTTGAGGATGATTGGGAGAGCCCAACGCTGGGTGCCTGGGGCCTGGGCTGGGAAGTCTGGTGCGATGGGATGGAGGTGACGCAATTCACCTATTTCCAACAAGTTGGCGGCATTGCCTGCGAGAAACCCAGCGCGGAATTGACTTACGGGCTGGAACGCCTGGCCATGTATATCCAAGGGGTCGAGAATGTTTATGACCTGGATTTCAACGGCGAAGGCGTGAAATACGGCGATGTGTTTCTGCGGGCTGAGCGCGAATACAGCGCCCATAATTTCGAAGCCGCCGATACCAAAATGCTGTTCCGGCATTTTGAGGATGCGGAGGCCGAATGCGCCGCGTTGCTGCAACGGAAGCTTGCTCTGCCGGCCTATGACCAATGCATCAAGGCATCCCATCGCTTCAATTTGCTGGATGCGCGGGGTGCGATCAGCGTGACGGAACGCGCCGCCTATATCGGCCGGGTGCGGGCGCTGGCAAAAGGCTGCTGTGAGGCCTGGCTGGCCGGTGAGGTAGCCTGACCTTGCGCTTTTCGCGGCCTTCTACCATATCCCAGGCGGTTTCTACCAAAGGTGCGCCATGGGTCAGCTGAACATCAAGGATGCCGCGCTGATTGCGGAGGCGAAAGAGCTTGCCGCCCTGCTTGGCACCACCGCGACCGGCGCGGTACGAGAGGCTGTTGCCGAAAAACTGGCACGGGAAAAGGCAGCGCGGCAGCGGAAATTCGACGCCATCATGGCCATCGCGGAGGAAGCTTCCAAACTCGTCCCGCCGGGCGTCACCAGTGATCACCGCGACCTGTATGATGATAATGGTCTGCCGCGATGATCCTTGATTCTTCTGCCGTGATCGCGATCCTGTTCAAGGAACCAGAAGCCGAGCATCTGGCCGGCATGATCCGCGACACGGACGCGACCGCGATTGCCGCGCCAACCTTGCTTGAAACCGCCATTGTCGCGGAAGGCCGCACCCTGCCTGGCATGGCGGAAAAGCTCGACGCCCTGATGGGCGCCATTCGCCCCGAAATCGTGCCTTTCACCGCAGCCCATGCCGCCATCGCCCGCGATGCCTGGCGCCGCTATGGCAAGGGCCGGCATAAGGCGGGGTTGAACCTCGGCGATTGTTTTTCCTATGCGCTGGCCAAGGAACGCGGCCAGACTTTGTTGTTCAAGGGCGATGATTTCGCCGCAACCGATATAGAGCCGGCGATCAAACCCCATGGCTGAACTGCTGCTTGAATTATTCTGCGAAGAAATCCCGGCGCGCATGCAGGCACGCGCGGCGGAGGATTTGGCGCGCCTATTTGCCGATGGCTGCGCTGCGCTTTTGGAGGCACCTCCGCGCAGCTTCTACGGCCCGCGCCGCATTGGCCTGACCGCACAATTAAAGCCCAGTGTGACCACCGAAGCCAAGGAAGAACGCGGCCCGCGCATTGGCGCGCCGGAACAGGCGCTTGAGGGGTTTTTGCGCAAGCATGGCGCAACACGTGATGCGCTGACGGAACAGGGCCAATTCTGGGTGCTGCTGAAGCCTGGCCAAAGCGTGGAAGCGCGCGCCTTGGTGAGTGCTGCCATTCCTGCCCTGCTGCGCGGCTTCCCCTGGCCGAAATCCATGCGTTGGGGCGGCACATCTTCCCTGGTGTGGGTGCGGCCCTTGAAGCGCATTCTGTGCGTGTTGTATGGCGAAGTGGTGCGCTTCGATCTTTCGCAGAATGGTGATGATGGGCATGGGCTGGTGAGTGGCGATCTGACCGAAGGCCACCGCATCATGTCCCCCGGCGCCTTCGCAGTGCGTAACTTCGCCGAATACAAGGCCGCTTTGGCCGCGCGCCATGTGGTGCTGGAAGCGGAAGACCGCGCGCGGATGATCCGTGACGGCATCAATGCACTTGCCACCGCCGAAGGGCTGGAAGTGGTGCCGGATGAGGGCTTGATTGCCGAAGTCGCGGGGCTGGTGGAATGGCCAGTGCCTTTGCTTGGGCGGATTGATGACGCCTTCATGGATTTGCCGCCGGAGGTGATGCGCACCACCATGCGCGTCAATCAGCGCTATTTCGCTTTGCGCAAGAAGGATGGCGCAGCAGCGCCACGCTTTGCGCTGGTGGCGAATATTGCGGCACCGGATGGTGGGGCTGCGATTGTCGCCGGCAATGAACGCGTGCTGCGCGCGCGCTTGGCGGATGCACGGTTTTTCTGGGATTTGGACCGCAAGCAAAAGCTGGAAGGCTTCCTGCCCAAGCTGGATAGCGTGGTGTTCCACGCCAAGCTTGGCACGCAAGGCCAGCGCGTGGCGCGGTTGGAAAAACTCGCCGCACTGATTGCGGAAAGAATGGGCGCCGATGCGGCGCTTGCAGCCCGCGCGGCGCGTCTGGCGAAGGCCGATCTTGCTTCCGGGATGGTGGGTGAATTTCCCGAATTGCAGGGCGTGATGGGGCGCTATTACGCGCTCGGCCAGGGTGAGGATGCCCGCGTGGCGGAAGCCATCGCTGCACATTACCGCCCGGCAGGTGCGGGTGATGCGGTGCCGAATGAGCCCATCGCCATTGCGGTCGCTTTGGCTGATAAGCTTGATCAATTGGTCGGCTTCTTCGCCGTGGGTGAAAAGCCAACCGGCAGCGGCGACCCATTTGCTTTGCGGCGCGCGGCTCTGGGCGTGATCCGCATCATTCGTGAGAATGGGCTCCGGCTTGAGTTGATGGATATTTGCAACAACTACCCTGGGGCGATCCGCAATTGGGGCGAAACACATTGGGACGTCCGTCGAAAATTCGGTAATGCAGGCCGACTTGCATGGGAAGGCGGGTTGGAAGTTCTCGATTTCCTCGCCGAACGGCTGCGCGTGCAGCTCCGCGGCGAAGGTGCGCGGCATGATGTGGTGACGGCCGTTTTTGGCGCGGCGCCGGATGATGACCTCAACCGCCTGCTCTCCCGCGCCGATGCGGTGCGTGGCTTCGTCGAAAGCGAAGCCGGCGCCAATCTGCTCGCCGCCCATCGCCGCGCGGTGAACATCCTGCGTATTGAGGAAAAGCGCGACGGCCATGCCTTCGACACGGGCTATGAGGCGCATTTGCTGAAATTGCCGGAAGAAGCCGCCCTTGCCGGCGCTTTGGAAGAAGCCGGCAACCGCATCCGCCTGGATATCGAAGCCGAGGATTTTGACCGCGCCATGGAAGCCATGGCCGGTCTCCGCGCCCCGGTGGATGCTTTTTTCGAAAAAGTGATCGTGAACGACCCCGCGCCGGAACTTCGCCGCAATCGTCTGCGACTGCTCGCCCGACTTCGTGCCGCCATGGATGCCGTGGCGGATTTCTCCAAGATTGAAGCCTGAGGAACCCCCCCATGACACAATGGGTCTATAGCTTCGGCGCCGGCCATAATGAAGGCCGAGCCGATATGCGGAATCTTCTGGGTGGCAAAGGCGCCAACCTGGCCGAAATGGCCTCGATCGGTTTGCCGGTGCCGCCTGGCTTCACCATCACCACGGAAGTCTGCACCGCCTATTACGAAAACGGGCAAAAATACCCGGATGCTCTGGCGGCGCAGGTGCGCGCCGCACTTGCGCGCGTTGAAGAAGCAGTCGGCAATCGCTTCGGTGATCATCACTGCCCGCTGCTGGTATCCGTCCGCTCAGGCGCGCGGGTTTCCATGCCGGGCATGATGGATACGGTGCTGAACCTTGGCCTGAATGACCAAACCGTTGAAGGCCTGGTCACGGCTTCCGGCGATGCGCGCTTTGCCTGGGATTCCTATCGGCGGTTTATCCAGATGTATGGCTCCGTCGTGCTCGACGTTGATCATCATCGCTTTGAAGAAATTATCGAGCATGTGAAGCTCGACACCGGAAAGAATGAGGATACGGAACTCACCGCATCCGAATGGCATCGCGTGGTGGATGGCTATAAGGAAATGGTCGCCGAAGTCACCGGCAAACCCTTCCCGCAAGATCCTGAGACTCAGCTTTGGGGCGCGATTGGCGCGGTGTTTGGCAGTTGGATGAACCAGCGCGCGGTGACGTATCGGCGCCTGCATGACATCCCGGCCGAATGGGGCACGGCGGTGAATGTGCAAGCCATGGTCTTCGGCAATATGGGGGAAGATTGCGCAACCGGCGTGTGCTTCACGCGAGACCCTTCCACGGGCGAGAATATCTTCTACGGCGAATACCTGATCAATGCGCAGGGTGAAGATGTGGTGGCGGGTATCCGCACGCCGCAGCCCATGGCGAAGGAACGCTCCAAGCCCGCAGAACGCAGCATGGAAGAAGCCATGCCGGCAGCCTATGCCGAATTGGTGCAGGTGCGCGCCACGCTGGAACGCCATTACCGTGACATGCAGGACATCGAATTCACGGTGCAGAGCAACAAGCTCTATATGCTGCAAACGCGCAATGGTAAGCGCACCGCCGCGGCTTCCTTGAAGATTGCTGTGGACATGGCGCGTGAAGGCTTGATTGATCACGCGGAAGCGGTGCGGCGTGTGAACCCTGCCGCGTTGGATCAATTGCTGCACCCGACCCTTGACCCAAAGGCGCCGCGCAAGCTGCTGGCCAAGGGCTTGCCGGCTTCGCCTGGTGCTGCCTGTGGCATTGTAGTGTTTAGCGCGGATGAAGCGGAAGCGCGCGCGCAAAAGGGTGAAAGTGTCATTCTGGTGCGGATTGAAACCTCGCCGGAAGATATTCACGGCATGCATGCGGCGCGCGGTGTGCTGACCACACGCGGCGGCATGACCAGCCACGCGGCGGTGGTGGCGCGCGGCATGGGCCGGCCCTGCGTTGCAGGCTGTGGCGGCATTACGGTGGATTACAACAACCAATACCTGAGTGCTGGTGGCGTGCGCATTGAAGCCGGCCAGATCATCACGCTGGATGGCGCCACCGGTGAGGTTTTCATCGGCTCCGTCGCCATGGTGGAACCGCAGCTTTCTGGCGATTTCGCCACGCTGATGGGCTGGGCGGATCAAGTGCGCCGCTTGCGCGTGCGCGCCAATGCGGAAACGCCGCTGGATGCGGAAACCGCGCGGCGCTTCGGTGCGGAAGGCATCGGGCTTTGCCGTACTGAACACATGTTCTTCGACCCGGAACGCATCGGCGCGGTGCGGCAGATGATCATGGCGGAAACGGAAGAAGGCCGCCGTGCCGCTTTGGCGCGCCTGCTGCCTTTCCAGCGCAAGGATTTTCTGGATCTGTTTGAAATCATGGCCGGCCTGCCGGTGACGATCCGCTTGCTTGACCCGCCCTTGCATGAATTCCTGCCGCATAGCGAATATGAAATCGCGGAAGTGGCGGCATCGCTTGGCACCGAAGTTGAGGCGATGCAGCGGCGCATGCAGGAATTGTCGGAAGCGAACCCGATGTTGGGGCATCGCGGCTGTCGGCTCGGGATTTCCTTCCCGGAAATCTATGAAATGCAGGCGCGCGCCATTTTTGAAGCGGCGGCGGAAATTGGCCGCAAGACGCATAAGGCCCCCGTGCCGGAGATCATGATTCCGCTGGTGGCGACCAAGCGCGAATTGGAAATCACCCGAGCCATGGTGGATCGCGTGGCACAGGAAGTTTTCGCTGAAGGCGGCTATCACGTCGTCTATAGCGTTGGCACCATGATTGAATTGCCGCGCGCGGCGTTGACGGCCGATGCCATTGCCAGTGTCGCGGATTTCTTTTCCTTCGGCACGAATGACCTCACGCAAACCACCTTCGGGCTTTCGCGCGATGATGCCGGCAAGTTCCTGCCGCTCTACATCGAAAAAGGGATTTTCCCGAAGGACCCGTTTGTGTCCATTGATCCGGATGGCGTCGGTGCGCTGGTGCGCATTGCCTCGGAAAAAGGGCGTAGCGTGAAGCCCGATATCAAGCTTGGCATTTGCGGGGAGCATGGGGGCGATCCATCCTCGATCCATTTCTGTGAGAGCGTTGGATTGGATTACGTTTCCTGTTCGCCCTATCGCGTGCCGGTGGCGCGGCTGGCGGCGGCGCAGGCGGCGCTGCAATCGGGCGGGGCTGATCGCACCGCGTAATGGCAACGCCGCGGGCATCTGACGCGCGGGAGAAGCGTTGCGGCGTTTGCGGCCATGAAAGCCGCCAGGCGCCGTTTCGCCCGCCCGTGCCGGAACAAGCGCCCGATCTGGATTTACGCCCGGGGGAGCCGGTGCGCTCCACCATGGCGCGCTGGCTGCAAGCCTGCTCGCATTGCGGCTATGCCGCGCCTGATATCAGTGAAGCCCACCCTGCCGGGGCAGAGGCGGTGGCCGCCGCCCCCTATCGCGCGCTGATCGCCGATACATCCCACCCGGTTTTGGCGCGGCGCTTTTTGGCCTGGGCGCATGTGCTGGAAGAAACCGGCGCCTTGCACGCGGCGGCGGAAGCAACCTTGCACGCCGTTTGGGTGGCGGATGATCTGAACCGCGATGATCTGGCGCGGCAATGGCGCCGCGAAGCCGTGGCGCTATGGCGCAGCGGCCCGGCACTTGATGCGGAACAGTCGGTGCGCGTGATTGATGCTTTGCGCCGCGCTGGTGATTTCGCCGAGGCTGAGGCCGCTGCAACGGCCCTTGCCGCGACCAATCCGCCGGAGGCGGTGGCGCAAGTGACGGCCCTGGAAGCGCGGCTGATTGCGGCGGAAGATACGGGCCGGCATAGCATTGCATCGGCCCTCGCCCCCCCGGCGCGGCGGCCGCATGTGACGCATCAACCAAAAAAAAGGCCGCCCGAAGGGGGCGGCCTGAAATCCTGGCTGCGCAGGATATTCAAGGGTTAGGCAGCGCGACCCGTCGGCAGCGCGCCATCATTGGCCGCTTGCAGGGCGAAGCCAGGTTCGAAAACGCGGCTGATTTCACCGCGCGCCAAGCCGATATCGGCCAATTGCTTGTCCGAAAGCTGGTCCAGCGCCTTGTAGGTATCGCGCTTGGTGGGCCAGGTTGCGATGGCGGAAAGCACCGCGCCGATGCCGGCGCCGATCATGGTAAAGGCATGGCGGAAGGCCTGGGCGCGCGCGGCATGGCGCGCAGCGGCGGCGTTCTGGTGGATAGCCTCAATCGTCGCGGCGCGGGCCGAGAGGCTGGTTTCGAGATTGGCGAAATGCGTGTTCATGTTTAGCTTTCCTTTGCGGAGGCGCTGACCGATAGGGCAGCAACACTGTCCGATAGGCGATGATATAGAGGCTTCTGGGGCACAGGTGATGCGCGAAGACAACAGCATAGCCATGCGTCTGACGCATGATTCCACAGAAAGCCATGCAACAATTGCGAAATATTTGGTCAGGAGCTGCTCATGAACCGGGCTGAACGCTTGGGCGCCTTGCGCGCCGAACTCGCGCGGATGGGGGTGCAGGGCTTCCTGATCCCCCGCGCGGATGAGCATTTGGGGGAATATGTGCCGCGTTCGGCCGAAAGGCTGGCCTGGCTGACCGGTTTTACCGGCAGCGCTGGCTTGGCGATTGTTTTACCCCGTCAGGCGGCGGTGTTTTCCGATGGCCGCTATACGCTGCAAATCCGCAACCAGATTGATGTCGCGCATTGGGAACCGCGCCATATCACCGAAGAACCGCCGGCGGAATGGTTGGCGGCCCATGCCGAAGGCCTGGTCATTGGCTATGACCCCTGGCTGCATAGCGAACCGGCGATTGAACGGCTGAAGCGCCCCGGCGTGACCTTTCGCGCGCTGACCGCGAACCCGATTGATGCGGTTTGGGCGGACAGGCCCCGCGCGCCAGAAGCGCCGGCGCGCGCGCATCCGCTTTCCTATGCCGGCAAGCCCTCGGTCGAAAAACGCAGCGAAGCCGCGGCGGAGCTGCGCGCGGCGGGCGAAGATGCGGTGGTGCTGGCCGATGCGCATTCCATCGCTTGGCTGCTGAATATTCGCGGCGGTGATTTGGACCATACGCCACTTGCGCTTGGCTTCGCGCTGTTGTTCGCGGATGGTGCGGTCTCATTATTCATGGAACCGGCGAAGCTGGATCACGACACGCGCGCGCATTTGGGCAATGCGGTGGCGATTGCGCCGCGTGATGCCATGCCGGCGGCGCTGGCTGCACTCAAGGGTAAGCGCGTGCGGATTGACCGGGAAGCGACGCCTTCCTGGTTCACCGATTGGCTGCGTGAAGCGGGTGCGGAAATCCGCGCCGGAGAAGACCCTTGCCGCATGCCGCGTGCCTGCAAAAATACAGTCGAGCAGGAAGGTGCGCGCGCCGCGCATCGGCGTGATGCGGTGGCCATGGCGCGCTTCCTGCGCTGGTTCGCCGCAGAAGCGCCGAAGGGGGGCTTGAATGAAATCTCCGCCGCCGCGCAATTGCTGGCGATGCGGCGCGATGTGCCGCTGTTTCAGGCGGAGAGTTTCCCGGCGATCAGCGGCGCGGGCGAAAACGGCGCCATTGTGCATTACCGCGCGACGGAAGCGAGCCATCGCGCCATCCACCCGAATGAATGCTATTTGATTGATTCGGGCGGGCAATATCTGGATGGCACCACGGATATCACGCGCACGCTGTGGACCGGGCCAGGTGCGGCGCCGCAACGCTTGCGGGAATGCGTGACGCGTGTGTTGAAGGGGCATATTGCCCTGGCGACCTTGCGCTTCCCCGCCGGTGTTGCCGGGCCGCATTTAGACGCGCTGGCGCGCCGCCCGTTATGGGATGCGGGGCTGGATTATGATCACGGCACGGGACACGGCGTTGGGTCTTATCTTTCAGTGCATGAAGGGCCGGCGGCCTTCAGCCGCGCCGCACGTGTGGTGGCTTTGGCTGAGGGCATGATTTTGTCCAATGAGCCCGGCTACTACGCTACAGGCGAATTTGGCATTCGGTTGGAAAACCTATTGCTGGTGCAGAAGGCAGAGATTGCCGGCGCGGCAAAACCGTTTCTGGAATTTGAAACGCTGACCTTGGCACCTTTCGACCGCGCTTTGATCGAACCTGCTTTGCTGACTGTGGCGGAGCGTGATTGGCTGAATGCCTATCATGCGCGTGTCGCGGCGGAAGTGGCGCCGATGCTGGATGCGGAAACGGCGGCGTGGTTGCGAGCGGCCTGCGCGCCAATCTGACGCGGATCAGGCGCCTGTCATCTCAATCCACTCGGCTTCGGAGAGCGTCTTCACGCCAAGCTCCGCCGCCTTGGTCGCTTTTGATCCGGCGTCGGCGCCTACCACGACGAAATCGGTTTTCTTCGAAACGGATTTCGTGACTTTCGCGCCAAGCCTTTCAGCCAGCGCTTCCGCTTCATCGCGCGTCATTTGTTCAAGCGTGCCGGTGAAAACCATGGTCTTGCCGGCGAAGAGGCTATCACCAGCATCGCTTTCCGTCACAGGTTCCGGCGCGACCTCCGCCGCAAGATCACCCAACGCTGCAAGGTTGCGCGGTTCCGCGAAGAATTCGATCAGCTCTTCAGCAATCGCAGGACCAATGCCTTGGATGGAGCCTAATTCTTCACGCGCTTCGGAACCGATGATGCGCGCCGCGATCATTGCCGCGCGCCAGGCTTCCAGGCTGTGATAATGCCGCGCCAATAGCTTGGCATTCTGTTCACCAATGCGGCGAATGCCGAGGGCGAAGATGAAGCGCTCCAACGCCACGCTACGCCGCGCATCAATCGCTTCCAATAGCTTGGTGATTTTCCGATCACCCCAGCCTTCAAAACCCGCCAGGATTTCACGCTTCTGATGCAAGCGGAAAATATCGGCAGGGCTTTTGATCAAGCCCGCATCGAACAGGGTTTGGATATTTTCTTCGCCCAGCCCTTCAATATCCATGGCACGGCGGGAAACGAAATGCCGCAAGCGCTCCGTGGTTTGCGCGGGGCAGGTCAGGCCACCGGTGCAGCGGCGCACCACGTCCTCGCCATCGCGAATCGCATGGCTGCCGCAAGCGGGGCAATTCAGCGGGAAGGCGTAAGGCTTGGAATCCGCTGGGCGCTTTTCCAGGATAACGCCAAGGATTTGCGGAATGACATCGCCGGCGCGTTGCAGCGTGACAGTATCGCCAATCCGCACATCCTTGCGCGCGATTTCCTCTTCATTATGCAAAGTCGCATGGCGCACCACCACGCCGCCGACATTCACCGGTTCCATCACCGCGCGCGGTGTCAACGCGCCGGTGCGGCCCACCTGGATTTCAATATCAAGCAGCTTCGTCACCGCCTGTTCGGCGGGGAATTTCCACGCCACAGCCCAGCGCGGCGCACGGCCCACAAAGCCAAGGCGGCGCTGCCAATCTAGCCGATCAAGCTTATAGACCACGCCATCAATGTCATACGCCAAAGCCGCGCGGCCCGCGCCCATTTCCGCCTGGAAGGCTTCCGCGACATCTTCGCTATCCAAGCGGCGCGAAAGCGGGTTCACCGCAAAACCCCAACGGCGCAATTCATCTAGGAAGGCGAGATGCGTCTCCGCCGGTGTTTCGCTGCTGCTGCCCATGGCGTAGGCGAGCAACTTCAAGGGCCGCCCCGCTGTCACGCGCGCATCAAGCTGGCGCACGGAACCGGCGGCGGCATTGCGTGGATTGGCGGGAATGACAATGGCATCGCCAAGTTTCTCACCCGCCGCGCGCCGCGCTTCCCGTGCCTCGGCGGCTTTTTCCTGCGTGGCGCGGAAGGCAAGGAAATCCGCTTTTTCCATGAAGACTTCGCCGCGAATTTCAATGCGTTCTGGGAAGGGCGGCACCAGTTGGCGCGGGAGCGTTGGGATTGTCAGCAAATTCGCGGTGACATCTTCACCTTCCGCGCCATCGCCCCGCGTTGCCCCTTTGATGAAAACGCCGTTTTCGTAGAGCAGATTGATCGAAAGCCCGTCAATCTTTGGCTCGCCCACAAAAGCCAGCGCTTCTTCTTCCGAAAGCCCCAGAAAGCGCCGGATGCGCTTGCAGAAATCGCTGAATTCTTCGGGCGAGAATACATTATCCAGGCTTAGCATCGGTTCGCTATGGCGGGATTTGGCGAAGCCTTCCGCAACGGCGGCACCGACGCGGCGCGATGGGCTATCGCTGCGGATCAGTTGTGGGAAACGCGCTTCAATCGCGCGGTTGCGTGCGACCAGCGCATCATAAGCCGCGTCTGAAATCTCCGGCTGATCCTTGCCGTGATAGAGCTTGTCGTGCCGCGCGATCTCTCGCGCCAGCGCGGCCAATTCAATCGCCGCATCAAGTTCAGTCAGCGCTTCAACAGGGATGGTCTTCACGCGCCATCCCCAAGCAGGCTTTTCGCCGCCGCGCGCGCCGCTTCGGTCACTTTTTCGCCGGCCAACATACGCGCCAATTCCTCATGCCTTTCGGCCCTATCGAGTAATTCCACGCGGGTTTCCGCGCGCTGGCCCTTCACCTGTTTCGCCACGCGGAAATGCCGCGCGCCGCGCGCCGCCACTTGTGGGCTATGCGTTACCACCAGCACCTGCACACGATCCGCGACGCGCGCCAGGCGTTCACCCACCGCGGCGGCGGTTGCGCCGCCAATGCCGCTATCCACTTCGTCAAAAATCAGCGTCGGCACGGGCGAACCCCGCGCCAGCACCACTTTCAGCGCCAGCATCAGCCGCGACAATTCCCCGCCCGAAGCGATTTTCGCGAGCGGCCCCGGCGTTTGCCCCGGATTGGTCGCAACCAGAAACGCCACGCGATCCTGCCCATCCGCGCCCCAGGCGCTTTCCTCGCGCGCCGAGATATCAATCACCAACCGCGCGCGATCCAGCTTCAGCGGCGGCAATTCCTCGGCCAAAGCTTTTTCCAAAGCAGACGCGGATTTGCGCCGCGCCGCCGAAAGCCTGCCAGCAGCGGCAAGATAGGCTTGCCGCGCCTTCGCCTCAGTGGCCTCCAGCGCCGCCACTTCACCCGCGCCGGCATCCAAGGCCTCCAAGCGCGTACGCAACTTCACCAGCAGGCTCGGCAATTCCGTGACCGGCACGGTGTGTTTGCGTGCCGCCGCGCGCAGCGCGAAAAGCCGTTCTTCCACCTGTTCCAGCCGGCGCGGATCGGGGCCCGTTTCGCTCATCAATCGCGTCAGCAGCCCCTCGGCTTCGCTCAAGGCATCCTGCGCAGCGGCAAGCGCCTGGATGGCGGGCTGTGCTTCTTCATTGGGTGGCGGCAGGCGTTCCAAAGCGCGCGCCGCTTCACGCAAAGCGCGCGCGGGGGAAGCCGCGCGCCGGTCGCGTGGCGTAAGTTCCCCCAGGGCGGCGGCGATGGCCTCTGCGCGGCGTTCGCCCTGTTGCAGCTTTTGGCGTTCTGCGGCCAGCGCATCTTCTTCGCCTTCTTCGGGCGCAAGATCCGCCAATTCGCCAACCGCATGGCGGAGCCATTCTTCTTCGCGCTGCGCGCTGGCAATGGCCTCCCGCGCAGCGGCCAGGCGGCGCGTGGCATCACGCCAGGCGGCCCAGGCGGCGGTAGTGGCGGCGCGTTCCGCATCCAGCGCACCAAAGGCATCCAAAAGCCCGGCATGGGTGGCGGGATCCGCCAGCCCCACCTGTTCATGCTGGCCCTGCACTTCCACCAAAGTGGCACCCAGGCGCTTCAGCAAAGCCACACTCACTGGCTGGTCATTAATGAAGGCGCGGGACTTGCCATCGGCTTGCAGCACGCGGCGCAGCACCAATTCATCTTCCGCGCTGATGCCTTGGTCGCGCAGAATATCGAAACATGGGTGATCAGCGCTGGGCAGGAAGGCCGCGGCAACACTTGCTTGCGCCTGCCCGGCGCGCACCAGCCCTGCTTCCGCGCGCTGGCCAAGTGCCAGGCCCAGGCTATCCAGCAAAATGGATTTCCCCGCGCCGGTTTCACCCGTGAGTACCGCAAGCCCAGCGTCAAAAGTCAGGTCGAGCTTGTCAATCAACACCACATCGCGAATGGCGAGAGAGGCGAGCATTGGCGCGCCGCCCGCTGATCAGAAAATCTTGTTCAGCATCCGGCTGACAAAGCCAGGACGCTCACCACGGGCCTCAGCGCCGGAAGAAACCAGCAGCGCGTAGCTATCAGCATACCAATCACTGCCTGGATAATTATAGCCAAGCACCGCAGCGTTGCGGCGCGCTTCTTCGGTCAGGCCAAGGTCCAAATAAACTTCA
The DNA here is from genome assembly GCA_041174145.1 of Pseudomonadota bacterium. Lineage (GTDB taxonomy): Bacteria > Pseudomonadota > Alphaproteobacteria > Acetobacterales > Acetobacteraceae > Neoroseomonas. Next base: position 36,434 of record JBEDHL010000186.1, read on the forward strand.
ACCAGCCGATGCAGTGCTTCCGGGACGTGATTCGTCGTCTGGAATTCTTCTACCACCCGGCGATAGCGGCCAATGGCAGATTGATAAAGGCCCTGGCGTTGATAGAAGCGCCCAACCGTCATCTCCTTACCGGCCAAATGGTCTCGGCCCAGGTCAATCTTCAGCCGCGCATCGCGCGCATAGGCGCTATCGGGAAAGCGGTTGATCACTTCCTGCAAAGACGCCATGGCAATGGTGGTTTGGCGCTGATCACGCTGCGCATCTGTGATTTGTTCATATTGGCAAAGCGCGCGCAGGTAATAGGCATAGGCGATATCACGATGCGCCGGGTGCAATTGAATGAAGCGATCAAGCGCGCCAATCGCTTCCGTGTAGCGGTTGCGCAGGTAATCGCCATAAGCCGCCATCAGCTTCGCGCTGGTGGACCAGGTGGAATAGGGGTGTTCCCGTTCGATGGAATCGAAATATTCCACCGCGCGCGCGTAATTGCGGGCGCGCAGATTTTGCATGCCAAGCGCGTAAAGCGCTTGCGGTTCTTCATCCGCCGCATTCGCTGTCACGCGCCGGGTAAGGGAAGGGTCCGCGCCGGTACCGGGCGTTGGGGCGGAACTGCCACAAGCGGCCAGGGCAAGGAGTAGGGCTATGGGTAAGAAGCGGCGCATGATTCCTGGATCAACAGAAAGACACTGTCGATATAGGCCAGATTTGCCGTTGGTGAAATCGCCCGGCCGCAAGGACTGGATCTCAGGCGAAAGCCGGCGCCTTTTGTTTGGCCCGTAGCGCGCGGGCGGCTTCCGGCGCTGCCACCTCACCTACCATCCGCCAAGCAGTGCTATCGGCGAAAAGGGCGCGCAGCAGCTGGTTGTTCAGCGCATGGCCAGAACGGCTACCGGTAAAGCGGGCACGCAGAGGCGCACCGGCCAGGGCCAGATCACCCACCATATCCAGCATTTTGTGGCGGACGAATTCATCCGGATGGCGCAGCCCGCCGGGGTTCAGGATATTTGGCCCATCCACCACCACGGCATTGGCAAGGCTGCCACCCAGGGCGAGGCCCGCCTGGCGCAGCCTTTCCACATCCTCGGCCAGGCCAAAGGTGCGCGCATCTGCCAGAATGGTGCGAAACGCGTCCGGGGTCAGGCGGAAGGTCATGGATTGATGGCCGATTGCCGTATTGGGGTAATCAATATCCAGCGCCGCATCCAGGGCGGCTTCGGCATTGGGGCGAAGCTCCGCAAAGGCGCCTTGGGCGTCTTCCACCCGAATGGGCCGCAGCACTTCAATCATTTGGCGTGGTGCCGCGCTGGTCAGCACGCCGGCGCATTCAATCAGGAACAGGAAGGGGGCGGCAGAGCCATCCAGAATGGGGATTTCCGGCCCATCCACTTCAATAATGGCGTCATCAATGCCGGCCCCGGCCAGCGCAGACATCACATGTTCAATGGTGCCAATGCGCGCTTCGGGCTTATCCGGATGGGCGATGGCGGTGCAAAGCCGGGTATCCACCACGTGATCAAACCGGGCCGGAATATCGACCCCGAGATCGCTGCGACGGAAGATAATACCGGCACCAATAGCTGCCGGGCGGAGCGTGAGGGAGGCCCGCCGACCAGAATGCAGCCCATCACCCATGCACCCGATCGGGGCCTTGAGCGTCTTGCGCCGTCCATTCTCAGTTGGAAGAAAACCGTCCATCTCACCCTGCAATTCCGGGCTGCGGGCAGCGCGAAAAGCCGCGCCACTAACAACCCATAATCACCTTCCCATGATCGAACGGCAAAGGCGATTCAAGCCTTGTTTCTGCATGTTTCTGTGTAACTATATGTTTTAATTGAATTGGTGCGGTGCAAAATGGGGCAAAAACAAGGCTATCCGGGGCGGCGTGCCTTACGCCTGCTGTCGAAGGCTGGGCGTCATTCCCGGCGTAGAACCTGATCCACAAGCCGATCGGCCCAAGGGTTGCTGGAAAAACTCTGCCGCAGGGCGGCTTCGTCATAGGTGCCCTGCACCCATTCCAGGAACGGGATTTCGGGATTGGCCTGCTGAAAGACAGCGAAGCTTTCGAAGAAGGCGTCCAGAATCCCGGTGCGAGACGCCGCGACATGGCCATGGCGCAGCGAAAGCTGCGCCAAAGCTTCGGCCACTGGGCGGCCTTGCAGCATCAGCCAAAGCCCGGCGGCAAGCCCGGTGCGATCCGCCCCGGATTTGCAATGGATCAGCGCCGGTTCGTCCATAGCCTGGAAAATCGCCGCCAGGCGCAGGATGCGGTCCTTATGCGGCGCGCCGCGGCTTTCAAAAGGTGCATCGATATGGGCAAGGCCAAGGCGCGCAGCCTCTGCCCGGCTGAGCGCATCGGCACCGCAATCGGCGCGATTGCCGCGCAGATTGATCACGGTGCGGATGCCATGATGCCGCGCGGCCAGCCTTAGTTGCCAGGGCAGCGGGTGGTTGGATCGGTAAAGCCGGTCCGGTGCCACCACGCCCCAATTCCGCCAGCCCAGCCGCAGAATGGCGTGATCTATGAAAAGCGCATTGCCCCAGGCGGCGGCGGGGGTCACGCGTTGCTATTCCAGCCGCGCGCCGGAAACCCGCACCGCTTCCTGCCACATTGGCCGTTCGCGCTCTGCCCGGGCAAGCATTTCCTCTGGCGGTGACCATACGGCTTCCGCCCCCACGCGAATGAAGCGGTCCTTGACCGCTGGGTCGGCGACAATGCGCCGAAGCGCGGCATTGACCTTTTCAATGGCGATACGCGGTGTCCCGGCCGGAAAGACAAAGCCCTGCCAGGAAGACACCACGAAATTCGGCTGGCCCGCTTCGGCCATAGTCGGCACATCCGGCATGGTCGGCCAGCGTGTGGCGGAAGTAACCGCCAGCGCCCGCATCCGTCCTTCCTGAATCACCGGGACATAGGAAGCCAGATTATCGAGTGCGGAATCAAGATCACCCGACAGCATGGCGGGGATGATCTGCGCCGCACCGCGGAAGGGCACATGGGTGCCTTCCACCTTGGCACGTTCGGCAAAAAGCGCGCCGGTCAAATGCCCTGTGGTGCCAACGCCCGGTGAGCCATAGGTAAAGCCGCCACGCTTGGCACGCGCCCAGGCCGCAAAATCGGCCAGGCTGCGGGAAGGATTATGCTGGCTGGAAACCACCACCACATTCGGCAAATCCCACGCAATACCAACCGGTACCAAATCCCGCGCGGGATTATAGGGCAGACGCGTATAGAGGTAGCTATTGATCACCAAATGGCCGACCGAAGCGATGCTCATGGTGTAGCCATCCGGTGTGGCTTTGGCCAAGGCATCCACCCCAATATTACCGCCGGCGCCGGGGCGGTTTTCGATAATGAAGTTTTGCCCAAGAATGGGTTGCAGCAATTCACAATAGAGCCGCACCAGCACATCCGTCGCCCCGCCGGGCGGCCAAGGCACAATCACCCGCACCGGGCGCAGCGGCCATTCGCCCTGAGCAAGGGCGATATTGGGTGCGGCCAGCAAGGCGGCGGCCAGTAAGGGGCGGCGAGCGATCATGGGTGTTTCTCCGGCAAGGCGTGGGCCGCATATAGAAAGCCCAGGGCCGGCTTGCCAAGCGCGGCGGGCGCTTTCCCATTGGACAGGGCCTGCGGATGCGTCAATAATACTGTCCAAACGGGGATTGGGGCGATGCCGACAAAGGGCAGCATGATGGCGGCGGAAATGGTAGAGGCGCGTGCCCTGCCGGCCGGGCGCAATCTGCTGTTTCTGCGCGAAGAAGAACTCCGCCTTGCGCAGGATTTGCTTTTTTTCGGCTATCGCGATTTTACCGCTGGCGCGGATGAAATCCTCGCCACGCTCGATATGGGCCGGGCGCATCATCGGGTGCTGCATTTCGTGGGCCGCCGGCCTGGGATCACGGTTGGCGAATTGCTTGGCATCCTCAGCATCACCAAGCAAAGCCTGGGGCGCGTGCTGCAACCGCTGGTGAGTGATGGTTACGTGGTGCAGGCGCCCGGTGAGAATGATCGCCGGCAAAGGCGCCTGACCTTGACCGAAAAGGGTGTGGCGCTGGAACGGCGCCTGTTTGAACGCCAGCGTGAAACAGTGATGCGCGCCTATCGCGAAGCCGGGCCTGCGGCGGTGGAAGGCTTTCGCCGTGTCATGCGCGGGCTGATGGGTGAGGATGCGCAAGCCAGCCTCTCCCGGTTGGAAGGGTCAGAGGCGGAAGGCAACCGGCGATGAGCGGCATGGACGATCCCGCGCATATTCTGGTGGTAGATGATGATGCGCGGCTGCGCGCTTTGTTGCAGCGTTTTTTGACCGAGCAAGGCTTTCGCGTGAGCAGCGCGGAAAACGCCGCCGCCGCACGGACCACTTTGGCGGAGATGGCTTTCGATCTGCTGGTGCTGGATGTGATGATGCCCGGTGAGACGGGGTTGGAACTGACCAGTGCCTTGCGCCAACAAGGCCAGGATGTGCCGATTCTGATGCTGACGGCCAATGGTGCGCCAGATGATCGCATCGCGGGGCTTGAAAGCGGCGTGGATGATTACCTGGCGAAGCCTTTCGATCCACGCGAATTGGCGTTGCGCATCCGCACTATTCTGCGCCGCGCCGCGCCAGCGCCCGCCGCGCCACAAAGCCTGGCGCCGATGCAAATTGGCAATCGCTGGTTTGATATTGAACGCGCCGAATTGCGCGGCCCTGATGGCATTATTCGCCTGACGGGTGGGGAAGCTTCCTTGCTGCAGGCCCTGGCGCGCCGCGCGGGCGAAATCCTGAGCCGAGAGGATATTGGCGAAGCGCTTGGCACGCCCGATGCCGGTGAACGCGCGATTGATGTGCAGGTAACAAGGCTTCGCCGCAAGGTGGAACCTGATCCGCGTGAGCCACGCTTCATTCAGACCATTCGCCATCGCGGCTATGTTTTAAGGCCGGGTCCGTGACACGGCTGGACCTGGGCTTGCGCCGGCTGGTGCCGCGCGGGCTTTTGGGCCGCGCACTGCTGATCATTCTGGTGCCGTTGGTGGTATTGCAGGCGATTGCCTTGCAGCTTTTCTATGGCAGCCATCTGGATGTGATTTCCCGCCGCTTGGCAGCTGGTGTGGCGGGTGATGTGGCGATGGTGGTTGGCCTGCTGGAACGCGAAACTGCGGCGGAAGATCGCAGCTGGATTTTTCGCGAAGCCGCCTGGCGGCTTGATTTGTCGCTGGCTTATGAAGCCGGCGCGCGCCTGGCGCAGACGGGCATGCGCCCGGCTTCCATGCCGCTTTTACCATTGGAAGAAGATTTGGCAGCCGCCATGCAGGAACGCGTGCGCCTGCCCTTTGATGCGGATTGGCAGACCGACCCGCGCAGCGTGATCATTCGCGTACAGATGGATGATGGCGTTCTGCATGTGGAAGTGGCGCGCAAGCGGTTATTCAGCGGCACGATTTATCTGTTCGTGATCTGGCTGGTCGGGTCTTCGCTGCTGCTGTTTCTGGTGGCCGCGCTTTTCATGCGCAACCAGGTGCGCGCCTTGCGCAAGATTTCTGCGGCGGCCGAGGCTTTCGGCATGGGCCGCACCGTGGGGCCGATGAAGCCGGAAGGCGCGGCAGAGGTGCGGCAGGCGGCAAGCGCCTTCAACCGCATGGAAGAACGCATCAGTCGCTTTGTAGAAAGCCGCACGGCCATGCTGGCTGGCATCAGCCATGATTTGCGCACACCGCTCACGCGGCTACGCTTGGGCCTTGCCATGTTGCCTGAAGCGGCCCGCGAAGATGCCGCGGCGATGACGGAAGACGTGGAGGAAATGGATCGCCTGATTGGCGATTACTTGGCCTTCGCACGCGGTGAGGGTGTGGAACAGCCGGAAGAAACCGACCTTGCTGCCCTGGTCCGCGATGTTGTGGTGCGGCAATCCCGCAATGGCTTGGGCATTCCTTATGAGGCGCCAGAGACATTGCTGATGCAATTACGCGCTGGCGCCATGCGCCGCTGCTTCGGCAATCTACTGGATAATGCACGCAAACACGCCAAGCACGTGGCGGTGAAGCTTGCCGTGCAGCCGCGCGGGCAGAATGGCGTTTGGGCCGATATTACGATTGATGATGATGGGCCGGGTATTCCCGCAGCGGCGCGCGAAGATGCCTTCAAGCCCTTCACCAGTCTTTCGGGCGGCGGCACCGGGCTTGGGCTTGCCATTGCGCGCGATATTGCGCGCGCGCATGGTGGTGATGTGTTCCTAGAAGACAGCCCGATGGGCGGCTTGCGTGCGCGGATCAGGGTGCCGGGTTAACCCAACACACGCTTTGCCACGACATCCAGCTTCGCCAGCAATTCCGGGTCGCGCTTTTCCGGCGCGGTGATCAACGCATATTCCAGCGCGCGGTCGCAGCCGGCCGGGCAAGGGCCGCGCGGCGCGCCAAGGGCGGGCACGACATGCTGCACCAAAGCGCGCGCCTTATCGGCGTTGGAAAACAGCACCTTCACCACCTGATCAACCGTCACCGCATCGTGGTCAGGGTGCCAGCAATCAAAATCCGTCACCATGGCAACGGTGGCGTAGCAAAGCTCTGCTTCGCGGGCGAGTTTGGCTTCCGGCATATTTGTCATGCCGATCACGCTGCACCCCCAAGAACGGTAAAGCTCACTTTCAGCCTTGGTGCTGAATTGCGGGCCTTCCATGACCAGGTAAGTCCCGCCACGCGTCACGGGCAACGCCAGCTTGCGCGCGGCGGCTTCAAGCGCATCACCCAAGCGCGGGCAGACCGGATGCGCGACGGAAACATGCGCGACGCAGCCTGTGCCGAAGAAGGATTTCTCGCGTGCGAAGCTGCGGTCAATGAATTGATCCACAATCACGAAATGGCCTGGGGGCAAATCTTCCCTGAGTGAACCGACGGCGGAAAGGGAGATGATTTCCGTACAGCCAATCCTCTTCAGCGCATCAATATTGGCGCGGTAATTGAGCGCGGAGGGTGGCGTTGGGTGGCCGCGCCCATGGCGGGGCAAAAAGGCGCAGGGCACGCCATGCAGCCGGCCCGTCAGGATTTCATCGGAAGGATCACCCCAGGGGGTACGCACCTTCACCCAGCGGCGGTCTTCCAGCCCTTCCATGTCATAAAGCCCTGATCCGCCGATCAGGCCGATCATGGGTTGGATAGTGGCTTCGGCAACATTCATGGCGCGCGTTCCGTCAGGGCTTGGGGTGCCGCGCCTTTAGCGCAGACGCGGCTTTGATGCTAATCTGCCCCGGAACGATGAAAGGCGCGCCTGATGGCCCGTGTGATCCTTATACTGGCGCTGGCGCTGGCCGCTTGCGAGAAAAGCGAAAACAACAGCGCCTTCGGCCCGCGCGGCACCGCCTTGCCGCCGCCGGGTCTTCAGCAGAGATGAGCTTCGCCACGTTTGAGCTCTGACGCCCGCCAAAGGCGGGCGAGCGCCCGAATGGGCGCCGCCGCTAATGCCGCGAAGCCAAGCGCGCGGAGGCGCGTGCCGGCGTTTGAGGGCGGATCGGGCGCGATCCGCAACCTACCCAAATTTTATCAAGTCTCGGCGCCGCCATTCACCTGGATCATCTGGCCATTGACGAAGGCGCCGCCTTCGGAAACCAGCATGCCAACCACGGCGGCGACTTCATGCGGCTGGCCAAGCCTGCCCACCGGCACGCGCGATACCATGCTGGCAATATGGTGATGCGCGGCTTCATCATCGCGTTCCCCGGCGATAGGGCCGGGGGAGACCGCATTGGTGGTAACACCCTTGGCGCCGAATTCCTTCGCCAGCGCCTTGGTCAGCCCCCAAAGCCCGTGCTTGGAGACGGACACCGCCGCGCGGCCATTATAGCCATGGATGGCATTCATGCCGAGCAGGTTCACAATGCGCCCCCAGCCGCGATCAAGCATGCCGGGCAGGCAGGCGCGGGCCAGCCACACGCTTGAATCGAGATCTACCGAAATTACCCGGCGCCAATCGGCATCACTCATTTCCAGGAAGCGGCCATCAGGGCGCAGCGCCGCATTATTCACCAGCACATCCACCGCACCGAAACTGGCAATGGCATCACGCGCGATGCGGGCGCATTCTTCGGCAATGCCAACATCGCCCATGGCAACCAGCGCTTCCACGCCAAGCGCGCGGGCTTCGGCGGCAACAGCCTCACAAGCTTCCCGATTGCGGGATCCATTGATAACGACATTGAACCCCATGCGCGCGAGTTCCAGCGCAATGGCGCGGCCAATATTGCGGCCGGCGCCGGTGATCAAAGCGGTTTTGCGTTGCGTGGTCATATCCGTTGCTTCCATAGCGGTTTTGGCAGGTTCTATAGGGGGGGAGCGTGTTCGGGCAAGGCGCCTACCAGGCGATCGCCAGACCGCCACCGCCGCGCGGATCGGCGCCGCCTGCGGGCTTGCCATCACGCAGCAGAATGGCGTGGGCGCGGCTCATGGTCGGGTCATAGGAAATCGGGGAATGGCGCACTTCATGCCCCAGTGCTTTGAGCGCTGCCACCACATCACCCTGCACGCGCGCTTCGCAGAAAACCGGCCCACCTTCGCAATGAATGCGCGGGAAGGAAACCGCTTCCACCGCCGACATGCCGAAATCAATCGCATTGATGATGGTGGTGAGCACGGCTGAGATGATCACGCTGCCGCCAGGCGCGCCGACGATCAGCCAGGGCTCATCATCCTTAGTGACAATGGTGGGCACCATGCCGGTGGTGCGCGCCTTGCCGGGTGCGATGCTATTGGCGCGGCCCGGGCGCATATCAAACAGCTTCATGGCATTGTTCCAATTGAAGCCAAGCCCGGGTGTGACCACACCCGCACCGGTGCCGAGTGTATGTGTGACGGAAACGCAATTCCCTGCCGCATCCCACACGGAAAGATGCGTGGTGCAGGATGGCGGTTCGCCAATCCGCCCGCCAGGCAGCCAGCCATCCCTGATGCGCTTGGCCCATTCAGCGGCGCGGGATTTCGACATCAGGGATTCGGTTGGCATGCTGACGAAATCCGGATCGCCCAGCGCCTCATCACGGTCATGATGCGCGGCCGCCATGGCGCGCGCGACCAGATCGTAATGCCCGGCGCTGCCAGCGGGCAAAGCGCCGAGGTCGAAGTTTTCCAGAATATTCAGCATGGCGATGAGCACCGCGCCGGAACCCGGCGGCGGATTCGATGAAATCTTGTAGCCGCGATAGGTGCCAATCACGGGCGCGCTTTCGCGCACGCGATAATCGCGCAAATCATCGGCGGTGATAAAGGCGCCGTTTTGCGTGAAATCGCTGATGATCTGGTCGGCGATTTCGCCCGTGTAGAAATCCTGCGCGCCGTGGGTGGCAAGGCGTTCCAACGTGCGTGCCATTTCCGCATGCACCAGCCTATCGCCCACTTCATGCAATTGCCCGGCCTGGTTCAAATAAAGCGCAGCGCAGGCTTTGGTTTTGGTCACGCGCTGCATGCCGCTGGGCAAGCCGGGCTGCGGTTTGCGTTCCAGAAAATCGCGGAAAAACGGCGTCACCAACATGCCATCCCGCGCCATGGTAATTGCGGGGGCCAGCAAATCCGCCCAATCCATGGTGCAGAATTGCGCGTGAAAATGCGCGAAACCCGCGACCGTGCCGGGGGTCATGATGGCGGTATAGCCAAGCTCGGCGCGCTGATCCTCAAACAGCGCATAGCCGGAGATTTCGGATTTTCCTTTGCTGTCGGCGGCCCACATATCGGCGCGCACCTTAGCCCCCGCGCGGGCGTGGAAATCAATCATGCCTTGGCGGCCGGTTTTGGCGTCGCGGAATTGCAGCGTCCCCATGCCGCCAATGCCGCACATGAAAGGGTCTTGCACCATTTGGCAGAAGGCGGTGGCAAGCGCGGCGTCGAAGGCATTGCCGCCGCGACGCAGGATTTCTGCCCCTACATCCGCCGCGCGGGGTTGCGGGCAGACGACAATGCCTTTGATCTTGGCCATGGGGTTTCCTCTCCGTTTGGCGTTATGGCAGCACGAAGCGGCGCAACGCGCCATGGCGCTTGACGGGGTGCGTAACGCGGGCAGCATGGGCGGCATGACAGACACCGCTGAAACCATCCTGCTTCGCCACGTGCTGGAAACGCCCGAACCCGCCATTCCTGAGCCAGCGCGGGACGCCGCGCAGGTCTTTCTGCTGGATGGGTTGGCGGTTGGCGTGGCCGGCATGGCCCATGCGGCACGGCCAGGCTTGCTTGCGGCGGCGCGCGGCTGGGGCGCGGGGGCCGGGGCGCGGCTTTGGGGCGATGGCACGGCGTTGCCGGCGTCTCAGGCCGCTTTCATGAATGCCTTTCAGGCCCATGCGCTGGAATTTGACGCTATCCATGAAGCCGCCGTGGTGCATGCGATGACGCCGACCGTCTCCGCCGCTTTGGCTGAGGCGGAAAGGTTGAGCGGTCTCGGTCAACCGGTATCGGGCGCGCGTTTCATGGCGGCGGTGATCCTGGGGCTTGATCTGGCGTGTACGATTGGTGCGGCGGCGCGTGGGCCGATGCGCTTCTTCCGCCCGGCGACGGCGGGGATGTTTGGCGCTTATGGCGCGGTTGCGCGGTTGCGCGGGTTTGATTTGGCGACTGCCTCCGCTGGGGCGGGGCTGCTGCTGGGGCAAATACCGGGCACCATGCAGGCGCATACGGAAGGGTCCATGGCGCTGCCGGTGCAAATGGGCTTCGCCGCCATGGCCGGGCTGCGCGCGGCGGATTTGGCGGCGGTGGGCGCGGCGGGACCGGCGCAATGGCTGAATGGCCCCTTCGGCTTTTTAAAACTCACGGAGCCGGAGCACGATTTGGTACCGGGCCTGGCCGCGCTGGGAAGCACCTGGCAGGTGGCGCGGCTATCGCACAAGCCCTTCCCTTCCGGGCGGCTGACCCATCCCGCGATTGATGGCGTGCAGCGCTTGATCGCGGCGCATGGCGTGCGCGCTGAGCATGTCAGTGCCGTGCGGCTCTATCTGCCGCCACTGGCGATGCGGCTAGTGGGCCGGCCGATCAAGCCGGACCTGACTGCCAATTACGCGCGGCTTTGCCTGCCCTATGTGGTAGCGCGCACATTGCTGACCGGCAGTGTCGGGCTTGGTGATTTTTCCGAGGCGTTGCTGCGCGATGGCCCAACCCATGCGCTGGCGGCGCGGGTGGAATTGCATGGCGATGGGAACGGGGATGAAAACGCCGTGGTGCCCCAGCGGGTGGAGATTGAATTGCGCGATGGCACGCGGCTGGATCAGCGGGTGGATGCCGCGCTGGGCAGCCCGGAAAATCCTCTGCCGCGCGGGGCGCAAATCGCCAAGGTGCAGGCGTGCTTCGCGGGCATTCTGCCCGAAGGTCGCGCGGAAGAACTGATCCGCGCGATTGAGGCGCTTCATGAAGCGCCGGGTGTAGCGGCGCTGACCGCCTTGTTGCGGCCAGCGTAACGGACGCTCCGCTCAGATCGTGCTATTCACCCCAAGCCGCTTGGCGGTTTGCAGGATATTTGCCCAGGTATCTTCTGGGAGCGGCACGCCATCAGCGAGCCGTTCCGCGCGCCGCGTCGCTTCCGGTTCACCCGGCAGCAGCACCGGCGCTGAGGGATCGGCGGGGCGCGTCTGCGAAACCCAATCAGCGTAAATCAGACCCATGCGTTCAAATTCCGCCTGGGTGCCGAAATGCTTGGGTGAGATGAAAATGGAAAGCATGCCGTTCGCGATGCGCGTACGTTCCGAAACCGGGCCGCTGGTGCCGCCTGCGGTCAGGCAGCCCGCGAGCATTTCGCACATGAAGGCCAGGCCAGAGCCCTTATGTTCGCCAAAGGCGCGAATCGCCCCCGTGCCCTTGGAAACATCGCGCGGGCCGAGCGTGTCATAGGGGCCGTAAAGCGTGTGCGGGTCCGTTGAAAGCCGACCATCGGCTTCGATCAGCGCGCCAGGCGGCAGCGCCTTGCCGCCGGAAGATGCCACCAGCACCTTGCCTTCCGCCACCAGCGAGGTCGCGAAATCGAGCAGGATGGGCCGGCCCGGCAGCGGCACGCCGATGGACACCGGATTGGTCGAAAAGCGCCGCTCCACACCGCCAAAAGGCGCCACCAGGATCGAGCCCGCGACATTGACGAAATGGATCGAAATCAGCCCCTGTTCCATCGCCTGTTCGGCATAGGCGCCAACGCGACCAATATGCCCAGCATTGCGCAGTGCTGTGATGCAAACACCATTTTCCACGGCGCGCTTGATGCCGAATTCCACGGCCTGAGGCGCCACGGTTTGGCCAAACCCCCATTTGCCATCAATCACAGCGAAGGAACCGCCATCGGTCACCACATCGGCGGTTTGCCCCTTCAGCACATAGCCCGCTTCCAGCCATTCCACATACCGCGGCACGCGCACCACGCCGTGGCTGTCATGCCCGGCAAGATTCGCATCCACCAAATGGCGGCTGATGCGGCGGCTTTCCGGGCCATCACAGCCCGCGGCCTGAAACACATTAGCGACCAAGCCATCAAGCGCTTCGGCATTGATCATCTCATAGGGGGTGCTACCCATTACCCGAACTCCGCAAAAGGAAAACGCGCCGAGAGCATGGCCCGGCGCGGTGCGATTACATGGCGGCGATCTTCTTCGCCTGCGGCGCCAACAGGCGCATATAGGTCGGCGTCACCAGCATTTCGGTGATATTCGCCCGCGCCGGCATGGTGGCGACAAAAAGCGCCATCGCCGCCAGATCTTCCGGCTGCAATAGCCGTTCAATATCTTCCTGCGGCACGGGTTCTGGCCGGTTCTTCAGAATATCGGTCGCCACTTCGCCGGGGCAGATGCAGCAGGAACGGATATTATGAATGCCGTTTTCCTGATTGATGCTTTGCGACAGCGCCACAAACCCATGCTTCGCCGCCGTATAGCCAGGGCCGGAGAGGAAGGAGATATTCTTCCCCGCCATGGAAGCGATTTGGATGATATGTCCGCCGCCGCGCTTGCGCATACCCGGCAACACCGCGACCGAGGTGAAGAAAGGCGCGGTCAGGTTGCCATCCACCAGACTGCGAATGGCGTCCGGCGTCAGCTGGTGCAGATAGCGCTTGGGCAAATTCACACCGGCATTATTCACCAGAATATCCGGCCCGCCGATGGTGGATTCTACCTTGGCGAGCGCAGCGGCGACCTGTTTTTCATCGGTCAGGTCGGCGGGCACAATCACCGCGCCACCGCCGATCATTTTCGCGGTTTCTTCCAGCGGCGCGGTGCGGCGCCCGGTCAGCGCAACCTTGGCCCCTTCAGCGGCGAAGCTGATGGCAATGGCGCGGCCAATGCCGCTTCCCGCGCCGGTGACCCAGGCGGTTTTTCCTTCAAGACGTTTCATCACAGGACCTTATCGGTGGTGGGATCAATCAGATGCATCTGATCCATATGCGCAATCAGTGACAGCGGCGCGCCAACGGCAGCCGGGGTGGCGGGGTCAAGCCGCGCGGAGACTTCCGTGCCATCAAGCTTGAAATGCACCAGCGTTTCCATGCCCATAGGCTCGATCACTTCCGGCTTCAGCGTGACGGGCGCGGTGTTGGATTTATCCGTGGGCTTGTCATCCGTCAGGTGTTCCGGGCGGATGCCGAACAGCACGTTTTTACCGACATGCGCCTGATAGCGCGCGGTGCGGGATGCCGGCACATTCAGCACAATATCATGCGGCAAATGCAGGCGGAGCGCGCCTGACGCCTGTTCCACCTTCGCCGGGATGAAATTCATCGAAGGGCTGCCAATGAAGCCCGCCACGAATTTCGTCGCGGGATTGTGGTACAATTCCTGCGGCGGCCCAACCTGTTCAATGATGCCGTGATTCATCACCACCACGCGGTCCGCCAAGGTCATGGCTTCCACCTGATCATGCGTCACATAGACGGTGGTGGTATTCACCGTCTGATGCACCTTCTTGATTTCGGTGCGCATTTGTACGCGCAGCTTGGCATCCAGATTGGAAAGCGGCTCATCGAACAGGAACACTTTCGGGTCGCGCACAATGGCGCGGCCCATGGCAACGCGCTGGCGCTGACCACCGGAAAGCGCCTTGGGCTTGCGTTCGAGCAGCGGCGTAATATCCAGAATACGCGCGGCTTCGGTCACTCGCCGATCAATTTCCGCCTTCGGGAATTTCCTGAGCATCAGGCCAAAAGCCATATTATCATAGACGCTCATATGCGGATAAAGCGCGTAATTCTGGAACACCATGGCGATGTCGCGGTCGCGCGGCGGGATGTCATTCACCACCGTGCCGCCAATCGCGATTTCGCCCGAGGTGATTTCCTCCAGCCCCGCAATCATGCGGAGCGTGGTGGATTTGCCGCAGCCCGAAGGCCCGACCAGCACGACGAATTCATGATCGGCGATTTCAAGGTCAATGCCTTTTACCGCCTGAACGCCGCCTTCATAGGCTTTGACGATTTTGCGAAGCGAAACCTGAGCCATTTTCGATCAACCCTTGGTCGCGCCGGCGGTCAGGCCAGCGATGTAATAATCCATGAGGAAGGCGTAGATGATCACGGGCGGCAATGCTGCCATTAGCGCACCCGCCATGATCTGCCCCCAAGCGAAGGTATCCGCACGCACCAATTGGGATACAACCCCGATGGTGAGCGGCATCTGGTCCGGTGTGGTGACGAAGGCGGTGGGATAAACAAAGGCCGCCCAGGAAACCGTGAAGGCGAAAATCGTCGCCGCGATAATTCCGGGCAGTGCCACCGGGATGAAGATCTTGATCAGCATTTGCGGCCAAGTGGCGCCATCAATCAGCGCCGCCTCATCCAACTCCTTGGGAATGGATGCAAAATAGCCAATCATGATCCAGGTGCAGAAAGGCACGGTCAGCGTCGGGTAGACCAGGATCAAGCCCCAAACAGAGTTGAGCAACCCAAGCCCGCCGACAATCTGATAGAGCGGAATGAACAGTAGCGTATCTGGCACGAGGTAGGTGAGGAACACACCGGTCGCCAAAACCTGGCTACCCCAGAACCGCATCCGCGCCAGCGCAAAGGCGGCAAGCACTGAAATCACCATGGTCAGCGCCACGACGCAGGTCGTGACAATGGCGCTATTGATGAAGAACTTCAGGAAAAGCGGATTTTCCAGGATCGCCCAGTAATTTTCCAGCGTCGGGTCACGGACGATCCAAGGATTGCCGGACATATTGGCGATTTCACCACTGGTCTTGAAGCTGGTGATCAGCATGTAAAAAGGCGGAGCGAGAAAAATAAGCGCCGCCACCGACAAAGAGGCATAGGCCGACCAGAGTGCCCAGCGCCGTTCGGCGCGCAAGCTGCCCGCTTTGTGGTAGATATTTGGGAGGTCGCGGTTCGCAGAGGTCGCCGACATCACATCTGCTCCTTATTACGCCGGGTGACGCCGCGCAGAACGAAAAAGGCGCAAATAGCCAGAACCGGCATCATGAAAAGTGATACCGCCGCGCCGCGCGGAATATTCCCGGCCAGAATGCCCACTTGGAACGCGTAGGATGCGAATACATGCGTCAGATCCCGCGGTCCGCCATTGGTGAGCACGCGCACAATGTCGTAATTGGCGAAGGTGACGATCAGGCTGAACAGCACCGTGATGGAAATGATGTTTGCCATCATGGGGATGGTCACATACCGCAGCCTTTGCCAGCCTGTCGCGCCATCAATCGCCGCTGCTTCATAAAGCTGCTCCGGCACGGATTTCAGCGCGGCCAAATACATGATCATGAAGAAGGGCGCACCGATCCAGACATTGACGATGATGATGGAAATACGCGCCCACCAGGGCTGCCCCAGCCAGGGGATTTCCGGCACCGAAATGATGGAAAGCAGCCAGTTGATGGATGAATAGGAAGGATCAAACATCCACCACCAGCCAAGTGTCGAAAGCGCAGGCGGGATAACCCAAGGCACCAGCAACATGCCGCGCCATTTGCGCTGCCCCTTATCGGGGATGCCATGCAGCATATGGGCAAGCCAGAAGCCGATCAGCGCCTTGAGCAGGACTGCTGTAATGGCAAAAAAACAGGATTGGAACACGACATCCCAGAAGGTGTCGGATTCAAACAGAATCTCGTAATTGCCAAAGCCAATAAAGGCGGTCATCCGCCGGTTCAGCATGGAGAGATAAATCCCGAAAGCGGCCGGGTAGGCGATCAGCCCCCCCACCACGATCAGAAGTGGCAAAGCCATCAGGAATGCGATCGAGGATCGCCGGCGTGCAAAGCGTTGCAAAGACCCAACGCGCGCCTGATCCGCGCCAATGGTCGACGTGGCGGAAGCCATCCTTCCTCTGATCCCCCAATTTATTCGTTATAAAACGGGCGGCCCCTGATCTAGGGCCGCCCGCCATAGGCACTTATTTAGCCACCGCGACGGATGACGTTCAATTCACGCTCAAGCCAGTTCAGCGCCTGATCAACGCTTTCACCCGCCTGGGCGATGCGCGCAACGACCTTGGTATTCAGTGCATTGGTATAGGCTTGCACCGCGAATTCCGCCGGTGCCGGCGCGAAGGCCACGCTGGTACGCGCATTATGGTGCGCCTTTTGCGGGTAGTTGAACACGGTCCCCTTCGGCGGCCCTTCATTTTCCCAAATCGGGAAATCGCTCATGCTCAGGAAGGGCGGGATGTCATAGCCGTTGGAAGTCGTGGTCTGGCGTTCGGCGCTGGTGCGTTCGGAAAGGAATTCCAGCAGCCCCTTGGCCGCGGTCTTGTTGCGGCTGAAGGACCAAATGCCCCAGAAATACGGCAGGTAAGGCGTGAAGCGCCCTTCCGGCCCGGCGGGCATCGGCACGGTCCAGCAGTTTTCTGAAACCTGCGGGTTGTCACGCTTCGCCACCGCCCAGGCAGAAGGCGGGTTGAAGATCAGCGCGGAACGGCCGGAAATCAGCGCGCGGTTATTGGAAGCATCATCCCACGCCCAGACATCATTCGGCAGGAAGCGGGACAGGCGGACCAAATATTCAACGGCGGTGCGCAGCTTGGCGTTGCCCCGCACGGTCACATTGCCCTTGTCGTCCATCACACTGGCGCCGAAGGACGCGAAGATGGCGCCTGTGGCATCCACGGCATCGGTGAAAGATCCCATCGGCAGCCCGAAGGGAACGCCGGCCGCGTGGCATTTTTCGGCCGCCATCAGGAAGGTGTCCCAATTCCAGCGGTCAGCGCCCGGGCCGGGCTTGTTTTCGGCGGGCCACATTTCGCGGATATCGATGCCGGCATGCTGCTTCAGCAGGTCGAACCGTACGCAGGCGGGCTTCATTTGCGTGCCGGAAACCGCCGGAATGGCGACCCATTTGCCCTTCACCTTGCCCAGATATTCAGCCGCCGCATTCACCGCGCCATATTTTTGGGTCAGCCGACCCATCACGTCATCCACCGGTTCCAGCAATTCAGCCTTGGACGCCGGTTCCCAGGTGGGGAAGGAAAGAATGTCATGGCCTGAACGGCTTTGCGCCTGGGCGGCGATGGTCAGCAGGTTCTGGTTGCCGACCGAGGTAATGAAATCAATCTGCACATTGACGCGGTTCTTTTCGCCCCATTCGGCGCAAAGTTCGCGCAGCGCGCCATTGCCGGCGGGCACCCAATGGTCCCAGAAGCCGCAGCGCAGCGTGCCGGCGCTACCTTGGGCATGGACCATGGGTGCTGCCAGCACCCCGGCCGCCGCTACCCCGGCGCCAGAAAGCAATAGATCGCGCCTTTTGAAACTTGCCATGAACGTTCTCTCCTCCGTTTTGTCCGGGCCTTGAGTGGCAACCGTGAAATCGCGGGAGGGAGGTTAGACAGGCCATTGGGGGAAAGGCAATAAGATACTAAGGGCCTTTTGGCCGCTGACCCGGATTGAGCCTGCCTGGCCCCGGGCTGGCCCTGGGCTGGCGCGCCGGCCCAAACTCGGCTTCAAACACCCCGACTGGCCAGAAGCAGGATAAATGGCATGAGCACTTCGCTACGCGTTGCGGTCCAGATGGACCCGATTGAAACCATCAATATTGATGGCGATTCAACCTTCGCCCTGATGCTGGAAGCGCAAGCGCGCGGCCATAAGCTTTGGCACTATCATGTGCGGGATTTGGCGCTGCGCGGCGGGCGCGTGACCGCCTGGGCGCGGCCCATCACCCTCCGGCGCGAATATGGCAACCACTTTACCTTCGGCGCTGAGGTTGAACTGGACCTTGGCCGCGATGCCGATGTGGTGCTGATGCGCCAGGACCCGCCCTTTGACATGGGCTACATCACGGCAACCCATATCCTGGAACATATCCACCCCAAGACGCTGGTGGTGAATGACCCGGCCCAGGTGCGCAATGCACCGGAAAAGCTGTTCGTCACGCATTTCCCGGATTTGATGCCGGCCACGTTGGTGACCGCGGATCGGCGCCGCATCGCGGCCTTCCGGGCGGAACATGGTGACATCATCGTGAAGCCGTTATTCGGCAATGGCGGCGCAGGCGTGTTTCACCTTCGCGCCGATGATCCCAACATGAATGCGCTGGTGGAGTTGTTCACGGAACGATCCCGTGAACCGCTGATGATCCAGCAATACCTGCCCGCCGTGCGGGAGGGCGATAAGCGCATCATCCTGGTGGATGGTGTGGCCATGGGCGGCATCAACCGCGTGCCGGCGGCGGGTGAAGCGCGGTCCAATATGCATGTCGGTGGCCGCCCAGAACCGACCAAGCTGACCGAGCGAGAGAAGGAAATCTGCGCGCGGATCGGCCCGGAATTGAAGGCGCGCGGGATGATTTTTGTGGGCATTGACGTGATTGGCGGCTATCTGACCGAAATCAACGTCACCAGCCCGACCGGCCTGCAGGAATTGGCGCGGTTTGATGGTGTTTATCTGGAACGCGCCATCTGGGACGCGATTGAAGCGAAAAGGCATTGAGATGCTGAAGCTTTGGGGCCGCACCAATTCCATCAATGTGAAGAAGGTGCTGTGGATGCTCGACGAACTCGGGCAGGCTTATGACCGCGTGGATGCCGGCATGGAGCATGGCCGGGTGAATGATGCGGATTACCGCGCCATGAACCCGAATGGCCGCGTGCCAACCCTGGAAGATGGCGATTTCATCCTGTGGGAATCGAATAGCGTGCTGCGCTATTTGGCAATGAAATATCAAAGCCCGCTTTACCCGGCGGCACCAGCGGCGCGCGCTTCGGCGGATCGCTGGATGGATTGGCAGCTTTCAACTCTTGGCCCCGCTGAGCGCAACCTGTTCTGGGGTCTGGTGCGCACCCCGCCTGAGAAGCGCGACATGGCGCAGATTGAAGCGGCGGCGAAGGCAGCGGGCGAATGCTGGGCCATTCTTGACCATTGGATCAGCAAGCATGGCGGGCCGTATTTGGATGGCGCGAATATGACCATCGCCGATATCGTGCTTGCCTGTTACGCGCGGCGCTGGTTTGGCCCCGAAGTGCGCCTGCCCGGGATGCCGGAATTCCCCACCTTGGTGTGCTGGTATGCCAAACTTGGCGAAAGGCCCGGCTTTCAGCGCTGGCTGGCGCCGCCACTAACCTGAAGGAGAACACCATGCCCGGTTACCTGATCGCCAACGTCAAAGTCACTGACCCTGAGGGTTTTGAACGTTATCGCGCCGGCGTTCCGGCGGTGATCTCGCAATATGGCGGGCGCTATGCTGTGCGTGGTGGCACGATGGAAAAGCTTGAAAATGCCGAAGGCTTCAACCGTATGGTGGTGCTGGAATTCCCCAGCCTGGATGCTGCCCGCGCCTTCTATTTCAGCCCGGAATATGCGCCGCTTCTGAAACTGCGGATTGAAAGCACGGATAGCCAAGTGGTGCTGGTTGACGGGTATTCTCCGTGAAACCCGGGAACGACGTAAAAAATCCTCACGATTCAACCGAATCGCCTTGATCCCGCCACGGTGTCGCGGAAATGTAACATCCCATGAGACCACTGATCGGCATTTCCTGCTGCATTAAGCCCTTCGGCATTTTCGGCACGCCCAATCACGCGGCGTCTGACAGCTATGTGCGCGTGGTGCGCGGCCCGATGGGCGGCACCCCGGTGCTGCTACCGGCGGCGGGCGAAGAAGCGGCGCAGGATTATCTGGCCCATATCAATGGCCTGATCCTGACCGGCAGCCGGTCCAATGTCTGGCCTGGCCATTATGATGGCCCGCCCCATGCCGAGGGCACGCCGGAAGATCAGCAGCGCGATGCCACCACCCTGCCCCTGATCCGTGCCGCCATTGCGGCGGGGGTGCCTTTGCTCGCGATTTGTCGCGGCATGCAGGAATTGAATGTGGCGCTGGGCGGCAGCCTGGATCAGCGCGTGCAAGATTTGCCGGGGCGGATGGATCATTCCACGCCATCGGATCAGAAAATTCCCCTGGTGCGCACAGGAAAGGCGCATCTTGTGCGTATTGATGGTGCTGGCGCCTTGGCCGCGACCCTTACCGCGCCCTCCCGCGCAGCGGCGCAGTTGGCGGTGAATTCGCTGCATAATCAGGCAGTGCAACGCTTGGCGCCGCGCCTGGTCGCTGAGGCCTGGGCACCAGATGGCACCATTGAAGCGGTCCGTGTGGAAGGGGCGCGCGGTTTCGCGCTGGGCGTGCAATGGCACCCGGAATATGATTGGGAAAAGGATGACGATAGCCGCGCGATTTTTGAGGCCTTTGGCCGCGCCGCCGCCCAACATGCCGGGGCAAAGCTGGCGGCCGCAGCAGAATAAAACATAATCTTCACCAAGCTGTGTCAGCTTTGGGGCTTCCCTTTTTCCCTCAATTGTTCTAGATACTTAGCTGTCGGCGGTGATTTGCCGACGGTCGCGATCCGGCTTCCCCTGCCGGCTCGCCCGACCTTTCCGATCGGAAAATACAAAGTAGCGCCCGGTCACCCCCCTGACCGGGCGTTTTTGTTTTTTGGTGAATCATGGCGCGCCAATGGGATGCGGCACGCTGCTACCATAGCGTGCAAAGCGTTGGTCCAGTCTTCCGGCATGCCGCGGCAAGGGCTATAGCGGCGCCAATGGTCTGAAGGAGCTTTGCAAGATGGTTTCCTATGTCTTCCCGCCCCCGCCTGTGGCCGCACTGCCGATCAAGGGCAGTGACGCGCTTTTCCCGGTGCGCAGGATTTTTTGCGTGGGCCGCAATTACGCCGAACACGCGATTGAAATGGGCAGCGACCCAACCCGCGAACCGCCCTTTTATTTCGCCAAGCCGGCGGATTCCGTGGTGATCAATGGCGCGGATATGCCCTACCCGTCCGTGACCAAATCGCTGCATCATGAAATGGAATTGGTCGTCGCCATCGGGCGCGGCGGGCGCGATATTTCGGTGGCGGATGCGCTTTCCCATGTTTGGGGCTATTGCGCCGGCTTGGATATGACCCGCCGCGACATCCAGAATGAGGCGAAAAAGACCGGCCGCCCCTGGGATATGGGCAAGGGCTTCGACAAATCCGCCCCCATGGGCCTGCTGGTGCCCGCCGCCGGGATCGATCCCTCCAAGGGCAAGATTGAGCTCAAGGTGAATGGCAAGGTCACGCAGACCTCTGATCTTTCCAAGCTGATCTGGTCCGTCCCGGAAGTGATCGCCAATTTGTCCGAATTGGTGGAATTGGCCCCCGGCGATCTGATCATGACCGGCACGCCGGAAGGCGTTGCCGCCGTGGTGCGCGGCGATCTGCTGGAAGGCTTTGTTGAGGGCGTGGGCGAAATCCGCACCAAGATCATCTGATCCGGGTGCGCGCCTGAATGGCCAAGGATCGCAGCCGCTTTGTCTGCCAAGCCTGCGGGGCATTCAGCCCCAAATGGCAGGGGCGCTGCGATGCCTGTGGCGAATGGAATACGCTGATCGAGGAAACCACCGCCCCGCGCGGCCCTGGCCCTGCCGCCAAAACCGCCGGCGGGCGCCGCGTTGAATTTGTTGGGCTGAAGGGGGAATCCGCGCCCCCGCCGCGCATCGTGACCGGCATTGCGGAACTGGACCGCGTTTTGGGCGGCGGCTTCGTGCCGGCCTCTGCTGTGCTGGTGGGGGGCGACCCCGGCATCGGCAAATCCACTATTTTGTTGCAGGCGGCGGCGCGTTTGGCATCTGGCGGGCGGCGCGTTCTGTATATTTCGGGCGAAGAGGCGGTGGAGCAGGTCAGGCTCCGCGCCGCGCGGCTTGGGCTTTCCGATAGCCCGATGGAATTGGCCGCCGCCTCGGCACTGCGCGATATTGGCGCCAGCTTGGAACAGGAAAGCGACGCCGCGCTGGTGGTGATGGATTCCATCCAGACCGTGTGGCTGGATGCGCTGGATTCCGCGCCGGGCACGGTGGCGCAGGTGCGCGCTTGTGCGGCGGAGCTGATCCGCCTTGCGAAATCGCGCGGCTTTGCCCTGGTGTTGGTGGGGCATGTGACCAAGGAAGGCACGCTCGCCGGCCCGCGCGTGCTGGAACATATGGTGGATGCGACGCTGTATTTTGAAGGTGATCGCGGCCATCAATTTCGCATCCTGCGCGCGGTGAAGAACCGCTTTGGCGCGACGGATGAAATCGGCGTGTTCGAAATGACCGATCGCGGCTTGGTCGAAGTCGCCAATCCATCGGCGCTGTTTTTGGCGGAACGGCGGGGCAATGTTTCGGGCTCGGCGGTATTTGCCGGCATTGAAGGCACGCGGCCGGTGCTGGTCGAAATCCAGGCGCTGCTGTCGCCATCCTCCGGCGGGTCGCCGCGACGGCAGGTGGTGGGCTGGGATTCCGGGCGGCTTTCCATGCTGCTGGCGGTGCTGGAAGCGCGTTGCGGGATGAGTCTTGGCCAGAATGATGTCTATTTGAATATCGCGGGTGGCCTGCGCATCACTGAACCGGCAGCGGATTTGGCGGTGGCGGCGGCGCTGGTTTCGGCCGCGACCGACAGGCCCACTGATTCCGGCGCGGTTTATTTCGGTGAGGTCGGGCTTTCGGGAGAGGTGCGGCAAGTTTCCCAGGCTGACTCGCGCCTCAGGGAAGCGGCGAAGTTGGGTTTTTCCGCCGCCACCCTGCCGCGCCGCATCGCCCGTGGGGGCCGCACGGCGGCGGCGCCAGACGGGCTGGGGCTTTCGGAAATCGGCCATTTGGCTGATCTGGTGGCACGGTTTGCCGAAAAGACCCTGTCGTCCAAGAGCAAGGCGTGACGCGCAGCCCAGCCAGGGCTATAGGGGCCAGACATGAATTGGGTTGATGCCATTCTGCTGGGGGTGATTGCCCTGTCAGCCATCCTCGCCTTTTTCCATGGCCTGGTGCGTGAAGCGCTGGGCGTGGCGGGCTGGATTGGCGCGGCTGTGGTGGCCCTGCTGGCGCGCAAAGAACTGCTGCCCTTTCTGGAGCCTTATTTCACGCCGGCTTGGCTGGCTGAGGCCATTGGCGCCGGCATTGTGTTCCTGGTCGCGCTGGTGATCTTCAAGCTGATGATCAATGCGGTGGCGGATCGTGTGCAGGATTCCGCCCTGGGCGGCATTGACCGCGTGCTTGGGCTGGTATTCGGCGCGGCGCGCGGCGCGTTCTTGCTTGTGGTGACCTATATCGTCGCGGGTTTGCTGCTGCCTGGCGATCGCTGGCCGGAACCCGTTTTGGAAGCGCGGTCCCTGCCGCTGCTGTCGCAAGGGGCCAATCTGCTGGTGGAAGCCATGCCGGCGGAATATCGCCCGCGCTTGAATGAACCGCCCTTGCCGCGTTCCCCTACTGTTGAAGAATTGCTGCGCCCACCTGCGCGCAGCCGGAATTGAGGTTGCCCATGCCGCGTGTCGCGCAATTCGATGATGACAAGCCGCATGAGGAATGCGGCGTGTTCGGCGTGTGGAATGGCGGCGATGCCGCGGCGCTGACCGCGCTTGGCCTGCATGCGCTGCAGCATCGCGGTCAGGAAGCGGCCGGTATTGTCACGCTGGATGAAGCCGGCTTGTTTCATGCCCATAAGGGGCTTGGCCTGGTTGGCGATAATTTCGGTGAGGCGAAAATCATCGCTTCACTACGTGGCGCCCATGCGGTGGGGCATAATCGCTACGCCACCACGGGTGAGACGGCGCTTCGTAATGTGCAGCCGCTTTATGCCGATTTCGAATTTGGTGGTTTTGCGGTGGCGCATAATGGCAATCTGACCAATGCCTATGCGCTGAAGCGTGCCTTGGTGCGCCGCGGTTGCCTTTTCCAAAGCACGACAGATTCGGAAGTTTTCATTCATCTGATCGCGATCAGCCTTTATTCCACTGTGGTGGATCGGCTGATTGATGCGCTGAAGCAGGTACAGGGTGCCTATTCACTGGTGGCCTTGCATAATGGCGCGCTGATTGGCGCGCGTGATCCGCTGGGCGTGCGGCCTTTGGTGCTGGGGCGCCTGCCCAATGGCGGGCTGGTTTTGGCATCCGAAACCTGCGCTTTGGATATTGTGGGTGCGGAATTCGTGCGCGATATCGAAGCCGGCGAATTGGTGGTGATTGACGATAACGGCTTGCGCAGCATCAAGCCCTTCAGCCGCACCGAAAGCCGCTTTTGTATTTTTGAATATATCTATTTCGCGCGGCCAGACAGCGTCATGGAAGGCACGCCGGTTTATGAAACGCGCAAGCGCATTGGCGCGGAATTGGCGCGTGAAAGCGGCGTTCCCGCGGATTTGATTGTGCCCGTGCCTGATTCCGGCGTGCCGGCGGCGATGGGGTATGCGGTGGAATCAGGCATTCCCTTCGAACTCGGCATTATTCGCAATCATTATGTCGGGCGTACCTTCATTGAACCGACGGACCAGATCCGCAATTTGGGTGTGAAGCTGAAGCACAGTGCCAATCGTGCGATGTTACAGGGCAAGCGCGTGGTACTGGTGGATGATTCCATCGTGCGCGGCACCACCAGCCGCAAGATCGTGGAAATGGTGCGCCAGGCGGGCGCGACGGAAGTGCATATGCGCATCTCCTCCCCCCCCACGACGCATTCCTGCTATTATGGAATTGATACGCCGGAACGCGCGCATCTGATGGCCGCCAAGCATGATCTGGCGGAGATGGCGCGCATCATTGGCGTGGATAGTCTGGCTTTTATTTCGCTGGATGGGCTTTATCGCGCCTTGGGCAAGCCGGGGCGTGATGCCGCCAAGCCGCATTTCTGCGATGCCTGCTTCACCGGCGAATACGCGATTCCGCTGACGGATTGGACCGATAATTCAGACCGGCAGCTTTCCTTGCTGCAACCGGCGGGGCAGTGAGCATGGCGTTACTTGAAGGCCGGGTCGCGCTGATCACTGGCGCGTCACGCGGTATAGGCGCGGCACTGGCGCTGGAATTGGCCAAGCTTGGCGCACAATGCGTGTTGGTGGCGCGCACCCAGGGCGGGCTTGAAGAAGTGGATGACGCGATCCGCGCTGCCGGCGGCAAGCCCCCAACGCTTCTGCCGTTTGATTTGCAGAAGGCCGAAAAAGATATCGATATGATCGGCCCTTCGATCGTGCAGCGCTTCGGCCGGCTGGATATTCTGGTGCATAATGCGGGCGCGCTGAACAAGCTTACGCCAGTTGCCCATATTGACCCGCGCGACTGGGCGGAAGTGATGGCGGTGAACCTGACGGCAAGCTGGCGCCTGATCCGCAGTTGCGATCCACCCTTGCGCGCTTCCGATGCGGGGCGGGCGGTATTCCTCACGACCGGCGCGGCGCAAAATCCGCGCCCCTATTGGGGGATGTATGGTGCGGCCAAGGCAGGCATGGAACATCTGGTGGCAACCTGGGCGACCGAGGTGGAGAGTACGCCACTCCGCGTCAATCTCGTGGATCCGGGCCGGGTAGCGACAAAGCTGCGCGCTGCCGCCTATCCCGGTGAGGATCAGACGAAGCTTGCGCAGCCCGCTGATATTGCGCCGGGCCTTGCCGCCTTCTGTCTGCCTGCCGAGACGCGCCACGGCGCGCGGGTAAGGCTTGGGGTTTAGCTGCATCATGGCCATGCGCCGCGTCTTTCTTCAGGCCGCGTTGCTGCTTCCTACCGCGGCGCTGGCGCAGGCGCCGTCCACCCCGGCATCCCGCTTGGCGGCGGGTAAATCCGCACTCAATGCTGCCAATGCCGGGCGCTGGGCTGAGGCGGATAGCTATGCCGCCGCCGCTGATCCTTTGGTGGCAAAGCTGGTGCAATGGATCCGCCTGACCCAACGCAATGCCCCCGCGACTACGGCAGAACTGGTGGCCTTTCTCCGCAATAATCCCGATTGGCCGATGGCTGATACGATTGCACGCCGTGCGGAGGTTGGCTTTGGCGGTGCCGGCGATGATGCGCTGGCTTTGGGGCATTTCGCTACCTTCCCGCCGCGCAGCCTTGCCGCTGCACTGCGCTACGCAGAGGCATTGAGCCGAGCAGGGCGTGGCCAGGATGTTGCGGCGGTGCTACGCCGCGCCTGGCTGGATGCACCGGGCGATGCTGCGGCTGAGGCGCGCATTCTTGAACAATTCGGCCGCTTACTGACAGCGGATGATCATGCCCAGCGCTTTGATCGGCTGTATTTCGCCCGCGATCTGCCAGGCGCCCAACGCGCGCTTGAAAGGCTGACCGGCGCGCGGCTGAATGCCGGGCGCATCCGTTTTGCCCTGTCGGGTGAAGCTGGCGCGGCCTATCTGCCCCAACGCCCACTTGATTTGGGCTGGGCCTATGAAAAGGCGCGTGTGTTGCGCCGGCACGATCAGGATGCAGATGCGGTCGCGAGTTGGAATATCGCTGAACCCTTCCAGGCGGATCTGGACCCGGAAATTGCCCGCGCCATCTGGGCCGAAAGGCAGATACTGGCGCGCAAATTGTTGCGCTTGAACAATCCACGGGATGCTCATCGGATTGCGGCACATCATGGCCAGCCCATGGGAAGCGAAGGGCGCATAGAGGCAGAGTTTTTGGCGGGCTTCATCGCGCTGCGCTTTTTGAATGACCCCGCTTTGGCGCAACGGCATTTCGCAGCGATGACGGAGGGAAGCCGTTCCGTCATCACCCGCGCACGCGCGTTTTATTGGGAAGGCAGGGCATTGGCTGCCCGTGGCCAGAATGGTGCCGCGCGGGAACGCTATGGCGCCGCCGCGCAATTGCCGACGGCGTTTTATGGCCAGCTTGCTGCCCTGACCATGGGGGAAAGCCAGGAAGCCTTGGATGCGCGGTTGCGCGCGCTGCAAACCCCAGCAATTGATCCGGCGCGGGCGCAGCAATTCGCGCAACGCGAATTGGCGCGCGTGGTGACCATGCTGGCCGCGCTTGGCGATACGCGCCGCACGCGGGCTTTCCTGTTGCGCCTGCAGGCGCTTGCGCCTGACCCACAAGACCGCTTGCTGGCCGCGCGTTTGGCGAACCATATTGGGCGGCCCGATAATGCGGTTTGGGTGGCGCGGCGCGCGGCGATTGAAGGCGATGTTTTGCTGCCGGAAGGCTGGCCCACACCTTTCCGCCCGCCCGTAGCCTCGCCCGAACCGGCCTTCATCTATTCCATCACCCGGCAGGAAAGTAATTTCGATACCGAAGCAGTCAGCAGCGCCAATGCGCGCGGCTTGATGCAATTGCTGCCTTCCACCGCGCAGCTTGTCGCGCGCCGGATTGGCATGAATTACCGCGTGGAAATGCTGACTGGCGATCCGCAAGCCAATATCAGACTGGGCGCGGCCTATTTGGATGAAATGCTTGGGCGGTTTGAAGGATCACTCGTGCTGGCGGCGGCGGCCTATAATGCTGGGCCGCGGCGGGTGGATGAATGGCTTGGCACCTATGGCGATCCCAGGCGCGGGGAACGCGATTGGCTGGATTGGATGGAAATGATTCCCTTCACCGAAACGCGTAATTATGCACAGCGCATTGTTGAAGGGGCGGTGATTTATCGCGCGCGACAGACCCCGCCGATGACCGCACCGCACCCCATGGCGGGTTGGCTTGCCAGCGCCAGGTGAACCCATGAATCCCGCCCTATTCGTCGCCACACTTGCCGGCATTGGCCGCCTGAAACCGGCGCCCGGCACTTGGGGGTCTTTGGTGGTGCTGCCTTTAGTGGTTTTTGGGCCGGTGATCGCGCTGTTGCTTGGGCTGCTGGTCACGCTGCTTGGCTTTTTCGCGACACGCGAAGTGTTGCGCGATGCGCCGGATGAAGACCCCGGCTGGATTGTGGTGGATGAGGCTGCGGGGATGCTGATCGCGCTGGCCGGCCTGACCGCCGAGGCGAGCATCTGGGGCGTGCTGATCGCTTTCGGCCTGTTTCGTATTTTTGATATTTTCAAGCCCTGGCCGATTTCCTGGGCGGATCAGCAAAAGGGCGCGCTTGGCGTAATGCTGGATGATATTGTGGCCGGCGCTTTGGTGGCGGCGGCACTCATCCTGGCGCGCCCCTTATTGCCAGGAGTGATCTGACCCATGTTGCCTGAGGCCACATTTGAACAGGCGCGCGGCTTGCTGGCGCTGATGGATTCCAAGGCGATGACGCTGGCTACCGCCGAATCCTGCACCGGCGGCTTGATTGCCGCCGCAGTCACGGCCATTGCGGGTTCCTCTTCCGTCGTCATGGCGGGCTTCGTGACCTATTCCAATGACGCGAAGCAGAAAATGCTTGGCGTACGCGCGGAAAGCTTGGTGCAGTACGGCGCTGTCAGTGCAGAAGTGGCGCGTGAAATGGCCGAAGGGGCGCGTGAGCAAGCTGGTGTATCGCTGGCGCTTTCCTGTACCGGCATTGCTGGGCCGGGTGGGGCGACGCCAGGCAAGCCGGTGGGCTTGGTGTTTCTCGGTTGTGCGCGCGATGGCGCGGCGACGCTGGTGGAACGCCATGTCTTCCCCGGTGACCGCGCGGCGGTGCGTGCGGCAACCGTGGCGGCGGCGCTTGATCTGGCCCGGCGCAGCCTGACCTCATAGGCCCGGCTTGCGGCGCGGCGATACTGGTCGCAGGATACGCGCAACACAGAAGAAGTGGGGGAAGGTCCGGGCTTCGGCGTGACATGCGCCGGGCCATGCATGGGCAGCCTCTGCTGGTGCTGTGCGACACCTAATGAGGAGACTTCCCATGGCAGCCCCGCCTTCCGCACGCCGCGACCGCATCAATCCTGATTTCCCGAAGCTGGTGGAGATGACCCACCAATATGTTTATGGCGATGTTTGGGAACGCCCGCAGCTCAATAAGCGCGACCGTTCCATGGTGACGATTGCCGCGTTGGTTGCTTTGGGCTGGCAGGAACAATTGAACAGCCATATCGGGCGCGGCCTGACCAATGGGCTTTCGCGTGAGGAAATTTCCGAAATCATCACGCATCTTTCGATGTATTCCGGCTGGCCTTCCGCCATGACCGCGGCGCATGTCGCGGTGGATGTGTTTGAAGCGCAGGACAAGGCGAAGAAGGGCTGAACCGATGAAGGTAGGTTTTATTGGCCTTGGCACCATGGGTGCCTTCATGGCCGCCAATCTGCAAAAGGCCGGCTATCAGCTGGTGGTGCATGATATCCGCCGCGAAGCTGGTGCCAATCGGCTTGCCGCTGGTGCCACTTGGGCGGAAACGCCCAAGGCTGTGGCTGAACAGTGTGAGGTGATTTTCACCTCTCTGCCCGGCCCCAAGGAAGTGGAGCCGGTGATTTTCGGCCCCGATGGCATTCTGGCCGGGGTACAAAAAGGTGCCGCCTATT
Organism: Pseudomonadota bacterium; assembly: GCA_041174145.1. Classification (GTDB taxonomy): domain Bacteria; phylum Pseudomonadota; class Alphaproteobacteria; order Acetobacterales; family Acetobacteraceae; genus Neoroseomonas. Next base: position 65,981 of record JBEDHL010000186.1, read on the forward strand.
TCGACCTTTCCACCAATTCGCAGGCGCTGATGAAGCGCATGGCGGAAGCACTCGCCACCAAGGGCGCCTATGGTTTTGACGCACCCGTGAGCGGCGGGCCGAAGGGGGCGGAGACCGGCAAGCTGGCGATTTGGGTCGGCGGCGACAAGGAAGTTTTCGACAAATACAAGAAGGTACTGGACGCCTTCGGTGATCAGGCCGCCTATATTGGCCCGATTGGCACGGCCACCGTCGCCAAGCTGGTCCACAACATGGCCGGCTATGCGATTCAAACTGCGATGGCCGAGGTGTTTTCCATGGGGGTGAAGGCGGGGATGGATCCGCTGGATTTGTGGAAAGCCGTGCGCCAGGGCGCTTTGGGCCGCAAGCGCACTTTTGACCGCATTACCGATCAATTCCTGGTGGATAAATACGACCCGCCCGCCTTTGCGCTGAAGCTGGCGCATAAGGATGTGACTTTGGCGGTGACCATGGGCCGCGAATTGAATGTGCCGATGCGGTTCTGCAATTTGGCGCTGGAAGAAATGAATGAGGCGCTGAATCGCGGCTGGGAAAATCTGGACAGCCGTGTGCCGATGAAGCTGCAATTGGAACGTGCGGGCGTTCAGATCAAATGCGATCCGGCGGCCGTGCAAGCCGTTCTGGACGCGGATAAGGCGCAGTAACACGCGATGAGTTTGCTGATGCAACAGCCGGGGCGGATTGGGCCGCTCCGGATGAAAAACCGGCTCATCATGGCGCCGATGGGCACGAATTTCAGCACCAGCGATGGGATTTCGACCGAGCGTGACCGCGCCTATTACGAAGAACGCGCCAGGGGCGGGGTTGCCGCCATCGTGACGGAAGCGATGGCAGTCAGCGCCGGCGGGCGCGCGCATAATAATTCGCTGTGGATTTATCATGATCGCTTCATTCCCGGCCTGGCGCGGCTGGTGGAAGGGATCAAGCGGCATGATTGCGTGACGGTGGGGCAGATCAATCATCGCGGCGCGCTACTGCGCCGGATGGTCCTGAATATGGAACCCGTCGGCCCTTCGCCCTGGCGCAATCCCAATACGGGGGATGAGGTGCGGCCGCTGGACCAGGCGGAAATCACCGAAATCCAGAAGGATTTCGTCGCGGCAGCCAGGCGCTTGTGGCAGGCGGGATATGATGCGGTGGAATTGCATGCCGCCAATGGGTATCTGTTTCATCAATTCCTGACGCAGCGGATCAATAAGCGCAGCGATCGCTATGGCGGGTCGCTCGAAAATCGTGCGCGGCTATTGTTGGAAACGGTGCATCGGCTGCGGGATGCGCTGCCGGATTTCCCGCTTTGGGTGCGAATTTCCTGCACCGAATATTGCGATGATGGCTACCCGATTGAGGAGATGGTCGAACTCGCCAAGCTGTTGGAAGCCGCGGGGGTCACAGCGCTTGATCTTTCGGGCGGCACGAATGAGAGCCCGGCGCTGTCGCGCTTTTGCATCCAGCCGCCATCCATGCCGCGCCGCACGCTGGAACCCCATGCCAAGCCGATCACGGATGCGGTTACGATCCCGACCATTATCGCCGGGCGTATCTTGTCACCGGAAGATGCTGAGGCGGTGCTGGCCTCAGGCGCGGCGGATTATGTCTCATTGGGTCGCGCGCTGACGGCGGATGCGCATTGGCCGCGCAAGGCGTTTGGCGAAAGTAAGGTCGCCATTCGCGGCTGCATTTCCTGCAATGTGTGCTTTGAGCGTCTGACGCTGGAACGCGATGTTGCTTGCGTAGTGAACCCGATGCTGGGCACGGAATTGGAAGCCCCCGAATTCATTGATGGGCCATTTGCGCCGGCGCCGGTGAAGCAGCGCGTCTTGATTTTGGGCGCGGGCTTGGCGGGCGCCGAAGTGGCGCGGCTGGCAGCGGCGCGCGGGCATCAGGTGGAGATTTGGGAAAAGGCAGCGCGTGCCGGTGGGCAGATTCATCTGGCCGTGGCGGCACCGGATAAGGAAGAAGTGCGCCCTGCCTGGTCCTGGCGGTGGGATCAGGTGCAGGCACTTGGCGTGCCGGTGCGTTATGGCGTGACAGCAACCACCGATGCCATCAAGGCTTTCGCGCCGGATCATGTGGTGGTGGCCACCGGCGCCAAGCCTCGGCCACTGGCGCTCCCCGGTGCGGCGCCGCTGCAAGCCTGGGATGTGATCGCGAATCCAACCCTGGTGCCGGATGGCGCGCGGATTGCGGTGATTGGTGGTGGTATTGTCGGGCTGGAAGTGGCCGATGTGCTTGTGCAGCGCGGCTGCCGTATTTCAATTCTTGAAGCGCTGCCCGCCATCGCACCCGCCATGGCGCGCAATAACCGCACTGATCTGATGATCAGGCTGCGCGAAGTTGGCACAAGCTTCCACACCAAGGTACGCGATGCGCGTCTTACTGGCGATGTGCTGCACTTCACCGAAGATGGCGCGGCGCGAGAGATTGCAGGCGTGACACATGTGATTGCTGCCATCGGCGCTTTGCCGAATCTCGATGCGTTGGCGGCGGTGGAAGATAGTGGCATTCCCTTCACTGTGGTGGGAGATGCCAATCAGCCCGGCGATTTTCTTTCCGTATTGCGCGATGCCTCCATGATGGGGCTAGCGCTTGGCATGGAACCCTTAAGGCAGGAGCAAATGGCATGAGTGAACCCGAATACCGCGTCTATGCGCTGCGCTATGCCATGCGCGATGCCAAGCGCACGGAACATTTCATTGGTGGCGACCCGCATGATGCCCCGATGCCGATGGATTACTTTGTTTGGGCCGCGGTGAATGAAGACCGCGCGGTGATCATTGATACCGGCTTCACGGCGGAAGTGGCGGCCAAGCGCAAGCGCAATTACCTGCGCTGTCCGATTGAAAGCCTGAAGCTGTTGGGCGTGGACCCTGACAAGGTTGAAGATGTGGTGATTTCCCACCTGCATTATGACCATGTCGGCAGTTTCCATAAATTTGCCAAGGCCAAGTTCCATTTGCAGGAACCGGAAATGCAATATGCAACCGGCCGCTACATGAAATACCCAAAGCTCCGCCATTCCTTCGAAGTTGAAGATGTTGTCGGCATGGTGCGGATGAATTTCGCCGAACGCGTGGTGTTTCATAATGGCGATGCGGAAGTGGCGCCAGGGATTACCGTGCATGCCTGTGGTGGGCATTCCATGGGGCTGCAATGCGTGCGCGTGAATACCGCACGCGGGCGTGTGGTACTGGCTTCCGATGTGACGCATTTCTACGAAAATATGGAAGCGGGCCGGCCCTTCACCACGGCATTTCATATCGGCGAAATGTTGGAAGGTTTCGACAAGCTGCGCGCACTCGCCCCCAGTCCCAAGCACATCGTGCCTGGCCATGATCCGGAAGTGATGCGTCGTTATCCCGCCATGGCTGGGCAGGAAGGCATTGTGGTGGAATTGCACCGCGAACCTTCAGCGTAAAACAAGAAAAGCGTAAAACAAGAAAAAGGGAGGAT
>JBEDHL010000187.1:0-10860 GCA_041174145.1 Pseudomonadota bacterium
GCATTGGCCGGAACGGCAATGGCGCGCTGCCCCCCCGCATGAAGCGCCCATCGCTACCCCGCCCGGCTGGGGTAGCCGCACTGCACCAGTGCTGCTGCGTCGTCGGCCCGAAGCGGTGCAAGTGACCGCCTTTGCCGAAGGCGCCCCCGCCGCGATGCACTGGCGTGGCCGGCTTTACCCGCTGACCCGCGCTGAAGGCCCGTTACGGCTGGAAGCGGAATGGTGGCATGGCGGCGCGCTGCCGCCGGCGCGGGATTATCACCGCGTGCAACTCGCTTCCGGCGAAAGGCTCTGGCTTTGCCATGCGGGCGGACGCTGGGTGGTGCAGGGCGATTTGCCATGAATGCGCCCGGCTATGCGGAGGTAGCGGCCCGGTCCAATTTCTCTTTCCTGGATGGCGCTTCGCATCCGGAAGAATTGGTGGAACAGGCTGCAGCGCTGGGGCATGCCGGCTTCGGGTTATGCGATACCAATGGGCTGGCCGGCGTGGTGCGCGCCCATGGCGCGGCCAAGGCGGCGGGGCTGGCCTTCGCGCCGGGCTGTCGGCTGCGGCTGGAAGATGGCGCGGAATGGCTGATCTGGCCTGCGGATCGCGCGGCTTATGGGCGGCTGACCGCTTTGCTTTCGGCAGCGCGCATGGCCGCACCCAAGAGCGAATGCAAGCTGGATTTTGCGGGGCTATGTGATGCGGCGGAAGGGCAGGTGGTGGCGGCGATACCGCCCGTGGCGCCCGCAGCCTTGCGCTGCTTGGCCGGGCTGCGCCTTGCCCTGCCGCCGCTGATTGCTGCTGCCTGCCCTTTGCTGGGTGATGACGCGGCGGAACTCGCGCGCCATGCGGCGCTGGCGGAGGCGACCGGGGCGCGGCTGCTCGCCACCAACAACATCCGTTACCATGTGCCATCGCGGCGGCGCCTTGCGGATGTATTGAGCGCCATTCGCCTGCGCTGCAGTGTGGATGCCTTGGGCCAGGCGGCGGAACCCAATGCGGAACGCCATTTGAAATCCCCCGCTGAGATGGCGCGGCTTTTCGCGCGCTATCCGGATGCGCTGCAAGCAAGCCTTGATGTATTGGCCACCACGCGCGGCTTTTCGCTGGATCATTTGCGTTACGAATACCCGGATGAGGTGCTGGACCCGGGCCTCACTGCACAGCAAAGCCTGGAAGCGCGCGTGGCCGAAGCTGTCGCCGCGCGCTGGCCGATGCAGGTGCCGGATGCCATTACCGCGCGCATCGCCCATGAAATGCGCCTGATCAATGATCTTGGCTATGCGCCGTATTTCCTGACAGTGCATGAGATTATTCGCTTCGCCCGCGCGCGCGGCATTCTCTGCCAGGGGCGCGGTTCAGCGGCGAATTCCACCATTTGCTACGCGCTTGGCATCACCGCCGTTGATCCCGAAAAGCATGATTTGCTGTTTGAGCGTTTTGTCTCCGCCAGCCGCGGCGAACCGCCTGATATAGACATTGATTTCGAACATGACCGGCGAGAGGAGGTGATCCAGCACCTCTATGAACGCTATGGCCGCGACCGCGCGGCGATTTGTGCGACGCTGATCCGCTACCGCCCGCGCAGCGCCATTCGTGAAGTGGGCAAGGCGATGGGCCTCAGTGAAGACATCACCGCGCGCCTGGCCAAGGCCGGCTGGGGACCGGGGCGGGAGATGAGTCTTGCCGAATTGGCGCAGGATGAAGGCTTTGACATCAACGATCCGCGCTTGGCGATGACGCTGGAATTGGCTGAGGAATTGCAGGATTTCCCGCGCCATACCGCAACCCATGTCGGCGGCTTTGTCATCACGCGCGGCAAGCTTACGGAATTGGCGGTGGTGACGCAGGCGGCGATGGAAGACCGCACCGTTTTGGAATGGGACAAGGATGATATTGATGCACTCGGCATCATGAAGGTGGATGTGCTGGGGCTTGGGATGCTGTCCTGCCTACGGCGCGGATTTGATTTGCTGGCGCAGCATCGGCGCCTTGCCTTGAACCTGGCAAACCTGCCGCGCGATTGTGCGGAAACCTACGCCATGCTGCGGCGCGCGGATTCCGTCGGCGTGTTTCAGGTGGAAAGCCGCGCGCAAATGAATATGCTGCCGCGGCTGAAACCGCGCGCCTTTTATGATTTGGTGGTGCAGGTGGCGATTGTGCGCCCGGGCCCCATTCAGGGCGATATGGTGCATCCTTATTTGCGCCGGCGGCAGGGGCTGGAAGCGGTGGAATACCCAGCGCCCGATCCTGCCTTTGGTCCGCCAGATGAATTGCGCCAGGTGCTGGGGCGCACCTTGGGCGTGCCGTTATTTCAGGAACAGGCAATGCGGCTTGCGATTGTCGCTGCCGGCTTCACGCCGGAAGAAGCGGATCAATTGCGCCGCGCCATGGCAACCTTTCGCCAACAGGGCTTGGTGACGCGCCATAAGGAAAAGCTGGTGGCGGGCATGACAAGGCGCGGTTACGCGCAGGATTTGGCGGAACGTGTCTTCGCGCAAATCGAAGGCTTTGGCAGCTATGGCTTTCCCGAAAGCCATGCGGCGAGCTTCGCGCATCTGGTCTATGCCTCGGCCTGGTTGAAGCGCCATCACCCGGCGGCTTTTGCCTGCGCGTTGCTGAACAGCCAGCCCATGGGATTTTACGCCCCAGCGCAAATCATGCGCGATGCGCGGGAACACGGCGTGGTGGTGCGCGCGGTGGATGTGAATGCCAGCGATTGGGATAGCAGCCTGGAAGAAGCGCCTGACAGCACCGGTGGCCTTGCGCTGCGGCTTGGCTTGCGGCTGGTGGCGGGGCTTGCCGCGCGCGATGCGGAAGCGCTGCTCGCCGCCCGCGCCGCGCGCAATGGCGCGCCCTTTGTGAGTGTGGAGGATTTGGCATGGCGCGCTGGGCTTTCCCAAGGTGCGCTGAGTTCGCTCGCCGCCGCCAATGCCTTCCCCGGCGTACTGCGCCGCGATGCCGCCTGGGCCGCGCGCGGGGCGCGGGGCACGCCGCGCGATTTGCCGCTTTTCGCTGTGCGAGATGGCGTGGGGGCGGCTTTGGCTGATGAAGCGCCTATCCTGCCCGAAGCCGCGCCGCTGCTGCCGATAGAACATGAAGGCGAGCATATTGTGCAGGACTACGCGGCACTCGGCCTGACGCTTGGGCGGCACCCGCTGGCGCTGTTGCGCGCGCAACTCCGCGCCGAAGGGCTGCGTGACACGCGCGATTTGCGGGCCTGGAAATCCGGACGCTTGCTGCGTCTGGCAGGGCTTGTGCTGATGCGCCAACGCCCCGGTTCCGCCAAAGGCGTGATTTTCATCACCATTGAGGATGAGCACGGCACCGCCAATCTGGTGGTCTATACCGATGTTGCGGCGCGGGACCGCCGAGCCTTGCGCGGCGCGCGGCTTTTGGAAGTGGAAGGCCGGGTGGAGCGAGAGGATCGTCATGCCGAAGTGCCGATCATTCACGTGATCGCGCGGCGCCTGGTGGATCGTTCCGATCTGCTGGAAGGGCTATTGCGTGAAGCCGGCAGCGCTTGGGCCGCCGCCGCGCTGGGCCGGGCTGACGAAGTTATGCGCCCGCAGGATGACCGCCGCCCGCCGCGGGCGAAGCTGCCCGCGAGCCGGGATTTCAGATAGAGCATTTTCAAGCCAAGTGATTTCACTTGGCGGCTCGGAAAATGCGACCAGACAAATCTACCCTTATTTCAACACAAAATCCTTCAGCACTTCCGGCTTGAATTCCAGCCCATGGCCCGGCGTTTCCGGCGCGGTGATCATGCCATTGGCGATTTTGGGCAGGCTGATGAAGACATCATCCAAAAGCCCCATTTGCTCCGCCCAAATGCCATTCGGGATGCTCGCCAGCAGATGCACATTCAATTCCGGGAAAAGATGCGGCGCGATGGTGATGCCCCAGGTATCGGCAACAGTCGCAATCTTGCGCAACTCCGTCATGCCGCCGCGCATCGGATCAGGCTGCAGAATGGGCAGGCGTGGATTTTCCAGGAAAGGCTTCAAATCTGCGCGACCGAAATGCGTCTCCCCACCCACCACGCGCATATCAAGCGCCTCCGCACAGCGCAGATAGCCGGCGTAATCATCGGCCAGCACGGGTTCTTCCAGCCAGTAAATATCATATTCCTCAAACTTGCGGCCCATGGTGATGGCGATATCCGCAGTCCAGCCCATATTCACATCAATCATGATATCAATATCGGGGCCGACGGCTTCGCGCATGCGCCGCACATTGTCCAAATCCGTGTTAAGATCACCAATATGCGCGACCTGCATCTTGATGGCGCGATAACCCTGTTCGATGTAGTGCTTGGCCTTCGCGATCATGCCATCGCCGCGCGCGCCTCGGAAACAGCCGCTGCCATAGATGGGAATTTCCGACCGATAATGCCCCCAAAGCCGATGCAAGGGCTGGCCGGCCGCTTTGCCGAGGATATCCCAAAGCGCAATGTCAATCGCCGATTGCGCCATCATGGCAACCCCGCCGCGCCCGCCCGTCAGCGTTGCGCGCCAAAGATCGCGCCAAATGGCTTCAACGGCGGTGGCATCGCGCCCGATGATGCGCGGCACTATCGCTTCCGTGATGCAGGCGCCAATGGTGCGCTGCAAGGGCAGGTTCAGCAAATGCAGATAGCCCATGCCCGTGATGCCGGATTGCGTGGTGATTTCCACCACCACCAGATCACGCATCGACCCCAGCGCATGGCCCGCCAGCCATGGATCATTCATCCAGGGCATTTGCAGGAGTGTGGTTTTCACCTCGCGGATGGTCAGATCGGTCATGGCGTTTCCTTCCCTTGATGGCCCAGCATCACGCCGGCTTGGCCTTGCGGTCAATCGCCTGATCCACCGGAACTGGGCTAGGCTGTGGCCCGATGTCGCAGCGATTCGCCCTGACCCATGAAAGCCGCTACCGTTATGCGCGCCCGGTGCAGCTGGGACCGCAGCTGATCCGTCTGCGTCCGGCACCGCATTGCCGCACGCCCATCCTTTCCTATGCGCTGAACATCCAACCCGCCGCGCATTGGCTGCATTGGCAGCAGGATCCGCTCGGCAATTTCATGGCGCGCGTGCTGACGACAGAACCGGTCACAAGCTTCAGCGTCACGGTGGAGATCACCGCGGAAATCGCGCCGGTCAATCCCTTCGATTTTTTCGTGGAACCGGAAGCGGCAAGCTGGCCCTTTACCCCCGCGCCATGGCTTGCCGATATGCTTTTGCCTTATCAGCGCCTTGATCCCTTAGGCCCGCGCTTCGCCGAGCTTTTGGCCGATATACCACAAGAACGCTGCGGTACGGTGGAATTGCTGACCAGCCTGGCCGCGCTGGTGCATCAGCGCATCGCCTATGTGAAACGCCATGAACCGGGCGTTTGGGATACTGAACAAGTGCTGCGGGCAGGGCGCGGTTCCTGCCGTGATTCAAGCTGGTTATTGGTGCAAGTGCTGCGCAGGCTTGGCTTTGGCGCGCGCTTTGTCTCTGGCTATTTGATCGAACCCGCCATGCTGGGCCGTGATGACGTGGAATTGCACGCCTGGGCGGAAGCCTATCTGCCCGGCGCGGGTTGGGTTGGGCTTGATCCGACCTCTGGCCTATTGGCCGGCGCAGGGCATATCCCGCTTGCCGCCGCGCCTGAACCTGCTGGCGCTGCGCCCATTTCCGGCTCGGTGGAACCTGTTGAAACCGATACCAGGTTCGAGATGACACTTAGGCGCCTGGCCGGAGCGCCGGCTGTACCCGTGCCCCCCGCCCATGGCTGAAACGCCCAGCACGCCCCCCTATTTCGCCCAATGGGAAACGCCGGCGCTGATTGGCGATATCATCACTGGCGCCTGCCGGGCGGAAGATGACCCCGCCTGGGCGGCATCCGGCGCGGAAAGCCCCGCCGAATACGCGCTTTGGGCGGATCATCTTTGCGGTGTGGCGTGCTTGCGCATGGCGCTCGCCGCGCGCGGCATCACGCCGCCCCGCGCGCGGGACCTCGCGCGTATTCTCACGGGCTATGGCGCTTATGTGGAACAGCCCGATGGCTTCATCCGCGGCCTGATCTATGCGCCGGCCATCGCTTGGCTTGCCGAAGCCCATGCCATGCCGGCTGAGATCATTCTGGACCGTGACGCCCAGGATATCCCGCCCTTGCTCGCCAATGGTGGCCTATTCATCGCCTCGGTCCATCCGGCCATTCGCCGCCCGGCGGAACCCGCCCCCGGCAAGGGCGGCCATTTGGTGCTGGTCTTCGGCGCCGAGGATGGCGCACTTCGCCTGCACAACCCTTCCGGCCATGACGCTGCATCGCAATGTGATGCGCGCGTGGCGCTGACTGATTTCGCGCGCTTTTTTGCCGGACGAGGCATTTGGCTACCCGGGACCTGACCGCGCGCCACTGATCAATAAAACCTGAAGCCAGCGCTATCTTGCGGATGGTCGCCCAGGGTTTGATAATGCAAAAATGCAACTTTTGCGATTTGTCATATTATTGGGCCTAGTGCTGGCTTTTCCTGCGAAAGGGGCTTGGGCGCAAAGCAATGGGCGCGTCATTACCGGCATTCCGGGCTATAGCCTCCAGCAAGCCGCAGATGGGGTGCTTGGCCTGCTTGGCTATAATGTTATCCCGGATGTTACCGCATCTTCGCTCAGCATCAGTCGCGGAGGGCAGAATGATACCGGGCTGCAAACCACACAATTCGGCCTGGGCTTTACGGTTGACCCCGATTTTCCGCTCTATCTGGAAGGCTTCCTTGGTTATTCGCGCTATGACCCGCGCTTTGTCTTTTCTGAAGGCGCGCAAAAATCTGTGCTGCCGACGCGTTGGAACAATGTCTCCGGTACGGTCGGTGTTGGCTGGGATTTTCCCATCATTGAAGGCTTGGTCTTTCGCCCCATCCTGAATGCCTCACTTGGGCATGTGGAAACCGATGTCTCCTTGATCGGGCGGTTGTTGGAACTGAAATTCAATCGGGAATTGGCCTTTCTGGATCGCGGCCGGATGAATGCCTATGGGCTGGGCGGTTCGCTCATGCTGGATTTGAACATCCAACGCCCTGGCTACGAAGTTGATCTGGAATTGCGCTACACGGATATCAGGCTTTCCACCTTCGGCGATACATCAACCCTGGTGCGCGGCGAATCAGACGCCAAAACCGCCAATGTATGGGGCCGCGTGCGTTGGCCCATGGATGCGGAAATGTTCGGCCGCCCGCTCCGCTGGGTGGTGGATTTTTCCCATTCGCGCTTTTTCGGCGACCAGGTGGCGCTTGGCTTTGATCACCTGACCAAGGTGGGCGGCGGGATTGAGATGAATGTCGGGCGCTATGAATTGGGCGTCTGGGATTTCAACATGCAAAGCATCCGGATCGTCGGGCGCTATCTATTCGGCAATAATGTCTCCGGCGCTTCGGTTGGGCTTGCGGTTTCTTTTTGAACCTTGCGCCGGTGCAGGCTACCGCCCATCTTGCCGCCATGCCCGATACCCTGATCATCCGCCCCGACCCCGCCGATCCGCGCCTGACGCGCCGCGTGGCTGGGCGCGACCATACCGGCGCGGCGATTGAAGCCAGCGTCACGGTCGAACGCCCGCTCACGCTGTTTCTGAATGGTCAGGAAATCGTGACCATGATGACGATTGGTGACCGGCCTGAGGATTTGGCGCTGGGCTATCTGCTCAATCAGGGCATGTTGCTTGCCGATGATGAAGTCATTGGGGTTGATTATGATGATGATCTTGGCGTGGTGATTGTGCGCACCGCGCGGCGTACTGATTATGAGGAAAAGCTGCGGAAGAAAACCCTCACGTCAGGTTGCGCTCAGGGCACGGCCTTCGGCGATTTGATGGAAGGTTTCGCGGAAGCGAAGCTACCACGTGCGGAATTACGCACATCATGGCTTTATCGCCTGCTGCATCGGATCAATGCGCTACCGACACTTTATCTGGAAGCCGGCGCCATCCATGGCTGCGCGCTGTGCCGGCAGGATGAACCGCTGGTCTATATGGAAGATGTCGGGCGGCATAATGCGGTGGACAAGATCGCGGGCTGGATGTTCCGCAACAAGGAAGCGCCGGGCGACAAGATTTTCTACACCACGGGGCGCCTGACGTCCGAGATGGTGATCAAGACCGTGCGCATGGGCATTCCCATTCTGGTGTCACGTTCCGGCTTCACCGCCTGGGGCGTGGAATTGGCGCGCGAAGCCGGCGTGATGCTGATCGGGCGCTGCAAGGGCAAGCGCTTTGTCGCACTCGCCGGCGAAGATCGCATCATCTTCGATGCTGATCTGCGCTATGTTGAAGAAGAAAGTGCCAAGCATTGGCGCAAGAATAGCGCGGAAGCCGAACGTAATGGCGGCTGAAACGCTGGGGCTTGTGCTGGCCGGCGGGCTCGCGCGGCGCATGGGGGGTGGCGATAAGCCGCTCAAGCTACTCGGCGGACGGCCCTTGTTGGATCATGTGCTGGCGCGCTTGGCACCCCAGGTTGCGGCGCTGGCGTTGAACGCGAATGGCGACCCCGCGCGCTTTGCCGCTTATGGTCTGCCCGTCATTGCGGACCCGCTGCCAGATCATCCGGGGCCGCTGGCGGGGATTCTGGCCGGGCTTGAATGGGCGGCGGCGCATCGGCCTGACCTTGCCTGGGTGGCCTCGGTCCCCGGGGATTGCCCCTTCATTCCAGCGGATTTCGTCGCGCGCCTGCACGCGGCGCGGGAAGAAGCTGGCCTGCCCATGGCGGCGGCATCTTCGGGTGGCCAATCCCACCCGCCCGCTGCTCTTTGGCCCGTGGCGCTGCGCGGCGAATTGCGCGCCGCCTTGCTGGCCGGGGAACGCAAGATTGATCGCTGGACGGCGCGCTTCGGCTGCGCGGAAGCCGCCTGGCCCGCCGCGCCCCATGATCCCTTCTTCAACGCCAATGCGCCAGAGGATTTGGTGCTGGCGGAGGAAATCTTGCAAAGCCTTCCAGGCCAAGCCATAACATGAGAAACGTTAAGCGGTTGGGAGAATACCAGTGAACGGCATTATCAGCGGCATCGTGCTTGCCATCATTATCGCCGGCGGCGCGGCCTTTTATTTGGACAATAAAGTGCAGCGCAGCGCCGAGACGGCATACGCCACCACAGGGGTGCGGCTGTGATCTTCTGGCGCGGGGCTATTTTCGCCCTGCCATTGCTTACAGCCTGCGCTGAAACGCCAGCCCCCGCGCCAAACGCTTCGGTATCGCGCACCGTCACTACCCCGGCGCCAACGCCTTCCAACCTGCCAACCACTGGGCAGGCTGGCACGGAACGCGCCATGTCCACGCTGCAGCAGCAATTGGACCAGGACCGCGCGAATGAACGGCTTGGTTCTTATGATCCGGAAGCCCCGCGCGGCGACATGTCACCGCCGCGCACACCTTACGAAATCGGCGGAAATACGCGCATGCCGGCGGGGCTTTAGGCTCAACTCTCCCCCCGCTTTGCCCTCTCCGCTTCCCGCAAATAATCCTCGGTCGTTTTCGTCACCGGGCGCGCGGCGCCGGCGTAAGGGTCAATCCCGCCATTGGTCGCTTCCAGAACGCGGCAATCTTCACACAAATCCAGCAGCGCCTGCCGCGCAGGGTCGGCGAACATCCAATGCGCGGAAAGCTTCGCTTTCACCCGTGCGATGGAAGCCTTGGTGCCGAACAGCTTATTGCAGCGTGGGCAGGCGGCGGGTTCTTCGGCCTTCACCACCTGCGGCGCCGCGGCTTCCGGCGCGAAGTTCAGCCGCGGTTCCAGCGTAATCACCTTCTCCGGGCAGGTCGCGGCGCACAGTCCGCATTGCACGCAGGAATCTTCCAAAAAGCGCAATTCCGGCTGATCCGGATTGGCGGTGAAGGCGCTGGTTGGGCAGACGCTGGTGCAAGCAAGGCAGAGCGTGCAGCCCGATTGTTCCACCCGCGCCAGACCGAAGGGCGCCTTTTCCGGCAAAGCGACCACGACAACCCGCGCCGAGGCCGCTTCCCGCAAGGCACGGACGCCCTGCTGCGCCATTTCGCGGGGACTGCCGAGCGCTTCAAACCGCGCCGGGGCGAAGCCAAGCGCCATGCGGGGCATGGCGGCCAAAGCCTCGCCGAGCGAAAAGGGATCATCGGTTTCCAGCAGCGCCGCACGTGGCGCCGTGCCCGTCAGTCCAAGCCCGGCCAGCACCGCTTCCGCGTAGTCAATGTTCCGCAACACGCCATCCACGCCATGGCCGCGCTTGGCCGGCGCCAGTAGCCGCACCGCCGCCGCGCCCCAGGCAAAGGCGCCTGCGAAAACCGCAAGATCAAGGGATGAAACTTCATTGACGCGCAGCGGCAGCACGCGCGCCGGCAGGCCGTCGCCATGCCGGGCGAGCGCCTCAATCAACGCCTCACCATGGGTTTCATCATGGAATAGCACCACCGGCGCCGCGCCGCCCGCATCATGATAGGTCAGCAACAAGCGCCGGAGGCGGCGCAGCAGCGCTTGGGTCGGCGGCAGCGCATAGGTCGCGGCCCCGGTCGGGCAAACCGCAGCGCAAGCACCGCAGCCCGCGCAAATCTCCGCGCTGATCACCACCTGGTCCTTAAGCGGCCCAACACCCGGCGTAATCGCGCCGGTCGGACAAAGATCAAGGCAGCGCCGGCAGCCTTCGCGCTTATTGCGCGCATGGGCGCAAAGCTTGCCGTCAAAGGCAACAAAACGCGGCTTGTCGAAACTGCCCACCAGCTCGCCCGCTGCGGCAATGGCGCGTTCCAGTGCCGCCGCATCGGTGGGATCGGCGCGGAGATAGCCCTGCCGGACCTCATGGGCCGGGAAAAGCGGCGCGGCGCCGGTCAGATCCAGGATGATATCGGCGCGGCTGATGGCGCCATCCTTGCCCTTGCCCCAGGCGTAGCT
>JBEDHL010000188.1:0-18726 GCA_041174145.1 Pseudomonadota bacterium
CCTTGGCCCTATGATCTGGCCGGCCATATCGGGCGCGGCTTTTTCGAAGCGCCCCCGGATAACGAGGTTTTGGGTCCGCTCAGCCCACGCGGCGCGCCATGCGGCCTGATCACGCGCCATGGCGCTTTGGTCACAAGCTGGGGCGATACGCGGGAGATCAGCCAGACCTTCAGCGTGGCGAAATCCTACCTCTCGATGCTGACAGGCATTGCCTGGGCTGATGGACTGATCCCGGACCTGGATCAGCGCGTTGGCGAAACCGTCAAGGATGGCGGCTTTGAAGGCCCGCAGAATGGCCCCATCACCTGGCGGCATTTGCTGCAGAATATGTCCGAATGGGAAGGCACGCTTTTCGGTAAATCCGACATGATTGACCGTGGCCGAGACCTTGGCGCCGAAGGCCAGGGTAAAAAGGGTATGCGGCAATTGCAGGCCCCCGGCACGCATTGGGAATATAATGACGTGCGGGTGAACCGGCTTTCGCTGGCACTTCTGCGCCGCTTTGGCCGGCCCTTGCCGGAGGTTTTCGCCGAACGCATCCTGAACCCGATCGGCGGTAGCCGGGATTGGCGCTGGGATGGCTATCGCACATCCTGGGTGACGCTGGATAATGGCCAGCGCGTGCAATCAGTCCCCGGCGGCACGCATTGGGGCGGCGGCGTTGCCATCCATGCCGAAGATCAAGCACGGATCGGGCTACTCGCGCTCAATCGCGGGCGCTGGGCGGGCAGTGAAATCTTGCCCGAGCAATGGTTTGACTGGTCCACCGCAGCCTGCGCGCTCAACCCCTCCTATGGTTTTCTCTGGTGGCTGAATACCTCCGGGGAGCGTTTCCCCTCCGCCACGCGGGATGCGTTTTTCGCCTCTGGCGCCGGGGGCAACCTCACCTGGGTCGATCCAGCCACGGGGATTGTCGCGGTGCTGCGCTGGACGGACCCCAAGGCGCAGGATGGCTTTGTCGGCCGCGTCCGCGCCGCATTGAGCTAAGGGGGTAGCGCCATGGAAATCGGCATTGTCGGTCTGGGCCGCATGGGGGGCAATATCGCGCGGCGGCTGATGCAGGCGGGGCATCGCGCCGTGGTCTGGGACAAGGACGCCGCCGCCGTGGCCACCCTGGCCGCCGAAGGCGCGGTCGGGGTCGCGGATTTGGCCGGGCTGGTCGCCGCTTTGGCCGCGCCGCGCGCGGTTTGGGTCATGCTGCCCCATGGCGCGCCGACGGAAGACGCGCTGGACCAACTGGGCGGGCTGCTTTCCCCCGGCGATACCGCCATTGATGGCGGCAATACGCATTGGAAGGATGATATCCGCCGCGCCAAGGCGCTCGGCGCCAAGGGGGTTGATTACCTTGATATCGGCACCTCAGGCGGGGTTTGGGGGCTGAAGCGCGGCTATTGCCTGATGATTGGCGGCAAGCCCGCACCCGTGGCGCGACTGGCGCCGATTTTCAGCGCCTTGGCGCCAGGCCAGGGGGATATTCCAGCGACACCACGCCGTGAAGGACGCCCAGCAAATATCGAAGAAGGCTGGATTCATTGCGGCGATCATGGCGCCGGGCATCTGGTCAAGATGGTCCATAACGGCATTGAATACGGCATGATGCAGGCACTCGCTGAAGGGCTTGATCTGCTACGCCATGCCGATAGCCCAGAATTACCGGAAGATCAGCGCCTTAGCGTTGATATCGCCGATGTCACGGAAGCCTGGCGGCGGGGTTCGGTGATTACCTCCTGGCTACTCGATCTGACAGCGAGTGCTTTGGCGGAAGATCCTGATCTTGCGAAATATTCTGGCAAGGTGGGCGATTCCGGCGAAGGCCGCTGGACGGTGCAGCAGGCGGTGGAGACCGCGGTCGCCGCGCCAGTGCTGACGGCAGCGCTTTATGCCCGCTTCCGGTCGCGCGATCAGGTGAATTTCGGCGATCGCGCGCTTTCGGCCATGCGCCATGGCTTTGGCGGGCATCTCGAGCCGAAATAGCCATGCGCGCCGCCGCCATCATCGTCATGGGGGTTTCCGGGTCGGGCAAATCCACCATCGGCGCGCTGCTGGCTGAGAGGCTGGGTTGGCCCTTTGCCGATGCGGATGGCTTCCACCCGCCGGAGAATGTGGCGAAAATGGCCGCCGGCACACCGCTGACCGATGCGGATCGCTGGCCCTGGCTGGATGCCATCGCCGCCCATATCGGCGCGGCGCGCAAGGCCGGACAGCCCGTAGTGGTGGCCTGTTCAGCGCTGCGCCGCGCCTATCGGGAGCGCTTGCGCGCCGGGCATGGTGATCTGCTGTTCCTGCATTTATCCGGCGCGCCGGAGGTCATCGCGGCGCGCCAGGCGGCCCGTCAGGGCCATTTCATGCCGCCTTCCCTGATGGCGAGCCAATTCGCCACGCTGGAGGAAATCAGCGATGAGCCAGACGCCCTGGCGGTATCCGTCGCGACTGAACCTCAGGATGTGGTGAATGCCGCCATGGCGGCACTCAACCGCTTCACGCTCACGGCGGGTCCATAAAGGCCGAGGTCATGGATGCCCGCGCGATCAAGGACCGCATGGAGGGGTTTTCATGCCCTTCATGGGCGGTGAGCGCTTCCATCGGACAGAAATATTCATGCGGCTGAGGCACCTGGTTGCGCGCGAAGCCGGTGTAATGTTCCCGCTGCAGGCCATAAAGCACCCTTATATCGCGCACAGGCAGCGTCAGGCCCATGATCGGTTCCATGATGCAGGAAGGGATCAGGCGCCAGCGCGGCGTATCATCCCCAGGCTGGATCGGCGCCAGCAGCCAGGGCAGCGGGCAGAAAGCCAGCAGCGAGGAAGTGGAAGGCGCGAAGCGGGACCGCTTATCCAGCAAATTCTGGAAAGTGGAACAGGCTTCGATGCACAGGATATCGGCGTAAGGGTCTTCCGGGGTGCCACCGAAATGCAGCCAAAGCCCATCGGGGATGGTGCGCATCCGGTCAGACCCCGGCACCTTCAAATAGGGCTGGGCGATGGGCTCGCCCTCACTTGGTCGGGCGCGGAGCCAGGCGCCGCCCTCGCTAGGGGTGGCGCCGGGTGGGCGCTGGGGCCAGGTTTTCAGCCGGGCGCGGACGATATTGTCCAGGCGGATCTTTTTGCGATCGCTACGCAGGGCTTCGCTCATAACACGAATTGCCTCTCTAAATTACAACCTGTGGTTAAAATATCGTGAATCACGCATCCCAAAGCAAGAGAAAATACGCGGAAAATTCGCCGAAACTTCGAGTCAAAATGGTGTCTAAGACTATTTTTTTGATTTTTTACTTTAAGGTCTGCAACTAACTGATTCTATAGAATCATCATTAAATTTAGCCCCACGTTTCGCCAAAAAATGGAAAAAATACAACCATAAGATGAATCTAAAGACCTTGGGCCCAAATGTATTTGTTTTGTTCTTGCGCCGCAAGCTCTTCCTTAACTGATTACCGGATGACAATGCAGCCACCCGACAAATCCACCGCTCATCCAGCAGGATTTTTCATCTGGGCAATTACGGGTAAAAGCGAAGGCAGATTGATCTGTGCCACGAAAGGGCCCCCGCATGAGCATTACCCGCCTTGCCCCGGAACAGCGCTTGTCAGGCGCCGTCATGGGCGGCGGCCTTGTCTGGCTTGCTGGCCAGGTCGCTGACGATTCCAGCCTGGATACCGAAGGCCAGACCGCCGATATTTTGACGCAGATTGATGCCCTGCTGGCCGAAGCCGGTACCGATAAGCGCGCGCTGCTTTCCGTGACCGTGGTATTGGCAGATATCCGCGATGCGCCGGCCATGAACCGCGCCTGGGATCGCTGGCTTGATCCTGCCCATAAGCCTGCCCGCATGACCATTCAGGCCGCCTTGGTGGACCCCAGCTGGAAGGTTGAAATCACGGGCGTTGCCTTGGCGCCGTGACACAGCCCCCGCCCTTCCATCGGCCTGATGGCTGGCTGCGCGCTGCCCTGGCAACGCTCGGCTTCGGGCTATTGGTTGCCGGGGGCATTGCGGATCAGGGCAGCGTGCTGCCCTTGCTGGTGATTGGCATTGCGGCCGTTGCGATCGGGTTTTTCTATCTCCTATTTCCCCAGGGCACGCATTTCGCCTTCGGCGCTACGGCAGGGCTTGCGGTTTATGCCTGCCTTTTTGTCGTGATTGGCCGTGCTGCCTTTCCCGAGGCACCCGCCCTTGCCCATGCCTTGGCCTTTCTGCTGCCGGTATTGGCTTTTCTTGGCTCTGTCTGGATCAGGCGGGAAAATCTGCGCCGGGCAGCGGAAGCGGATAGCCCTTTCGATCACGCGCATCTGCCGCACATGGCACGCTGGTTGATCCCGGTTTGGGTTGTGGGCGGCTTCAGCCTTTCCCTGCCGATCAACCGGCTGGCACCTTTCGACCAGGGCTTGGCCTTGCTGGCTGCCATGGGCGTGATTGCTGGCATTGTCGCGGTATCCGTGCGCCCAGTGGTTCTATTGCTCAGCGACCTGACCCTGATTACCGAAGAACTGGCCGGGCGGCTTCGGCGCATCACCGTACCGGTGATTGCCTTCCTGACACTCTATGCCCTGCTGGTAATTGCCTTTGCCTGTTTCTACCGCATTGCCGATGGGCTTTCGCGCCTGCCACTATTTCATGGCCAGGCCGGGCCGGCATGGCTGAGCTTCCAGGATGCGCTCTATTTCAGCTTGGTCACACAAGCGACTGTCGGTTATGGCGACCTGACGCCGCATGATGATGGCATCAGGCTGCTGACCGGCGTGCAGGTATTGGCGGGGCAAATCCTGCTGTTGTTTGGTTTTGCGGAAATCATGCGTAGCCGCCGCGTACGCATGACCGAAGGTGAGGTAAAACGCCCCAGCCCCGCCGGGGATTAGGCGTGTTTCCGCCGTAATTCTGGTATGTGCTTGAAGTCGTTGAAGCAGGATTGAGTCGCATGGTGACGCCTGAATATTGGCAGGGAAAAAGGGTTTTGGTGACAGGAGGCGCGGGCTTCCTGGGGTCGAACCTCTGCCACGCCTTGGCGGGCATGGGGGCGCGGGTGACGGCGCTGGATGCCATGGTGCCGGATGGTGGGGCTTCCACCCGGAATCTGGAAGGCGCCGGCGTGCTGTTGGTGCGCGGCGATATCCGCGACACGGAATTGCATTCGCTTTGTGATGGCGTGGATGTGCTGTTCAATATGGCGGCGCAAACCAGCCATATGGGCGGGCAGAAGGACCCTGTTGCCGATATCGCCATCAATGCAGTGGCGCAGGTGCGCCTGATTGGCGTGATGCGCGAAGCGGCACCCAAGGCCATTGTGGTGCATGCCTCGACCCGGCAATTCTATGGCCGCCCGCGCAGCCTGCCGGTGGATGAATTGCACCCGGTGAACCCGCCCGATGCCAATGGCGTTTCCAAATGGGCCGGTGAGCAATATTGGCTGCTGGAAAACCGCGTGCTGCATCGCCCGGTGGTCTCACTCCGCCTGACCAATTGCTACGGGCCAAGGCTGCGGATCAAGGATGCGCGCCAGACCTTCCTTGGCATTTGGATTCGCCGCGTTCTGGAAAATGAGCCCTTTGAAGTCTGGGGTGGCGCGCAGCTGCGTGACCTGACCTATGCCGATGATGTGACCAGCGCCTTTATGATGGCGGCAGAACAGGCCGCAAGCCCGGCAGTGGCGGGCCAGGTGTTCAATATCGGCGGCAGCCCGCCGATTTCATTGCTTGATCTTGCCGCCAAGCTGATCGCCGCCAATGGTGGCCAGGGCAGTTTTGACACGCGCGAATTTCCCGCTGACCGTGCGCCGATTGATATCGGCTCCTACGCCGCGGATGATCGCGCCTTCCGTAATGCGACCGGCTGGGCGCCGGCGATTGACCTGGATAAGGGGTTGAAGCTTTCCCTTGACTGGTATCGCCAGCGTCTTGCTGATTATCTGTGAACTATAACTGAAGGCTTGCCGCATGAATGCGCCCATCATGACCATGATCCCTCAGGCTGATCCCGGCGCGGGGTATCGCGCCCAAAAGGCCGAGATTGACGCTGCCGTTGCGCGCGCCCTCGCGAGCGGTTGGTACATCCTGGGCAAGGAAGGCGCAGCGTTTGAAGAAGAATACGCTGCCTGGCTTGGCACCCGCCGCGCAATTGGCTGCGCCAATGGCACGGATGCGCTGGCCTTGATCCTGCGCGGGCTTGGCATTGGCCCGGGGATGAGTGTCGCGACCGTTTCTCACACCGCCGTTGCCACCGTGGCCGCGATTGAAATGGTGGGGGCGACGCCGCTTTTGCTGGATATCGATCCCGATACCTACACCATGGATGCGGATGAATTACTGAGCGTGATTGACCATCCGCCGCCCGGCCTGCCGCCGCTGCGCGCCGTAATCCCAGTGCATATTTACGGCCAGGCTTGTGATTTGGTGCCGATGCTGGAAGCCACCCGCGCGGCGGGCATCGCCCTGATCGAAGATTGCGCGCAATGCCATGGCGCCACGCTGAATGGCGCCAAGCTTGGCACACTTGGCACGGCATCCGCCTTCAGCCTTTACCCAACCAAGAACCTTGGTGCGCTCGGGGATGGCGGGGTGCTGGCGACGAATGATGAAGCGCTGGCGGACCGCATTGCGGCCATTCGGCAATATGGCTGGAAGGAACGCTATATCAGCGACACGGTCGGTGTGAATTCGCGCCTTGATGAAGTGCAGGCAGCGATTTTGCGCGTGAGGCTAACGGCGCTTGATGCCGGCAATGAACGCCGCCGCGCCATTGCCAGCGCCTATGATGCCGCGCTTTCCGGTGGCCCCTATGCGCCGCCGCAGCGCCGCGCGGGGGCAGAGCATGTGTTCCATCAATACGTGCTGCGCGTGCCGGACCGCGCCGCGGTGCAAGCCAAACTGAAGGAACAGGGCATTGGCACGGGCATTCACTACCCAGTGCCGGTGCATTTGCAGCCCGCCTATCAGGGCCGCGTGCCGATGGGGCCGGCTGGCTGCGCCGAGACCGCCGATGCAGCGCAGGAGGTAATGAGCCTGCCCATGTATCCCGAATTGACTGATCAGCAGGTGGAACGCATTTGCGCGGGGCTGCGCGACCTGAAGGGCTAAGCCGCAGCGTGGAGCAAGCGCGCGTCAGCCTCATCAGCGTTGCCTATAACAGCGCGGGAGCCTTGCGCGGCTTGCTCGGAAGTGTGCCGCCCGGACTGGGCGTGATCATTGTTGATAACGCCAGCAGCGATGACAGCGCCGCGGTGGCGGAAGCTGCCGGCGCGCGGGTGATCCGCAATGGCGCCAATCTTGGCTTTGGCGCGGGCTGCAATATCGGGATGAATGCCGCCGAGACTGAATTCGTGCTGCTCGCCAACCCGGATACGCGGCTGGATGCGGCAGCGATTACGCGGCTTGTCGCCGCTGCAGATGCCTTTCCCGATGCGGCAATCCTGGCCCCCATGCTGTGCGATGAGAGTGGGGCGCGCGTGCGGTCCTGGGATTTGGAACAACTCCATCGCCGCAAGCTTTCGCGCAAACGTGGTACCGAGCCTTGGCCGGAGGGGCCGCTTTGCGCGGAGTTCCTTTCTGGCGCCTGCATGTTGCTGCGGGCATCCGAAGGGCTGCGCTTCAACGAGGATTTCTTCCTGTTCTACGAAGATGATGCGATTTGCGCCGCCGCCCGCGCCAAGGGGCGCGCCTTGGTATTGGTGCCGGATGCGGTGATGCATCACGCGGGCGGCGGTTCTTCCGCGCCATCTGAAGCGCTATCGGCCTTCAAGGCACGGCATATGGCCTGGAGCAGGCTGCATTACATGCTGCTGATGCGAGGCACGGCAGCAGCGCGGCGGGAAGCCTGGGCGCGGCTTTGGCACCATGCGGGCAAGGCTTTGGGTCATGGGCTGACCTTGCGTGGGGCAAAATTGCGCGCCGATCTGGCTGGGCTTGGCAGCACGCTGGCTTGGTTGCGCGGCAAGCGCGCGTAAAGCGCCTTCAGCCGCCGAGCATCTTGCGCGCGACAATCATGCGCATGATTTCATTCGTGCCTTCCAGAATGCGATGCACGCGCAAATCCCGCACGATTTTCTCAATACCGTATTCCGCCAGATAGCCATAGCCACCCAGCAATTGCAGCGCATCATCGGCAACGCGACTGGCGGTATCCGTCACGAAACGCTTGGCCATGGCGCAATACATGGTGGCGTCAGCTTCCCCCGCATCAAGCTTAGCGCAGGCGCGCCACAGCAGGGCGCGTGCGGCTTCCAATTCAATCCGCATATCAGCCAGCTCGAATTGCGTATTCTGGAAATCGCTGATCGCCTTGCCGAAGGCGCGGCGTTCCTGCGTGTAGCGCAGCGCGATATCCAGCGCGGCTTCAGCACCGCCCAGCGAACAGGCAGCGATATTCAAGCGCCCACCATCCAAACCTGCCATGGCGAAGCGAAACCCCTGCCCTTCCGCGCCCAACAGCGCTTCAGCGCCAACACGCGCATCTTCCAAAATCACCTGCCGCGTCGGCTGCGCATTCCAGCCCATTTTGCGTTCAACGGCACCGAAGGAAAGCCCTGGCGTATCCTTCGGGATCAGGAGCGCGGAAACGCCGCCCGGCCCATCACCACCCGTGCGCAGCATGGTGAGATAAAGATCAGAAACCCCGGCGCCCGAAATGAACTGCTTGGTGCCATTCAGCACATAGCCCTGATTATCACGCGTGGCGCGGCCCTTCAGTGCTGCGGCATCACTGCCGGAACCAGGTTCTGTCAGGCAATAGGATGCGATGACTTCCATGCTGATCAGCTTCGGCAACCAGATGCTGCGCTGCGCATCATTGCCGAAGCGGTCAATCATCCAGGCGACCATATTATGGATGGACATGAAGGCGCTGATGGTGGGGCAGCCGGTGGCGAGTGCTTCAAACACCACTGCGGCATCCAAGCGCGTCAGGCCCGCGCCGCCCGAGTCTTCGCGCACATAAAGTGCTGCCATGCCAAGCGCTGCCGCTTCGCGCATTTCCGCCACCGGGAAATGCTGATCGCGGTCCCATTGCAGGGCTTTGGGGGCCAGCACATCGCGCGCGAAATCCCGTGCGACGGATTGCAGCGCGCGGGTTTCTTCCGGCAGGTCGAAGGCAACTGCATTCATGCTGAGATTCCCTTGGCGATATCGGCCATGCGTGCGCGTGTCGCAGCCAGATTGCGCGCCTTCACATGGCCAAAGCCCTTGATGCCGGCGGCGGCTTCCGCCCAATCGCAAATCGCGCCATGGGTTGAAGGCGAAAGCCTGGGCAGCAGTGCTTCCAGCCCGGCGCGATATTCGCCTGGCAGCGTGCGTTCTTCGCGCCTTTCGGTGGTGCGCGCGAAGGGATCAAGCCAGGTGCCGCGCAGGATTTTGCCGTGGTGCAGCAGGCCCATCGCCTTCAGCATCCAGGGGCCAAATTCCTGTTTCACGGGCAGGCCCGTATCCGGGTTCAGCTTGGTTATGATCGGCGGCGCCAGATGCATCTCAATGCGCTGCGTGCCTGTAAAACCCTGCGTCAGCATGCTGCGCCATTCCGGCAGGCTATGTAGGCGCGCCACTTCATATTCATCCTTATAGGCCATGAGCCGATAAAGCTGCCGTGCCACGGCGCGGGCAAGCCGTTCTTCACCGGGAAGCGCCGCCGCTTCCGAAGCACGGATGCGTGCGATAAAATCCTGATAGCGCCGCGCGTAACGCGAAGATTGATAGGCTTTCAAATCCTCGGTGAAGCGCGCAATCAGCTCATCCAAGGTTTCCGGCCCGCGCGGCGTTTCGGGCACCTCGGTCGCGGCGATGCGGCCAAGCGCGAAGGCGTTCTTGTTGCGCTCCACCGCCGCGCCATTCAGTTCAATGGCACGCAAGATCGCCTCGGCCGAAAGCGGCACCAGCCCGCGCTGCCAGGCAAAGCCCAGCATGAAGGGGTTGAGGTAGATCGCGTCGCCCAAATCACGCTCAACCCGCGAAAGCGCTGGAATGGTCAGCGCATCATGGCAGGCGGCGCGCAGGCTTTGCAGCATGGCGCTGTTTTCGTAGCGCGTTTCAGTATCCTTCACGAATTGTGCGGTGGGTGACAGATCCGCATTCACAATCGCCGTACTTCGTGCGGGGCCAAGCAAGGGCCGCGCGGTGCGGCCATGCGCCACCACCATATCAGCCGCCAGCAGCAAATCCGCTTCACCCGCCGCGATGCGCGCGCCGGAGAGTTGATCCGCCGCCGCCCCCACCGGGCCGATGCGCAACTGCGCGTAAACCCCGCCGCCCTTTTGCGCGAGGCCCAGAAAATCCAACGTGCGCACGGGCCGGCCTTCCAGATGCGCGGCCTGGGCGAGGATCGCCGCCATGGAAGAAACCCCCTGCCCGCCCACACCGGCAATCAGCAGATTCCACGCCTCACCTTGAATGGCGGGCAGGCTTGGTTCGGGCGGCAAAGGCGGCAGCGAGATGGCCGCGGGGCGCGCCGGTTCAGCGCCGATCAGGCTGACGAAGGACGGACAAAAACCCTCCACGCAGGAAAAATCCTGATTGCAGGCAGATTGATCAATGCGGCGTTTCCGCCCGAAGGGGGTTTCAATCGGCTCCACCGCCAGGCAATTCGAAGCGCGCGAACAATCGCCGCAATCTTCGCAAATGCGCGGGTTGATCGCGATGCGCCGATTGGCCCGCGGCGCCAAATCCCGCTTGCGCTTGCGCCGGCGTTCTGTCGCGCATTCCTGATCATAGATGATGGCCGTCGCACCCTTCACCGCGCGCAATTCCTTCTGCACGGCATCAAGCCGTGCGCGATGATGAAAGCCGACTGTTGCCGGGATCAGCGGATGGCCGCGATGCCGGTCCGGATCATCGGAGACAATTTCAATCCGCCCCACCCCCTCGCCATGCAATTGCGCGGCGATATGCGGCACATCAATCTCACCTTCCGGGGTTTGCCCGCCGGTCATGGCAACGGCGCTATTCACCAGAATCTTGAAGGTGATATTGGCCTTGGACGCGACTGCGAAGCGCACGGAAAGGCTGCCGGAATGGGCATAGGTGCCATCGCCCATATTGGCGAAGATATGTTCCTGGCTGGTGAAATGTTCCTGCCCGATCCAGGCGGAACCCTCGCCCCCCATTTGGCAGAAGAAATCCGTATCCCGGTTCATGAAGCGCGCCAGATAATGGCAGCCAATACCCGCAAGGGCGCGGCTGCCTTCCGGCACGCGGGTTGAGGTATTATGCGGGCAGCCCGGGCAGAAATAGGGATCGCGCCCATGCACCGGCGCCTGGTCGCCTTCCGCCAGGGCTTGCAGCGCGGCCATGCGCGCCAGCATGGCATTGGTGCGGAAGGCTTGCGGCAGGCGGGCGAAAAGCGCGCGCAGAATCGCGGCGGAATCAAGTTCACTCAAATCAGACAGCAAGGGCCGCCCGGCCTCGTCACGTTTGCCGGTAATGCGTGGGCGGCGGTCCATATGGAACAGTGCATCGCGCAACTGCCATTCCAGGAAAGAACGGCGATCTTCGATCACCAGAATCTCTTCAAGCCCTTCGGCGAAGGCGCGGGCGGCATCGGCATCCAAGGGCCAGGCCAGGCCCACTTTCCAGATGCGCAAACCCTGAGCGCGGGCGAAGTCTTCCGAAATGCCAGCTTCCGCCAAGGCCTGACGCAATACCGTAAAAGCCTTACCGCGCACAACAATACCGAAGCGCGCATCCGCGCTATCCAGCACCATGCGATCAATGCCATTGGTCCGCGCAAAGGCAATGGCGCGCGGCAATTTCACATGGCGCAGCCTTTCTTCCTGCAACATCGGCGTATCGGTGGCGCGGATATGCACGCCATCTGGCGGCGGCGTCAGGCCCTGCGGTTCGCGCGTGGCGTAAAGCGCCGGGTCCAGCATCACCGTCATGGTCGCATCCATGGTATCGGCGACGCATTTCATGCCCACCCAGGTGCCGGCGTAACGGCTCAGCGCAATGCCCTTCAGCCCATATTCCAGCACCTCGCCCACATCGGCAGGATCGAGCATGGGGATTTCCAAATCCATGAAGGCATATTCGCAGCCTGATGTGATGGTGGAGGATTTGGACGAAGGATCATCCCCCGCCAGCGCCAGCACACCGCCCATGGGCGCGCT
The DNA here is from genome assembly GCA_041174145.1 of Pseudomonadota bacterium. Classification (GTDB taxonomy): domain Bacteria; phylum Pseudomonadota; class Alphaproteobacteria; order Acetobacterales; family Acetobacteraceae; genus Neoroseomonas. The sequence continues at coordinate 12,080 of JBEDHL010000188.1, forward strand.
GCCGGCGGAATTGGCATGGCGCAGTACATCGCCGGAACGATCAACGCCGGGCCCCTTGCCATACCAAATGCCGAAAACGCCATCCAAGCGCGCGCCTGGCGTCAGATGCACTTGCTGGCTGCCCCAAATGGCGGTCGCGGCCAAATCCTCATTCAGCCCGGGCTGGAAAACCACATCATGTGCGCGCAGCCGTTCCGCCTGCCGCGCCAATTCACGGTCAAAGGCACCCAGCGGAGAACCACGATAGCCGGAAATGAAACCGCCGGTGCGGAAACCCTCTGCCGCATCCATTTCCTGCCGCAGCATCGGCAGACGCACCAGCGCATGCGTCCCCGTCAGCAAGACGGGGCCTGTGCGGGCTTCCCAACGTTCTTCTAGCGTGGCCTCTGGCCGGATGATGCTTCCCATACCCCCATTGTGGCGATTGGCGAGGCGCCTGCCAATCGCCTTATTGGGGGTGGTTAGTGGCCCTCGGCCTGGTCAAAATGCGTCCTGATGGTGTTGAAGACGCAAAGCAGGCCGAAGCCGATCAACCCGAAGCCGAAAATGCTCATGCCGAGATCCTGCGCCTTGGCGGCGGTGAATAGGCCGAGCAAGGCGAGCAGGCCGTAAAGGGCCAGGAAGAACATGCGCGTTCCGGTCATGGCGTGGGGTCCTTTCTTTTTTGATCATCGAACAGGATCCGGGCGGCGGCGCCTTCCAGATCATCATATTGGCGCGAACGCAGCGCCCAGAGGAAGCCAAGCAGGCCAAGCCCACCCAGCAAAAGCGAAACCGGCACCAGCAGGATCAGCGCTTCCATGGCTTATCCCCTTCCCGCGCGGAGCGCATTGCCAATGACAATCAGTGAAGATGAGGCCATGACCAGCGCCGCGATCAGCGGATTGACCAGCCCGGCAATCGCGGCGGGCACGGCAATCACATTATAGGCCAGCGAAAAGCCGATATTCTGCCGCGCCAGAATCTGCGCGCGGCGCGCGATGCGGATCGCTTCCGGCAGCACCGCAAGCCCTTCGCGTTGCAGCACGATATCGGCGGTGGTCTGCGCGAGGTCCGTCGCCCCCGCCGGGCTGGCCGAGACATGCGCGGCAGCCAGCGCGGCGGCATCATTGATGCCATCACCGACCATCAGCGGATGGCGGCCTTCCGCCTTCAGGGCTTCGATATGCGCGGCCTTGGCGCGCGGGTCAGCCTCGGCCCGCCAATCCGCAATGCCCGCAGCAATCGCCGCTGAGGCCACCGCGCCCGGACCATCGCCGGAAAGCAATTCAACCGAAAGGCCAAGGCGCTTGAGTGCCGCAACGGCTTCCGGCGCATCTTCCCGCAGCCGATCAGCAAAGCGGAAGATCACCGGCGCGGTATCGGCAACGCGATAGACCAGCACCATGCCATCCGAAATGCCCGAAACCGCGCAAAAACTCGGTGAGCCCAGCCGCGCCACACCGGATTGCAAACCCTGCCCGGCGATTTCAACCGTATCCGGCGCAAGCGGTGCATCCGGGCAGGCGCGCAGCAGCGCCTTCGCCAAAGGATGGCGCGATGCGCGCGCCATGGCGGCGGCGGCGCGCAGCACTTCCAGCGCCTGCGCTTCGGGAATGATTACCGGGCGGCCTTCCGTCAGCGTGCCGGTCTTGTCCAGCACGGCGCAATCCGCGCTGGCCAAACGTTCCAGCGCCGTTGCGGAGGCCACCAATACACCGCGACGAAACAGCGCTCCGCTGGCCACCACCTGCACTGCCGGCACAGCAATCGCCAGGCCGCAAGGGCAGGTAATCAGCAGCACACAGACCGCATTCACCAGCGCTTCCTGCCACACCACGCCAAAACCTAACCACCACAACAGGAAGGTGGCCGCCGCAACGGCATGGGCGATGGGTACATAAAACCGTGCAGCACGATCCGCGATGGAAACAAAGCGCCCCTTGGCCTGTTCAGCGGATTCCAACAGACGCGCCATGGCAGCGAGCGACCCATCACGTACGGGCGTGGTTACTTCCAGCGTGAAGGGCGCACCCATATTCACCGCACCGGCAGGCAGCGGCGCAGCAGCGCCAAAACCACGCGGTAGGCTTTCGCCGGTGGTTGCGGCAGTATCCAGCAGTGTTTCAACCGCAGCACGGCCATCCAGCCGCAGCGTCTCACCCATTGCGATCTGCAGACGCTGCCCGGCTTCCACTGCCGCCGCCGGCACCAGGCGCGCAGTGCCATCGGGCGCGAGCAGCGTCACCATACCATCCTGCAGCGCCAGCAATTCCGCCAATGCCTGCCGCGCCTTTTTGCGCGCGGCACGATCCAGCACACGGCCCGCGAGCAGCAGCGCCAGCAAGGCCGTTGCGCCATCAAACCAGGTATAGGGGCCATTGCGGAAGGTCTCGACCAGGCTCATGCCTGCGGTGGCCAGCACGCCGAGTGACACCGCCATCTCCATATTCACGCGCCCGGCGCGCAAAGCATCGGCGGCGGAACGATAAAACGGCATACCGGCAACTAGCACTGTCGGCAGGCCAATCAGCGCGGCCAGCCAATGCATCACCTCGCGCGTATGCGCGCCCATATCCTCGCCAACCCAGACGGCGATGGAAACCAGCATGACATTCATCGCACCAAAGGCGGCAATGCCAAGCGCGCGGATCAGCGCGCGGCCTTCGGCATCCTCAGAAGCGCGGAGACATGCGGGGCTATAGGGCGCGGTGCGAAAACCAAGCCGCGCCAGCAAGCCGAGCAATTCATTGCCGCGCCCGGCATCACCACGCCAGCGTAAATCCAGCCGACGCGCGGCGAAGGAAACCCGCGCCTTGGTGACATCGGGTTCGGCGGCCAAGGCCTGTTCCACCAGCCACACACAGGCACCACAGGTCAGGCCGGAAATCATCACCTCAAGCGATTTGAAACCTTCCGCTTCGTCGCGGATCAGCGGCAGCGCATCGAAACTGGGCGCAGCGATTTCAGGACGCAAAGCACCATCAGCGCTTTCGCGCCGGCGATAAAATGCATCAAGCCCAAGGCCACGCACCAGGCCATAAGCGGCTTCGCAACCAGTGCAACAAAAACGCCCCTGGCCAGGCGCCAGCACAGCACCACAATGGGCGCAGGCGGCGGCGCTTTGCGGTGCCTCGGCAATCAAAGGGCGTTGCAGATTGGTCATGGCAGGATGAAGCGCTTGCGCAGATCGAAAGCCATGCCGGCTTCATCGAAAAATGTAAGCCGCGCTTCCCATTGCCCGGCGCGCAGTGGCTCCAACCGCGCGGCAAAGCGGCCATGCCCGGTAGCGGTGAAACCAAGCGGCACTTCCACCCCTTCCAACGGGCGCAGCAGCACGCCTTCCACATGGCCATGCAGAGGTTGCTGCGCGCGATCCTGCATCACCACGCGCAAGACCCCAGCTTCCAGAGAGATCTCTCCCCGCCAGCCTAGCGCATCCTGTCGCGCCGCTTCCGCCAGCACCGCATCATAGCCACGCCCACGTTCATAAGCGCGCGGCACGGTGACGCCGGTGAAGGTGGAAAGCGAGAACCACACCAAGGCCCCATTCACCGCCACCACCAGCACCATGCCGCCCACGAATACCCAGGGAATCCAGCGTCCGCGCTTTGGGTCGTAATCACGTTGCATCGTCATGCTCATGGCTTCGGTCCCAGGAAAACACTGCTTTGGCTGGTGGCGGGCCGCCCCGCGCTATCCAGCAAGCGGAAGGTGACAGGCGTTGATTCGCCAAGCCGCGCGCCGGCGGGGGCGGTGATGAAAACGCGATATTGCGTAATGCCATCGGCGCGGCGTGACAGCTTGTAGCGCCCTTCGCCAGCGGCCTCCACATCCAGCACCGTCAGGCGCAGCCCGCCAGGCGCTTCCAGCGTTAGTGTCAGCGGCGCTTCATCGCGGGTCTTGTTCACGATCTTCACCGTATAGGCATTGCGAATGCCGCCATCCGAAAGCCGCACAAAAAGTGGTGCGCGATCACGCAGCACCGTGACATCCAGGGTGGAGCGCAGCAGGAAGGCGCCCAGCATCACCAGCGCCACCACGGCCAGCGCGCCGGCATACATGATGGTGCGCGGGCGGATGAAGCGCGGTACACGGCGCGCGGCCATGCCTGCCTGCTGACGCTCAGGCCCCGGCGGTAGCGCAGCCGCAGCCGCAGCGCTGGCCGAGAGATTCTTCAAGGTTTCAAAGGCAACCAGCCCCTTGGGGCGCCCCAGCTTACCCATGACGGAATCGCAGGCATCAATGCAAAGCCCGCAGCCGATGCATTCCAATTGCTGGCCATCACGAATATCAACGCCGGTCGGGCAGACATGCAGACAGGCCGCGCAATCCACGCAATCGCCAACCCCTTCCGCCTTGGCCTTGCCACGCGGTTCGCCGCGCCAATCGCGGTAGGTCACAACAAGGGAGTTTTCATCCAGCATCGCCGCCTGAAAGCGCGGCCAGGGGCACATATAGGTACAGACCTGTTCGCGCGCCCAGCCTGCCAGCAGATAGGTAAAGCCCGCGAACAACGCGAAGAAGAAATAGACCATGACGCCGGCCTCACCAGTGAAGAATTGCCGCGTGATGGTGGGCGCATCATTGAAATACATAATCCAGGCACCGCCCGTGGCGGCTGCAATCAACACCCAGGCGCCGTGCTTCGCGATCTTGCGCGCCCAATAGATGCCATTGCGCGGGCCGGCATCCAGCTTCATGCGCGCATTGCGATCACCTTCGATCCAACGCTCCACAAACATGAAAAGATCGGTCCAGACTGTTTGCGGGCAGGTGAAACCGCACCAAAGCCGGCCAAACAGTGAGGAAACCGCAAACAAGGCAAAGGCGCCCAGGATCAGCGCGCCGGTCAGGAAATAGATTTCCTGCGGCCAAATCTCGATCCAGAAGAAGAATAGCCGTGCATTGGTCATATCTACCAGCACGGCCTGATCTGGCATGCCCGGGCCACGAGCCCAACGCAGCCAGGGCACAAGATAGTAAGCTGCCAGGCACAGGATCAGCGCCGCCCATTTCACGCTTCTGATCTTGCCGAAGACCGCCTTCGGATAGACGCGCTGACGATCCGCATAAAGCGACGGTATAGCGGCTTCAGCCACGCTTTCCGGCTTCAGCTTGTCGGGGGTTTTGATCTCGCCCATTGGTTGGTGACCGCGCTTTTCCTATTCACCGCCACCCAAGCTATGCACATAGACCGTCAGCATATTGATGATGGCGGGATCAAGCCGCTTGCCCCAGCTTGGCATGACACCGGCGCGTGCATTGGCGATGCTTTGCACAATGGCAGCCTTATCGCCGCCATAGAGCCAGACCTGATCGGAAAGCCTAGGCGCCCCAAGATCACGATTGCCCTCGCCCTTTTCACCATGGCAGGAAGCGCAATTATCCGCATAAAGTTCGGCACCGCGCCCGGCTGCCGCTTGATCTGTCGCGCGATTGGTAAGTGACAGCACGTGCTCCGCCACATCATTTACTTGTGGGCGCGTCAGCACACCATCGGCCAGGAAGCGCGGCATCATGCTTTGGCGCTGATCATCGCTTTCATTGGCGCGAATACCATGGGTGATGGTCTGATGGATGGCATCCAGGCTACCGCCCCAAATCCACTCATCATCCGCAAGGGATGGAAAACCGCCAAGCGCCCCCTGTCCGCCCGCGCCATGGCAGCCGGCGCAATTATTGGCAAAAGCGCCACGACCGCCGGCCATGGCAAAGGCACGCATCTCAGGATCGGCGGCGATTTGCGCTGGCGTGGCGGCACGCAACCGGTTCATCATCGGTGCCATGCGCGCTTCGGCTTCCTGCACGTCACGAACCACGGCTTCACGCGCGATCCAGCCGGAAGTGCCGGTGGCGCCGGGGATGGGGAGTGACGGGTAAATCACCACCCACACCAGGCTGAAGGCGATGCAGGCATAAAAGGTCCACAGCCACCATTTGGGCAAAGGCGTATTCAGTTCCTTCAGCCCATCCCATTCATGGCCGGTGGTTTCCCGGCCGCTCAGACTATCTTTTTCGATCTTGGTCGGCATGGCCGCTACCTCTCACGAATTGGGGCGTGCGCGATCATCGCGCAGCGGAATATCGGCAAGGGCTTCGAAATGCTGCTTGCGGGATGGCCGCAGCACGAACCACAGCATCCCAAGGAACAGCGCGAAGAACCAAACCACCCAAAGGGCGCGCAGCGCGGGGTAAAGATCAATCAGGCTTTCCATCTGCCGCGCCCCCTTACTGCTGACGGAGCTGCGCCGGCGTCACATCGCGGAAATCCACGAGTGTGCCGAGCATTTGCAGGTAAGCCACCAGCGCATCCATTTCCGTGATACGCGCCGGATCGCCATCAAAGGCACCCTGACGGGCGCGCGCGTAGCGGGCGTTGAGGCCTGCCGCATCCGCGTCAGGCCGCGCCTGGGCTTCCAGATCAGCTTTGGCATTGGCGATCATCTCATCGCTATAGGGCACACCAACCGCGCGGAGTGCGCGCAGATGGTCCGCCACGCGATCATAATCCAAGGGTCGATCAAGAAAGGAATAGGGCGGCATGATGGAAGCCGGCACCACGGCGCGGGGGGAGCGCAAATGCGCCGCATGCCAATCATCTGAATAGCGCCCACCAACGCGGGCTAAATCCGGGCCGCTGCGCTTCGACCCCCATTGGAACGGGT
>JBEDHL010000189.1:0-2799 GCA_041174145.1 Pseudomonadota bacterium
ATGATGGGCGGGCAACAACAGCAGCCTCAGGGTGGCTTGGCCGATATCCTTGGCCCGCTGATGGGCGCCATGGCGGGCGGGGCACAGCAGCAGGGCGGTGGCTTGGGTGGTCTGCTCGGCAGTTTGCTCGGCGGCGCTGGCGCTGCTGCGGCGGCGGGCGGCATGGGTGGCAAGGGCGGTAAAGTCTTGCCACCGGGCGATGATCTACCAAGCAAGCCTGCCCCCCTGGGCAATAGCCCAAAGGGTGGCGGGGCCGGCGGCTTCCGCGATGATGATGTGGACCCGCGCAACCCGCTGGGCGATCCGGGGGGGCTTTTTCGGCGCCGCTGAGCCCAAAGGCGCCGAAGCGGCCGGCTTCAATCCGGCCGAATATTATTCTCCCGCACCACCCTGCCCCAGGTGGCGATCTGGGTGGAAAGGAAGGGCACAAAACCCGCCTCTCCCTGCGGGTTAAGGTCTATGCCAAGGCCAAGGATGCGCTGGCGGAGTTCCGGCATTTCCAGCGCCTTACGAATGGCCGCTTCCATGCGCGCCTTGATAGCTTCAGGCAGGCGCGCCGGACCCAGAAAGCCCCAGAAGGCCCGTGAATCAATGCCGGTAATGCCAAGTTCCGTCAGGCTTGGCACATCAGGAATATTGGGGCTGCGCGTGGCACTGGTTTGTGCCAGCGGAACAAGCGTGCCGGCATCAATATGCACCCCAAGCGCTGGGCGGGTTGCAACAGGCAAATCCACCTCTCCGGCGGCGGCCGCAATCGCCAAGGGCCCGCCGCCCCGATACGGCACATGCACAAGCTTGAAGCCGCCCGCGCGCTGCACAAGTTCCATGGTCAAATGCGCCAGGCTGCCATTGCCGATGGTGCCGTATGTCACGGTATCCGGCCGGGCTTTGGCTGCCGCCACAACCTCAGCAAAGCTGCGATAGGGGCGTGTGCGATGCGCCGTCATCACCATGGGCGCGGTGCCGAACAATAACAGGGAGGTCAAATCCCGTTCAGTATCGAACCCCATATTCGGGATGAGCGATGGATTGACCGCATGGGTATCGAAGACAATCAGCCATGTATTGCCATCAGGCGCCGCGCGCGCGACCTGCGCGGTACCGAGTGAACCGGAAGCGCCACCGCGATTTTCCACAATGATCGAAACACCCAGATCAGCCTGCAAATGCGGCTGCAGCAAGCGCGCCAGCGCATCAGTGGAACCGCCCGGCGGAAAGGGCACCACAATGCGGATGGGGCCATTCGGCCAAGTGCCTTGGGCGCGTAAGATTTTCGGTGTGGCGAGCAAAGCAGAGGCGCCGGCCAGCATGGCGCGTTTGGTGAACATGTGAAGCTTCTCCTGTTTTGGTTGTTTTAAGCGCGGGGCGCGGGCGTTGCGGTTTTCGCGGCCATGAGTGCGCGGCGGATTTCGGCCTCGGCCTTATCCAATTCCACCGCCGCATCGGCGCGCTGGGCGCGGGCGTGTTCGGCGATATTCAAACTATCTTCAATGGTTGCGACCAACAGCGCATTGGCCTGCTTCACCGCAGCCAGATCGAAGACGCCGCGTTCAACCTCGGCCCGCGCTTCAGCATTGCCCTGGCGGAGCCGTTCGGCATTGGCTGTGAGCAATTGATTGGTCAGGTCATTCGCCTGCTTCAAGGTTTGCCCCGCATCACGCATGCGCTGGATCGCCAAACCCTGCGCAAGCTGCTGGCGCCAAAGCGGCACGGTATTGGCAACTACGGATTGGATCTTCGCCGCCAGCGCCTTGTCATTTTCCTGGATCAGGCGAATGGAAGGCAGTGCCTGCATCGCCACTTGGCGGGTCAGGCGCAGATCGTGGATGCGCCGGTCAAGCTCATCACGCGCGGCGCGTAAATCGCGCAGCTTTTGCGCCGCCAGCATATCGCCGGAAGTGGCCTTGGCTTCGGCATCCGGGATTGCTGTGCTGTCCGTGTTCTTCAGCACAATCTCACCGGCGGCGATATGATCACCAAGGCCATGAAACCAATCGAGCGTCGCGCCATAAAGCCGTTCGAGTTTTTCGACATCCTCCAGAAGCCGTGTGCGATGCGTATCAAGCCTATCGCCTATCGCTTCCACCTGGTCCTTCAGCCCTTCATATCGGCTGAGCACTTGTGCTGCTTCCGCGCCGGCCTTGTTGAACAACCGCGCGAAGAAGCCGGGCTTATCTGCCAGCGCCGAAACATCAAAGCCGCGCAGCGTAGTCAGCAAGGCGCCGAGCGTCTGCCCGGCTTCCCCCGCTTCGCGGTTTTTGGCCCCTTCCAGCATGGCATCCGCAGCGGCTGAGGCGCGGGTCTGCGCTTCCTGGCCGAAGCGCAGCACTGCTCCGGGATCGGTCACATCAAGTGCGCTTGCCAAGCGTTCAATCTCTGCCTGGCGTTCTTCGGGGATATTGATGATATCGCTCATGCGAAGCCCTCCTCCCGCAATCTGTCGGCCAATACTTTTACCTGAATATCAAGCGCTACCGTTTCCTCGGCGCGCAGATCATCACGCAAGCGCCGTGCGGCGGCTTCAAGATCATGCAATAACGCGCCAAGGCTTGTCGGCGCTGAGGCGCCGGCTTCAAGCCGTGCTGCGATGCGTTCCAGCCCATCCAAATGCACGGCCAGAAAGCGGCGGGCGCGGGCAATGCCCTCAGGCCGCGCTTCCAGATCATCCAGCACCAGGCTGATCGCCTGTACTACGGGGAGCAGCCGTGATTCATGGCCGCGTGCTGCAAGCGCTTCAATGCCTGCAAGCCTGCCGCGCGCATCCGCTAGCGGGCCGGTAGGGGGTGGTGCGGGCGGCGG
>JBEDHL010000190.1:0-4507 GCA_041174145.1 Pseudomonadota bacterium
GCCAACAATCCTATCCACCGGCGCGATGCTGGCGGTGCCCCAGGCAAGCGCGGCCACGGCCTGCGCGCCGCCAATACGGTAAATCTCAGTGACGCCGGCGCGCTTGGCTGCCGCCAGTACCAAAGGATTGAGCGCCCCATCGGGCGTTGGCACTGCCATGGCAATGCGCGGCACGCCGGCAGCGCGCGCCGGCAGTGCATTCATCAGCACAGAAGAAGGATAAGCCGCTTTGCCGCCGGGGACATAAAGGCCAACCGCATCCACCGGCCCCCAGCGCAGCCCAAGCGTCAGCCCCGCCGCATCCTGCATCACCAAATCTTGCGGCAATTGCGCGCGGTGGAAGGTTTCAATCCGTTCCGCCGCCAGGTTCAGGGCGGCGCGCAGATCTGGCGCGATGGTCGCATCCGCCGCTTCAATTTCGGCGTCTGTCACCCGCAAGGCCGTGGCGCTGCCCGGCTGCCAGCGGTCAAAGCGGGCGGTGTAATCCACCAAGGCCGCATCACCGCGTGCGCGGATATCGGCGATGATGCCGGCGACCACGCCATCAACTTTTTGCGTGGTTTCGCGCGCGTCATCCAAAAGCGATGTGAAGGCAGCCTCAAACCCGGCTTCGCGCGTATCCAGCCGCTTCATGCGGCGGCTTCCAAGGCCGTGCGGAAGCGTGCGATCCAGGCGCCAATCGCCTCTGGCCGCGTTTTCAGCGCAGTGCGATTGACAATGAGCTTGGAGGTGACATGCGCAATCACTTCCCCTTCCTTCAGCCCATTCGCTTTCAATGTGGAACCGGTTTGCACCAAATCCACAATCAGCCGCGCGAGGCCCATGGAAGGCGCCAATTCCATCGCACCGTTCAAATGCACGATTTCCGCCTGCACGCCACGCGCGGCGAAATGGCGCTGCGCGATATTCGGGTATTTGGTGGCGACCGTTACGCGTGACCAGCGGCGCGGGTCATCCGCCGTAGCATGCACCGGCTCGGCCACCGAGACACGGCAGCGCCCAATGCCAAGATCAAGCGGCGCGTAGATTTCCGGGTAGTCAAATTCCATCAGCACATCGGCGCCGCAAACGCCAATCGCCGCCGCGCCATGCGCGACGAAAGTTGCGACATCAAAGGGGCGCACGCGAATGACATCCACTGCCGGGTCATTGGTGGGGAAGCGCAGCCTGCGGCTATCTTCATCCGCGTAATCCTCGGCCGGGCTCAGCCCAGCGCGGGACAGGACAGGGTGAAGTTCTTTCAGGATGCGCCCTTTGGGCAGCGCAATCACAAGCGGCGCTTCGGCTTCAGCCGGCGCGCCATTCAGGGCATTGGGGATCGGGATATCCATGACAATTAACCCGCCAGTCTTTCAATATCGGCGCCCACCGCCGCGAGTTTCGCTTCTACCCGTTCATAGCCACGATCCAGGTGATAGACGCGATTCACAATCGTCTCACCTTCCGCCGCAAGCCCGGCGAGAATGAGCGAGACGGAAGCGCGCAAATCAGTCGCCATCACCGGCGCACCAGAAAGATGCTTCACGCCGCGCACAATAGCCGAAGCGCCGTGGAAATTGATCCGCGCACCCATGCGCGAAAGCTCCGGCACATGCATGAAGCGGTTTTCGAAAATGGTTTCCGTGATCATGGAAGCGCCTTCGGCCACGCACATCAGGGCCATGAATTGCGCCTGCATATCGGTAGCAAAGCCGGGGAAGGGTTCCGTCATCACATCGGCGCCACGAAGCCCATTGCTGCGCGTGACCCGAAGCCCGCCTTCTTCTTCCGCCACATCCACGCCCGCTTCGCGGAGTGTGCGCGTCACCGCGCCCAAATGATCCAAACGTGCGCCTTGCAGCAGCAGCGAACCTCCGGTGATCGCGGCAGCGCAGGCAAAGGTGCCGGCTTCGATCCGATCTGCGATGATCGGATGCGTCGCCGCACCTAGGGAGCTTACACCTTCCACCACCAGGCGATCCGTGCCGATGCCTTCAATCCGCGCCCCCATGCGCATCAGGCAGGCGGCAAGGTCGGTGATCTCCGGCTCCCGCGCCGCGTTCATAATCTCGCTTTGCCCGCGCGCAAGCGCTGCGGCCATCAGAATATTCTCGGTGGCGCCGACGGATACCTGCGGGAAGATGATGCGTGCACCCTTCAGGCCACCTGGCGCACGGGCTTCGATATAGCCCGCCGTGATCTCGATCTCCGCGCCCATTTGCTCAAGCGCTTTCAGGTGCAGATCAACCGGGCGTGTGCCAATGGCGCAGCCACCCGGCAGGCTGACCCGCGCCCGGCTATGGCGCGCGAGCAAGGGGCCAAGCACCAGAACCGAAGCGCGCATTTTGCGCACTAGATCATAAGGCGCTTCTAGATCGGTGGCGGCTCCGCTGATTGTGATGCTGCGGGCGGCCTTGTCGCGCGCAACCGTCAACCCGTGATGCGCCAACAAGCCCGCCATGGTGGCGACATCGGCCAAATCCGGCGCATTGGTCAGCGTGAGCGGGCCATCAGAGAGCAAGCCCGCCGCCATCAAGGGCAGGGCCGCGTTCTTGGCGCCTGAGATGGGGATGCTGCCCGAAAGCACGCGCCCGCCGCGGATGAGAATACGATCCATCAGAGTTTCGGCAGCGCAACCCCGCGCTGGCCCATATACTTGCCGCGGCGGTCGGCATAGCTGACCTCGGGCGGGGTATCGCCCTTCAGGAACAGGAATTGGCAAATGCCTTCATTGGCATAGACCTTGGCGGGTAGCGGCGTGGTATTGCTGATTTCGATGGTGACCTGGCCTTCCCATTCGGGTTCCAGCGGCGTGACATTCACAATCAACCCGCAGCGCGCATAGGTGGATTTGCCAAGGCAGATCACCAGAATATCGCGCGGAATGCGGAAATATTCGACCGTATGCGTCAGCACGAAGGAATTGGGCGGGATGATGCAAACCGGCCCCTTGCGCGTGACAAAACCATCTTCGGAAAACGCCTTGGGGTCTACAATGGCGTTGTCCACATTGGTGAAAATCTTGAACTCATCCGCGGCCCGCGCATCATAGCCATAGGATGACAGGCCATAGGAAATCACGCCTTCCCGGCGCTGCGCTTCCACGAAGGGTTCGATCATGCCGTGTTCCGCCGCCATATTGCGGATCCAGCTATCGGGCATGATGGGCATGGGTTTCGGGCCTGGCTCAAGGAAGGGCGCGGCAGAGCGCCGGGGAGCGGTGGCTTAGCCCAGCCGGAGCAGAGCGACAACCGGCCGGGCCACTGGCTTACACCGCCGCCATCTTCATGGGGCGGGTGACCCAATTGGCCAGTGCTGCAATCACGCCCACCACCAGCATCACCGGCCAGAAAGCGGCATAGCTGCCCGTGGCATCCACCACCCAGGCACCGGCGCCAGCGCCCAGAAAGCCGCCCAATTGGTGGGAGAAGAAGCAAACCCCATAAAGCGCGCCCAAATCCGCCACACCAAAGCGCCGGGCGATGGCGGCCGAGGTCAGCGGCACGGTGCCGAGCCAAATGAAGCCCATGACAGCGGCGAAAACCAAGGTTCCCCATTCGGTTGGCGTCACGCTAGCGAAGATCGCGATTGCAACTGTGCGGATCATATAAATGCCGCCCAGCGCCACTTCGGGGCGGATGCTATTGCCGACCCGTCCGCAAAGCCATGATCCCGGGATGTTGAACAGGCCAACAAACATCAAGGCCGTCACGCCAAGCCCTGCCGGCAGGCCACAAAGCGAAAGATGCGCGGGCAAATGCGTCGTCAGAAAGGCCAATTGAAAGCCGCAGGCAAAGAAGCCAAGCGTCAGCAGGGCGAAATCACGCTCGGCCAGTGCGCGCCGCGCCAGGGCAGGGAAGCCGACCAGCCCCGTGGCGCGCCCTGTCCCGGGGCCAGGCGGCGCCCATTCCAGCTTTGGGGCAACAAACAGCATCAGTGCCATGGTTGCAGCCAGCATCAGAAAAGCGCCGGACGTCCCGTAATCCGTAATGCCCCATTGCACGAAGGGGATCAGCGCTGCCTGCCCGATGGACCCGCCGGCGGAAGCAAGCCCCAGCGCATCGCCCCGGCGATTTTCCGGCACGGCGCGGGCAACTGCGCCCAGCACGGTGCCAGACCCCGCCGCCGCCACGCCAAGCGCGGTCAGCACGCCGATGCCGATGATCAGGCTTGGCGTGCTGGGCCAGATCGCGGGCAGAATGAGCCCTATGGCGTAGATTACCGCCCCGCCCAAAGCGACGCGCCCGGCGCCGATCTTATCCGCCAAGGCCCCGGCCAGCGGCTGGCCGACCCCCCAAAGCAGATTATGCAGCGCCACCGCCGCTCCATAGGCGAAGGCCGGAATGGCGTGCTCCGCCCCCAGTGGCAGTAGAAACAGGCCAAAGGTCTGCCGCGCCCCCAGGGCGAGGGAGACAGAGGCAGCGGCGGCGATGACGACAATCCAGGCTTGTGCGGGCATGCCAGGCTCTATGCCTCCGGTGGCGCGGTCTGACCAGCCCAAAACAGGGCACTTGACGCTGCCGCCCGA
>JBEDHL010000191.1:0-7975 GCA_041174145.1 Pseudomonadota bacterium
CGCCGCTTTGGCTTGGCCCTGCCGTTCTTGTCCTTGGCCGCCGCTTCTTCCGCACAAACGCCTGGCTGGCCATCGCGGCCCATCAGGCTGATCGTGCCCTTCGCACCGGGCGGCACCACAGACGTTGTCGGGCGCTTGGCGGCAGAGAAACTCGGCCCCAGGCTTGGCCAACCCATGCTGGTGGAAAACCGCCCCGGCGCGGGGGCGACACTCGGCGCGCAACTTGTCGCCCGCGCGGAACCGGATGGGCATACGCTGCTCGTGTCATCTTCCACCTCGCATGGCGTCTCACCCGCGATTTATCCGAATATCGGCTATGACCCGATGACAGATTTCGCGCATATCGCGCTGCTGTCACGCACGCCGCCCGCTTTGCTGGTCACGCGCAATCACCCCGCGCGCAATATCCAGGAATATTTGGAACGGGGCCGCCGCGAAAAGGAATTGACGCTCGCCGTCGCGGCTATCGGCACGTCATCCCATCTTGCTGGGGTGCGGCTTGGTCAGGCGATGGGTGTTGAGGTGCGATCGGTCGTTTATCGCGGTGTTGGCCCGGCGCTGACTGATGTGATTGCCGGTGTCGTGCCCGCCATCATTGATAGCCTTCCATCGGCGGTTGGCCATATCCGCAGCGGTTCCTTGCGCGCGATTGCTCTGCTCAGCGAAACGCGGTCTCCGCTATTCCCGGAATTGCCAACCATGCGCGAAGCGGGGCTTGATGTCGTGTCGTCCGCCTGGTTCGGCATCTCCGCCCCGGCGGCGACACCGGTGCCGATCCTCACGCGCCTGACGCGTGAAACCCAGGCCATGCTGGCCGAACCCGAAACCCGCGCCAAGCTTGAAGAATTGGGCGGCGCGCCGCCGCCATGGACTCCGGCGGAATATACCGCCTTCATCAAAAGCGAATTGGAAACGCTGGGCGCGCTGGCGCGGGCGGCAGATATCAAGCCGCAATGACAATGCGCGCCGCCCGCTTGCACTTACGCGCCAATGCGGCAGGATGCGTGGCGGAGAGGAAGGCGCCATGATCAAAAGACGCATGCTTGCCATGGCGGGATTGCCGTTCGTGATAAGGCCCGCGCAGGCGCAAGCTTGGCCAACGCGGCCCATTCGTCTGGTGATTCCCTGGCCACCAGGGCAGGCGACAGATCAGGTCGGGCGCCTGATGGCGCAGCGCCTTTCGGAACGCTTGGGCCAGCCCATTGTGCCAGAAAATCGCCCCGGCGCAGGGGGCAGTATCGGCACGGATATCGTCGCCAAGGCCGCGCCAGATGGCTATACCTTGCTCGGCGCTTCCATCGGCCCGATCAGCCTTGGCCCACTGATCCATCGCACGCCTTATGATGTGGATCGCGATCTGGCGCCGGTCGCGCGTTTTTCGGGCTCGCCCTATGTGCTTGTGGCACGTGCAGATTTTCCGCCTCAGGATGCGCGCGCTTTCGTCGCATTGCTGCGCGCCAATCCTGGCAAATACACTTATGCGTCATCCGGCGCGGCGGGGTCGCAGCATGTGCTGACCGCACTGTTCCTCGCCCGTGCCAATGTGGATGCACTGCATATCCCCTATCAGGGCAGCGGCCCCGCCATGGCCGCGCTGCTGGGTGGGCAGGTGCATTTCGCGATTGAAACCCTTGCAGCCTGCGGCGCGCTGATCCGCGACGGCAAGCTCAAGGCCTATGGCTCCACCAGCGGACGGCGCAGTCGTTTGGCCCCCGATATCCCACCGCTTGCCGAAGCCGCCGATATTCCGGGCTATGATTACACCGGCTGGATCGGCCTGATGGCGCCCGCCGCCACGCCGCCCTCCATCATTGCGCAAATCGCGGGCGCCGTTGAACAAATCGCCGCGCAGCCAGACACGCATGAGCGTCTGACCAATATCGGAACCGAGGCTTTCTTCGCCGGCCCGGATGCTTTCCGACAAGTTTTGGCGGAATATCGCACGAATTTTGAGGCTGTCATTAGGCAGCTTGGCATTCGCGCAGAGTAAATCAGAATCTAGGAGAGAAACCCATGACCAAGACAGTCGGCTATATGCTGGCCGAAAGCCTCGCGGCCCATGACATTGACATCATCTATTGCGTGCCGGGCGAAAGCTATCTGGGGCTGACGGATGCGCTGAGCGATTTTCCCGGCATCAAGCTGGTAGTCTGCCGGCATGAAGGTGGCGCGGGCTTCATGGCGGCTGCCGATGGGCGCATGCGCAATGGCCGCGCCGGGGTTGCGCTGGTCTCCCGCGGGCCGGGGGCGACCAATGCCATGATTGCTCTCCACACCGCCTATCATGATGCGACGCCGCTTGTGATGCTGATTGGCCATGTGGAACGCAAGGATATCGGACGCCTCGCGCTGCAAGAACAGAATTATTCGCGGCTTCTGTCCGATGTGACCAAGGGCGTGTTCGAAGTGATCGAGCCGATCCAGGCGAGTGAGACGATTGCGCGCGCCTTCCATTTGGCGGAAAGCGGCACCCCAGGCCCAGTCGCCGTGATCTTGCCCGAAGATATTTTCGATGCCCCTGCGGAAGGCCCGGTGGTGAAGCCGCGCGCCATGCCGTTGGCCGGCCCAAGGGCCGAGGATTTGGACAA
This sequence comes from Pseudomonadota bacterium, assembly GCA_041174145.1. Classification (GTDB taxonomy): domain Bacteria; phylum Pseudomonadota; class Alphaproteobacteria; order Acetobacterales; family Acetobacteraceae; genus Neoroseomonas. The sequence goes on from JBEDHL010000191.1 coordinate 2,589, forward strand.
GCTCGCGGAACTTCTCGCCAATGCGGAACGCCCGCTGGTGCTGGTGGGTGGCGCGCTTGCGACCCATGGCGAAAACGCCTCAGCCGATTTGAACCGCCTGGCGGAGGCCTGGACGCTGCCGATCAGCCCAACCCATCGCCGCCCGCATTTGTTTGATGCCGACCATCCGAATTACGGCGGCTATATGGGCATTCGCGTGCCAAAGCCGCTGATCGAGGAAATGAAAAAGGCCGATCTGATGATCTGCCTTGGCGAACGCATGTCGGATTCGATCAGCCAATCCTATAGCTTCCCCGCCGCACCCGAACCGCAGCTGACCATGGTTCAGGTCTGGCCCGATGCGAATGAAATCGGCCGCGTCTGGCGCGTGGATTTGCCGATTGCGGCTGATCCTCTCGCCGTTATTCGAGGCTTACTCGCGCGCAATGCCCCGGAAGCGAGTGAGGCACGCAAGCGTTGGGTCTCTGGCCTCAATGCCATTCACCGCAAGTTGCTGGCGCCTGAATGGGACAAGATGGAAGATGGCGTGAATTTCGGCGCGGTGTGCGCGGCGGCGGCGCGGCATGTGCCGAAGGATGCGGCCATTACGTCGGATGCGGGCAATTTCTCATCCTTCCTGCATCGCTATTTCCCCTTCAAGCAAACGCAGTGTTTCCTCGCTTCCGTGGTCGGCGCCATGGGCGCGGCGGTGCCCATGGCGGTGGCGGCGTCGCTCCGCCGCAAGGGCAAGCGCGCAGTCGCCTTTGTGGGGGATGGCGGCATTCTGATGACCGGCAATGAAATCGCGACCGCGATGCGCGAAGGCGTCGCGCCGGTGATCATCCTGTCCGACAATTCCTGCTACGGCACCATCGGCATGCATCATGAAGGTCGCTATCCGGGCCGCACTTATGACAAAGCAATCCGGCTCACCAATCCGGATTTCATCGCCTGGGCAAAATCCTTTGGCGCTGCAGCGGTTTCAATTGAAACGGAAGATCAGATTGAAGGCGCCCTGGCACAGGCCTTCGCGATTTCGGATCGGCCCGTGCTGGTCTATGTGAAATCCTCCGCCATGCAGGCTTCCGCCTGGCGCAAAAGGACGATGCCTTTACCGGCGAACTGAGGCAAAAAGTGCTGGCCCGTCGGATTACCCTGCGGGGTGGCTTTGCTTCTCAAATGCATGTCTGCAGCACGAATGCGCTGCGGACATGCACTAATCACTCCGCCGCAATGCGGCTTGGGTCAAGCACCACCTGCGCCAGATCATAACGGCGCAAATCACCGTAAAGCCGCGGCAAATCGGCTTCGAACAACCCGCGTGTAATGCCGGCTGCAAGCCGAGGCGCTGCAATGGCCATGGCATTGATGGAAGACCCTGCCGGGCCAAAGGACATGGTGGTACCAATTCCAAACAAATGGATATCGCGAATCCAGGGCGTCTCCCCTGCCCGCTTTTCCGCAAAGGCATAATCGGGCGCCAGATAGGGGAATTCGCCCAGGCGTTCACTCGCTTCCTCGGGCGGCGGCGTGTAGCGATCCGCCCAGCAGGCGATATTCGCCGCGCAATCGCCAAGCGCTGGAATAAGCGCGGGGTCCATGCGAACGCCCGTGCCGCAAATCACGTAATCGGCCTGAAAAGCGCCGCGCGCGGTGGCCAATTCAACACGGCCATTCACCACCCGCGCCCCGGTCCAGGGGTGGCCGACATGCATGGTGAAATTCGGAAAGGCATTGACCCGCGCATAGGTATCGGCCGGAAAGCCCTCTCGCAAGCCAAGGATGTAGGACATGAAGCGCCAGCGCCATTCATCCGGCATTTCAAAAATATGCCGCATAAAACCGGCAAAGGTGAGCCAGCGATAGGGTTGGATGATCATGGGTTCGGCACGGCGGCAGAACAGATGCACCTCAGCCGCGCCAGCTTCCAGTGCCATGGCAGCATTGTCGAAGGCCGAGGCACCCGCGCCCAGCACGGCGACCACGCGGCCCTTCAGCACGGCGAAATCAATCTCATCAGCGCTATGGGCGCGCAAATGCTCAGGCAACGCGCGCAAGAAATCCGGCATCCACCATTCGCCAACCCCTTCCTGCCCCGTCGCCAGCACCACCTTGCGCGCAAGATATGGCCCCGTCGAACTTTCCACGCGAAGGCAGGGCAAACCATCATCCGTGCGCGCCGGGGAAATGCGCCCAGCTGTGACGCCATTTTGCACCGGCAAGGCGAGCACCCGGCGCAACCAATTCAGGTAATCCTGCCAGGCCTCGCGCGGGATCATGCGCATCGCAGCGAAATGCGCGGCGCCGAATTGCGCCTCATGCCAGGCCTGATAGGTCAGCGATGGCACGCCAAGGTCCGGCCCGTTCTGATCCTTCCAGGAACGTAGCGTTGGCATGCGGGCATAAGTGACCCAGGGGCCTTCCTTGCCCTCCGGCGCGCGGTCAATCAGCAGGATATTGTCCACCTTGTCGCGCTTTAGCGCATGCGCCACCGCAAGGCCGCATTGCCCGGCGCCGATAATCAGGCAATCCAGCACCAGCGCGCCATCGCTGGTTTTAGGCTCCAGCCAGGGCGCGCGCGGGTGGGCCACCAGCGCCTGATCGCGGAGGATATCGGATTCAAGCTCGGTCAGGTTGCGCGGGGCCGGCATATCTGTGGGCTCCTTATCTTACTCGGGCCAGCATCCGGGATTCGGGCGCCTGATGCAAAACCATTCCACTCGGCTTGCCCGGCAGCGCAGCGGGGCCATGTTTTCGCCTTATCTCGGTTGTTATCACCCCCGGTCATTCCCTTGAGGCCACGCGCTTGTCCCAAGACCCGCCCGCGCTTTCCATCGTCGTCCCCGCCTTTAATGAGGAGGAGGTGCTGCCCCAATTCCATGCGCGGCTTTCGGCGGCGCTTGAGGGCGTCGGCCTTGTGTGGGAGGTGGTTTATGTCAATGACGGCTCAAAGGACGCTACGCTTCCCGTCATGCTGGGCCTTCAGGCTGGGGATTCGCGCGTTTCCGTTCTCAATCTCAGCCGCAATTTCGGCAAGGAAATCGCGCTTACCGCCGGGCTCGACCATGCCCGCGGGACGGAAGCGGTGGTGGTGATTGATGCCGATCTGCAAGACCCGCCCGAGGTGATCCCGGACCTCATCGCCGCCTGGCGCAAGGGCTTTGATATCGCCTATGCCCAGCGCAATACCCGCGCCGGTGAGACTTGGCTGAAAAAAGCCACCGCGGCAGCATTTTATCGTGTGATGCAGCGCATCAGCGGCAAGGTACATCTGCCCCCCGATACCGGCGATTTCCGGCTAATGAGCCGCCGCGCCTTGGATGCACTCCTTAAACTCAGGGAACAGCATCGCTTCATGAAGGGGCTTTTTGCCTGGATCGGCTTTCCTGCCATTGCCGTGCGTTATGACCGCGCGCCGCGTGCCGCCGGAACCACCAAGTGGAATTACTGGAAGCTTTGGAATTTCTCGCTGGAGGGCATTACCTCCTTCACCGTCGCACCATTGAAGATCGCAACCTATATCGGCCTGATTACGGCAATTGGCGCCTTGGCTTATCTGGCGCAGTTGATCTTCCGCACTATTTTCTTCGGTAATCCTGTCGCCGGTTACCCGAGCCTTCTGGCCGTGACACTTTTCCTCGGCGGCGTGCAGATGATGATGTTGGGCATCATTGGTGAATATCTCGGGCGCATCTTCAACGAAACCAAGGCCCGGCCGCTTTACCTGGTGGAACGCTATCTGCCGGGAGATAGGGCGTGACGCGACCCGCGCTGAAGGCTTGGCTTGGCGCCGCGGCATCGGTGCTGATTGGCTTCGCGGTCATCGCCTATGCTTTCGGCCTCCATATCCTGCCGCCTTGGAATACTGGCTGGATGTTGAGCGGCATGATCGGCCCCGACCCGGTGCAATATTGGCTGGGCTGGAGCTTCTTCCGCCGCGCCCCCTGGTCCTGGCCGCCCGGCCTCAACCCGCTTTGGGGGCTGGAGGTGAGTTCCTCCATCTACTACGCGGATGCGATTCCGCTGCTGGCCTTTTTCTTCAAGGCGATCAGCCCGGTGATCGAGGTTTCGCAGTATTGGGGCCTGTGGATTTATGGTTGCGCGGCGCTGCAAGGCTTCATGGCTTGGCGCATCATTGGGCTTGCCACGGATGATCCCCTGGCGCGGGTCGCGGGTGCCGCGCTTTTCGTGCTGCAACCGACGATGCTGGCGCGCATGGGCGGGCATTTCGCGCTTTCGGCGCATTTCCTGCTGCTGATCGGGCTTTGGCTATGCCTGACGCAGACAGCAAAAACGCGTTGGCTGGCCTGGGCGGCTTTGTTGGTCGCGACCGCGCTAATCCATGCCTATCTGCTGCCCATGGTGGCCGCGCTTTGGACCGCGGATTTCCTGGCCCGCTGGCTGGATGGCGCCAAGCGCAGCGCGCTTTTTGCTGAAGTGGTCATCATCTTCGCCCTGGTGCTGGCAGCACTTTGGGCGGGCGGGATGTTTATGCTGGGCGGCGGCTTTGGCGGTTCCTGGGGCGGCTATGGCCAGATGCAAATGGACCTGCTGGCACCGCTTGATCCTTCCCCATGGGGTGCCTTTTTGCCAGATTTGCCGGGGCCTAAGCATTTGGAAGTCGGGCATTCCTATGCAGGGCTTGGCGCGCTGTTGCTAGTTGCCCTTGGCGCGCTTGGCTGGGCCAAGAACCTTGCGCTGCCCGCCAGGCGCTTCTGGCCGCTGGCGCTTGTGCTCGCCGCCATGGCGCTATTTGCCATATCGCCCAATGTCTCGATCGCGGGGGTCACCTTCACGGTTTTTGAGCTTCCACCATGGCTTCTGCGCTATGCGGATGCGCTGCGTGCTTCGGAACGCTTCATTTGGCCGCTGGGCTATGCCGCGCTGATCTTTTCGATCTTTCTGCTGATCCGCTGGCTCGGCGGGCGGCTTGCCGGCTTTGTGCTGGCGGGTCTGGTGCTGTTCCAAATCCTGGACATGCGCCCCGGCTTTGCCCGGCTGCATCACTTCTTCCCACCCACTGCCGCCACCGTGCCTTTACGCCTTTCGGACCCATTTTGGGCGGAGGCCGCGCGCCATTACACCCGCATCCGCATCATCCCCGCCGGCAATCAGGCCCCCTGGTGGGAGGAGATTGCCGTCTATGCCGCGACCATGGGGCTTGAGACCGATGCGGTCTATCTGGCGCGACTCGACCCAAAGTTGGTCGCGGCGTTGAACGCAAAGCTGGCGCAACAATTGGCCGAGGGGGAATTTGAGCCCAAAACGCTTTATATTTTGGGCGATGAGGGCGCGCTTTCCCTCGCCGGTGCCAGCCATCAGCCTGGCCGTGACCTAATTGGTGGGTTCAACGGACTTTGGGTGCTGGCGCCTGGATGGGTCAATCGAAGGTAGATTTTATATATTTC
>JBEDHL010000192.1:0-6191 GCA_041174145.1 Pseudomonadota bacterium
AACAAGCCGGCCTACTGCCCTTACGGGCAGAAAGCCGGTGCCGGACTGGGCCGCGAGGTACCGAAATCGCGGTTCGGGGCAGTTTCTTTCGGGGTTCGCTAGCAGGGAATAGGATCGCAGAGTATGGCCAAGAAGCCAGCAGCCGCCGCGGGTGGCAATGCCGTCTCCAAGGTGATGGAGATGATCAAGGAACATAGCGTGGAATATGTGGATTTCCGTTTTACGGATCCGCGCGGCAAGTGGCAGCACACCGCCCAGCATGTTTCCACGATTGAGCCGGAAATCTTCGAAGAAGGGATCATGTTTGATGGTTCCTCCATCGCGGGTTGGAAGGCCATCAATGAATCCGACATGATTTTGATGCCGGATGCCACCACCGCCGTGATGGACCCCTTCTCAGCCAAGCCGCAGATGATCCTGTTATGCGACATTTATGAACCTTCCACCGGCCAGCGCTATAACCGCGACCCGCGTTCCACCGCGAAGAAGGCGGAAGAATATCTGAAGTCCACCGGCCTTGGCGATACCGCCTTCTTTGGCCCGGAAGCGGAATTCTTCGTGTTCGATAGCGTGAAGTTCGGCACGGGTGGCAATTTCGGCCATTACTCGCTGGACAGCATCGAAGGCCCCGGCGCCAATATGAAGGATTATCCGGAAGGCAATATGGGTCACCGCCCTGTTGTGAAGGGTGGCTATTTCCCGGTGCCGCCCGTGGATAGCGAACAGGATCTGCGCGCTGAAATGCTCTCCACCATGGGGGAGATGGGTCTGCCGATCGAAAAGCACCACCATGAAGTGGCGCAGTCCCAGCACGAACTCGGCACCAAGTTCGGCCCGCTGGTGCAGCAAGCTGACTTCATGCAGATCTATAAGTATTGCGTGCACAATGTTGCCCATAGCTACGGCAAGACCGCGACCTTCATGCCGAAGCCGATCTATGGCGATAATGGTTCGGGCATGCATGTGCACCAGTCCATCTGGAAGGCTGGCAAGCCGATGTTCGCCGGTAATGGCTATGCTGATCTGTCGGAAATGGCGCTGTATTACATTGGCGGCATCATCAAGCACGCCAAGGCGCTGAATGCCTTCACCAACCCGCTGACCAATTCCTACAAGCGGTTGATCCCGGGCTTTGAAGCGCCTGTGCTGCTCGCCTATTCCGCGCGCAACCGTTCCGCTTCCTGCCGCATTCCCTACGCGACCAGCCCGAAGGCGAAGCGCGTTGAAGTGCGCTTCCCGGATCCGGGGGCGAACCCTTACCTCGCCTTCGCTGCCATGCTGATGGCCGGCATTGATGGCATCAAGAACAAGATCCATCCGGGCGATGCCATGGATAAGGATTTGTATGACCTGCCGCCGGAAGAACTGAAGGGCATCCCGACCGTTTGCGGTTCGCTGCGTGAAGCGCTGCAGTCGCTCGAAGCCGATCATGACTTCCTGCTGGCCGGCGATGTCTTCTCCAAGGACCAGATCGAAAGCTATATCGAACTGAAGTGGTCGGAAGTGTATAAGTTCGAACACACCCCGCACCCGGTTGAGTTCGAAATGTATTACTCCGTCTGATCCTGACTGGATCGGAACGGGAAGGGGCCTCGCGGAATACGCGGGGCCCTTTTGCATTTGGGGGGCAGGCATGATCATCTATTCGCCATGATCCCTGACCCGAAAACCTTCCTTTCCAACCCCGCTTTGCTGGATGAGGCTCTGGCGGGTGGCGAAATTGCACCCTTGCTGATGGTGCTGGTGCATCTGACCGGAGAGGCTGAATGGCTTGATCGCCTGGCGCCGCATATCAAGGGGCCGTGGAATTTCCACGAAGCCGCGCCCGATGCTTTGCGCGCCGAATTGCGGGCGCGCCTGCGCGATGTGCTGCTGGATTACGCGAAGACTGGCCGCGCGCTGCCCGCCGAACCGCCGGCGCATTTGCTGCGACGCATGCTGTCAGTCGGCGTGGGTGCCGAGGTGCCGGAAGAATACCTGCCGCTGATCCGCGAAGAAACCGTGGTGGATGCGCCGGACCCGAAAACCGTGCAATGGCGCCGCGATGTGCCGGTGGAACGCCGCGCGCGTTTTCGCACTGGCATTATTGGTGCGGGTGTTTCCGGGCTGCTGATGGCGATCAAATTGCAGGAAGCCGGGTTGCCCTTCACGATTTTCGAAAAGAATGATGCGGTCGGCGGCACCTGGTATGAGAATGACTATCCGGGCTGCGGCGTGGATACGCCCAACCACTTCTATTCCCTATCCTTTGAACCCAACCATGATTGGCCAGAGCATTTTTCCAAGCGCGATCAGCTTTGGCGCTATCTGGAAGGCATTGCCGACAAATACGGCCTACGCCGCCATTTGCACTTGCAAACTGCGGTCACAGAAGCGCGCTACGATGAAGAAGCCGCGCTGTGGCGCGTCACAACGCGCAATGCCGAAGGCCAGGAAGCAACTCATGAATTTGAAGTGCTGGTGGGTGCGGTTGGCACCATCAGCCGTCCGGTGATCCCGCCCATTCCAGGCGTTGAGGATTTCGCTGGCCCGCTATTTCATACCGCGCGTTGGGATCACAGCGTGGCTTTGGAAGGCAAGCGCGTTGCCATGATTGGCACCGGCGCATCGGGCATGCAGGCCGGGCCTTCCATTGCGCCCAAGCTTGGCCATTTCACGATTTTCCAGCGCCAGGCGCATTGGGCGGTCTATAATGCCAATTACCATGCGGTGGTGACGGAAGCGAAAAAAGCCGCGCTGAAGCACATTCCCTTCTATGCCAAATGGTATCGCTTCCAGCTTTTATGGGCGTCAGCCGATGGCATGCATGCCTCGCTGCATAAGGACCCGCATTGGGATCAGCCGGCGCAATCGCTCAACGCCACCAATCAGAAGCTGCGCGAAGACATCATCGCCTATATCAAGACGCAGATCGGCAATCGCACGGATTTGCTGGAAAAGGTGGTGCCGCCCTATCCGCCCTATGGCAAGCGCATGCTGCGCGATAATGGCTGGTACAAGATGCTCACGCTGCCGCAGGTGGAATTGGTGACCACGTCGATTGCGCGCATCACGAAAAATGGCGTGGAAACCACCGATGGACGCCAACACCCAGCCGATGTGATCATCATGGCAACGGGTTTTGACGGCGCCAAAGCGCTCGGTTCTTTTGAAATCCATGGCCGAGGCGGCGTTTCCGTGCGCGAGATCTGGGGCGATGATGATCCGCGCGCCTACCTTGGCATTACCGTGCCGCGCTTTCCGAATTTCTTTATGCTGTATGGGCCGGGGACAAATCTCGCGCATGGTGGAAGTGCGATGTTCCATTCGGAATGTCAGGTGCGCTACATCATGCAGGCCATCCGCGAAGTGGTGGAAAACGGCGCGCGCAGCATCGAAATCCGCGAGGATCGTTGCGATGCCTATAATGAATTCCTGGATGCGACCCATGCCCGCATGGTCTGGACGCATCCGGGCGTTGGAAGCTGGTACAAGAACAAGGCAGGCAGGGTGGTGACCAATTCACCCTTCCGCCTGGTGGATTATCGGCGCATGACGGAAACGCTTGATCCCGCCGATTATCTTATCGCGTGACCTTACCCCAGATTTCCAGGAAGCGATCCACATCAGCCTCATCATTATAGACATGCGGGCTGATGCGAACGCGCCCTAACCGGGGCGCGACATGCGCGCCGGCGGCCGCCAGCTTTTCAACCAAGCCCTCTGGCATGCCCCCCGGAAAGGCAATGCTCAGGATATGCGGCACACGAAAGCGCTTTTCAGTGAGCGCTTCGCTGGCCAGGCCCTCAGCCAGTCGATCCGTTAGCACGCCGAGCCGTGCGCTGATGGCGCCCGCGCCCCATTCGGCCATCATCTCCATCCCCACAGCCGCCATTTCCAATGAAATGAAGTGATCTCTCTCCCCCATGTCAAAACGCCGCGCAGTGGGGGCGAAGCTGGTGTCCTTCAAATAGGGCGCGGTTTCTGAGGCTATGGCGCGGCGGCCAAAGCCGGTTTGTTCCAGCGGCACGCCTTCTTGCCGACGTTTGGCGATATACATGAAGGCCCGCCCATACGGCCCAAGCACCCATTTATAGGTCGGGAAAATCAGAAAATCCGGATCGAGGGTTTTCACATCAATCGGCGTCACCCCCGCGCCATGCGTCGCATCCACCAGCAGCGCCGCACCCTTGGCCCGCAGCGCCGGCGCAATGGAAGCGATATCAATCGCGCCGCCATCCGCCCAATGCACCGAGGAGATCGAGGCAAGCGATACCGGCGCCCCAGGCCGCGCAATCGCTTCCAGGACGGCGGATGTCCAATCCCCATTGCCGGGCCGGCGCACAACCTCCACCGTAAACCCCTGGGCGTTAGCGCGCGTCATCCATTCCAGCACGGGGGAGGAATGGTCATCTTCCACTAGCAAAATCCGCGTGCCAGCGGGCGGCGCGAATAGCTTGCCCGCCACGGCCACGCCGTAAGAAACCGAAGGGATCAGCGCCACATCATCCGCATCCGCACCAATCAGCGCCGCCGCTGCCTTGCGTGTGCGTTCATGCTGAGCACGGGCAAGGCCAGGGTCCACTTCCCAAGGGCGCGCCTTGCGATCTACCCCCTCATGCCCGGCTTCCTGCACTTTGCGGGGCAGGGGGCTCCAGGAGGCAGCGTTGAGGTAGCAGACCTCCCGCGGGATATCGAAGGCATCGCGTTGACTTGGCAGCATGGGACGGCCTCTTTATTTCTGAATGGAAAGTAACCTATTGCTGCTGAAGCGTAGGGGATAATCCTGCGCCAGGGGAAGGGACAAGCAGTATGAGCCGCGTCTTGGCCTGCGTGCCGCATTTCTTTCGAAAAACCGCTACGGATTCAGGCATGGCGCATGGGTCGAACCGCGATTCTCTTGAAATTCGGGTTGAACAATTGAGTTATTGCTTGCGGAACTTGGCCGCTATTCTGGCGCCTGTCCGCTTCCTGATGGGCTCGCCTGGGCGTATTGGTCATGAACAAGTTGAAGCCCTGCCGCAACGGTTTGAAGGTGACATTGTTGTTGTCACCGCGCCCGAAAATAATCTGCTCGATGAAGTGTCGTTCACAGGCTTTTCCGAAGCCAGGCTTTGGGCCGGCCCACCGCGTCAGCTTGGTTATCAATGCAGGCGCGTCTTTGCGCGCCATGTTGGCCAATATGATTTCTATCTTTTCATCGAAGATGACACGACAATCCTTGACCCGGCTTTCTTCCGGAAAGTCGCTGCTTTTTATCGTGCGCATGGTGATGAGTATGTCCTGCAGCCCAATCGTTTCGAAATTTATGGCCCAAAGGCGCATGGCTGGCGCGCCTATCTGGACCAGCCTGCATTCCCGCAGCACCGTGCCCCTGAACAAGCAGGCCCAGACGAATTGAAATTGCCTGATTTCGATGGTGATGTGGTGTTCCGGAAAACAACAGATGGAATGTCTGGTGCCTATATCATCACCGATGGTCAATTACGGCGTTGGATGGGCCAGCCAGATTTCCACGCCCCGGACCCGAAGGCCATAGCGGCCGGGCTGGATGCGCTTGAACTTACCCAGATACCCCTTGGTGGCAGCCTGCCCATCTACCGTCCCGCGCCTCAAAACCTTGATTTTCTGGAAGTTCACCATGTGCCAAATCGGCTTTCGGCTCTTCAAACCCCAAGCGCCAAGATAGCGGGTTACCTGAGGCAATTCCTGCAGGAACGTGGCACCAGCCATCGTCCGTAAATATGAGCTCAGCGCGGCCTTCCGCAGGCCACTCCAGCTTGAGATTCTTGCGCGAATGTTGGACATAGGGCTGTGAGGAAAAGGTAACCCCATGGCAAATAACCAAGGCTTTGCGCGCATCTACCAGCAGGCGAAATCCGCCATGCAATCCGGCCGTGCCGGCAAGGCTGGCTGGGTATTGAGCTTTGTGCCAAGCGAAGCCCAGCGCGCTGATCAATTGGTTGGCTGGTATGGCTCGGCCGACACCGCAAAGCAGGTGACCCTGCATTTTGATAGTCGCGACCAGGCCATTGCCTATGCCGAGGCCCAAGGGCTGCGTTATGAGGCAGAAGCCCCCGCGAAGGCCGCCGGCGCCATCAAGCCCAAGGTCTATGCGGATAATTTCAAATTTGGCCGGCGTGAAAACTGGTCCCACTAAGCGAACACGAGTTAAGCGCCCTTAGCTCAGTTGGATAGAGCAACAGCCTTCT
>JBEDHL010000193.1:0-3146 GCA_041174145.1 Pseudomonadota bacterium
GCGTGGAATTGCGCGGCTTTGGCGCCTTTTCAACCAAGTCGCGCCAGGGCCGCACAGGGCGCAATCCGCGCACCGGGGAAAGCGTGCCGGTCGAGCCGAAATCCGTGCCCTATTTCAAGCCCGGTAAGGAATTGCGCGAACGCATCAATGCGAAAAAACAGGCCGCCCCTGCGAAGCGCGCGGCAGCGCGCCGCGCCTGAGGTCTTCATTACTTCAAAATAATCCCATGGGGTGACCCGGCTGCGGGCTTCACGCTATAACAAGCGCTCACCCCAAGGGCCCCGCTCATGCGCTGGTTCATCTTTCTGCCACTCGCCGTGCTGGTGGTGCTGTTCATGCTCTCGAACCCGCAGAGCATTGAATTGCGCCTCTGGCCCTTTGATATCGCCTGGGCTGCCTCGGCCGCCATTGCCGTGCTGTCCATCGCCGCCTTTGCCTTTCTCCTGGGCGCGCTGATCGCCTGGGCCGCTGCCCTACCCGCCCGGCGCCGCGGCCGCGCCGCTGAACGTCGTGTGGTAGAATTGGAAGCGAACCTCAAAGCCCTCAGCGCCACCCGTGAAGCCTCTGACCAAAAGGCCCTGACCCAAGCATGATCCCGCGTCCAATAAGCGGCGCTGCCCGCATCATTCCCGCCCTTGATTCTGGCGATGCGGCGCGCGCCCAGTCCCTGGCCGAAGCCCTGGCACCCCATTGCGGCCTGCTGAAAGTGGGGCTGGAGCTTTTCACCTCAGCCGGCCCCGGCATTGTCAGTGCCATGGCGCGGCATCGCCCGGTGTTTCTCGACCTCAAGCTGCATGACATCCCGAATACGGTCGCGGGCGCCGTGCGGTCCCTACTGCCGCTCAGGCCCGCCATGATAACGCTGCATGCCGCCGGCGGTGCGGCCATGATCGCCGCCGCGCGGGCCGAGGCTGAGAAAGCCGGCCCTGAACGCCCCATGCTGCTGGCCGTCACGGTGCTGACCAGCATTGACGCCGAAACCCTGGCAGCGACAGGCGTGGCAGCAAGCCCCGCCGATCAAGTGCTGCGTTTGGCCCGCCTTGCGGTGGCCGCCGGGGCAGATGGGCTGGTCTGCAGCCCGCAGGAAGCCGGCTTGCTGCGCGCAGCCCTTGGCCCTGCCCCCTTCCTGGTGGTGCCAGGCGTGCGGCCTGCCGGCGCGGCCCTGGGCGATCAGGCGCGCACCGCAACCCCGGCGGAAGCCGTGGCGGCGGGTGCCGATTGGATTGTGGTGGGCCGGCCCATCACCGGCGCAGCAGACCCAGCCCAGGCAGCGGCAGCCATCGCGGCAGGCTTGTAAGCCGTGCTGGTCAAAATTTGTGGCATCAAGGATCGCGCCGCGTTGGATGCCGCCTGCCAGGCCGGGGCGGATATGCTGGGCTTTGTCTTCTTCCCGCCCTCACCGCGCGCGGTCACGCCCGCCGAAGCCGCAACGCTCGCGCAATCCTACGCCGCTGGCCCGAAGCGCGTCGGGCTTTTCGTTGACCCGGATGATGCGCTTCTGACTGAGACCTTGGCGCAGGCGCCGTTGGATTTGATCCAACTCCATGGCGAGGAAAGCCCGGCTCGCGCCGCTGACATCCGCTTGCGCTTCGGCAAGCCAGTGATGAAGGCGCTTGGCATTGCGACCAAAGCGGATCTTACCCGCATGGCGGATTACGCCGATCAGGTGGATTATTTCCTGCTGGATGCCCGCCCACCGCCTGGCAGTATGCTGCCCGGCGGTAATGCGCTGGCTTTTGATTGGTCACTCATGAGGGGCGAAAACCCGCCACGCCCATGGCTGCTGGCGGGTGGCCTTACCCCCGCCAATGTGGCGCAAGCCATCGCGGCTTCCGGTGCTAAGGGTGTCGATGTTTCCTCAGGCGTTGAAAAGGCGCGCGGCGTAAAGGACCCCGCCGCCATCGCCGCCTTCATAGCCGCCGCAAAAGCCGCCCGCGCGTGACGGCAACCGAAGAAAGCGAAGCCGCCGAAAAGGCCAAGATGCGCCGCGTGCTGGCGATATTCGGCCCGGCGGTCTTCTCCGGCGCCTTTGCCACCCGCGTGACCGACCCAACGGTTGCCGAAATCGCCGGGGAATTCAGCATCACGGCGGCTGAGGCCGCCTTGCTCGGCACCGCCTATACGCTCCCCTTCGCGCTGGTGCAGCCCATCCTGGGGCCGATTGCGGATTCCATCGGCAAGCGCCGGATTGTCATGATTTGCGTGGCGCTGCTTGGGGTGATGCTGCTGGCGGCGGCGGTTTCGGCCAGCTTTGGCTGGCTGATGGCCTTCCGCGCGGCCTCTGGCATGGCGGCGGGGGGCATGATGCCACTAACCCTCGCCATTATGGGCGATGCGGTATCGCTGAAATACCGTCAAGTGGCGCTATCGCGCATTCTGATTTTCGGCATTAGCGGGCAAATCGCGGGCGGCGTGGTGGCCGGGCCGATCGCGGCGGTGGCGGGCTGGCGCGGCGTGCTGGTGGTATGCGCCATCGCGGCGTTCTTCGGGCTTCTGGCCCTGATCCTGGCATCCCGTGGCGCAGCGCGGGAAGCGATGACGCGCTACGACCCAATGGTGGCGCTGCAACGCTATCGCGGCATCATCGCCAACCCTGCCGCCTTGCCGCTTTTCGCCGCGGTTGCCGTGGAAGGGGGCTTGGTTTTCGGCACCTTTCCTTTCATCGCGCCCCTGCTGATTGAACGCAGCATTGGCAGCACGATGGAAGCCGGCTTTGCCATTGGCGCCTTTGGCCTGGGCGGGCTGGTTTTTGCCGCGCTGGTGGCGCCCTTGCTGCGGCGCTTCGGCCAGGGCGGGGTGATCCGCATTGGCGGTGCCACCGCTGCCCTGGCACTGACGGGCTTTGCGCTTGCGCCATCACTTGTCATCGCAACCCTTGCCGGGCTTGCACTCGGGCTTGGCTTTTACATGATCCACAACGCCATCCAGACCCGCGCGACTGAGCTTGCGCCCCAGGCCCGCGCCAGTGCGATGTCCTTGCATGCCTTTGCTTTTTTTGGCGGCCAATCGCTCGGCCCCATTGTCTACGGGCTGGGAGACATGGCCTTTGGCCTGCCCATCACACTAGGGCTCGCGGCAGCGGCAATCGTCATTTTGGCGCTGCTTTTGGCGCGGCGATAAGGCCGCCACGGGCGCCCGATTCGCGG
>JBEDHL010000194.1:0-5283 GCA_041174145.1 Pseudomonadota bacterium
TATCCATGCCGCGGTTGATGATTTCCCGTCCATCACTCAGCACCATGCGGAAATCAAAGCGGCAGCCGGCATTCTCGGCCGGGCGCAAATTGAAGCCGGCGCCAGGCTGAAGCGGCCCGCGTGTCAGCAGATTGGCACCCCAATCGGTCCGGCCTGTGCGCACGGCAAATAGTGAATGGGCTGATTGCTCGGTCTGATTCAGCACGCGGAAGGGCTCGCTCTGCGGCAGGGCAGGGGCGGGGGCCAGGGTCAGGGTCAGGGTCAGGGCCAGAACGGCAAGGAGGAGCGGGCGCATGAGAGGCTTCTATCTCGGCATGCATAACGGCTTCGTCAATCAGGCTGGGCTTGACCTTCCCATTATGGGAGGCGCCACATGAACCCCATTATGCCAGATGTCACCGCCAACCTGCTGCGCCTATCGCTTCCTATTGAAGGCATGACCTGCGCCGCCTGCGCCGGGCGGGTGGAACGCGCCTTGCGCAAACTGCCGGGGGTGGCTGAGGTTCAGGTGAACCCCGCCACGGATCGCGCCGAGGTGCTGGGCAGCGCCAGCGCTGCTGCGTTGAAACAGGCGGTTGAGGCCGCCGGTTATGGCGTGGCGGTAACGCGCTTTGACCTGGCCATTGGCGGCATGACCTGCGCCACCTGCGCGGCGCGGGTTGAAAAGGCGCTGAAAGCCGTGCCGGGCGTGCTGGAAGCCAGCGTGAATGCCGCATCGGAACAGGCGCATGTGCTGGCCATTGCCGGCCGTGCCGAAGCCGCTTTGCGCAAGGCCGTGGAAGCGGCCGGCTATGAATTGCGCGGCAGCACCCCTGATGCCGGGGAAGAAGCCGGCGCGCGCGCCTTGGCCGCCGAACGGCGCGATGTGGTGCTGGCTGGGATTTTCTCGGCCCCCTTTCTGATTGGCATGATCGGGATGGGTTTCGGGCAGGATTGGATGCCAAGTGGCTGGGCGCAATTCGGCTTGGCGAGCTTCGTTGAATTCTGGCTAGGTGCGCGGTTCTGGCGCGCGGGCTTCAAGGCTTTGCGTGCTGGCACGGCCAATATGGATGTGCTGGTCGCCCTTGGCACCGGCGCGGCCTGGGCGCTTTCCACCTGGTTGTTGCTGAGCGCGCCCGCGCATCAGGGCACACCGCATCTTTACTTCGAAGCGGCGGCGGTGGTGATTTTCTTTGTGCTGCTCGGCAAATATCTGGAAGCGCGTGCCAAGCGCGCCACGGGTGCGGCGATCCGCGCCTTGCTTGATCTCAGCCCACGTCAGGCGCGGCGGCTTGAAGGTAGTGCGGAATGCGAAGTGCCCGCCGCGCTGCTGGCGGTGGGCGATCTGGTGGTGGTGCGCCCTGGTGAGCGTATTCCCGTGGATGGGCTGGTGCGGCAGGGCCGGTCCGGCGTGGATGAAAGCGCGCTGACAGGCGAAAGCCGCGCTGTGGAGAAGGAAGAAGGTGCCAAGGTTTCAACCGGCACCATGGCGCTGGATGGGCGCCTGGTGATTGAAGCCCGCGCGGTGGGCGGCGATACCACACTCGCGCGTGTGGCGCAGCTGGTGGCGGCAGCGCAGGCGTCTCGTGCGCCAGTTCAGAAGCTGGTGGACCGGGTGAGTGCGGTCTTCGTGCCAGTGGTGCTGGGCTTGGCGCTGGCGACGCTGTTGGGCTGGCTGCTGGCGGGTGTGGGTTTCGAAGCGGCGCTGATCCATGCCGTTTCCGTGCTGGTGATTGCCTGCCCCTGCGCGCTGGGCCTCGCTACGCCAGCCGCGATCATGGCGGGCACGGGGGCGGCGGCGCGTGCGGGCATATTGCTGCGCGATGCGGAGGCGATTGAGCGCGCCGGGCACATCACCTTGGTCGCGTTTGATAAGACCGGCACGCTGACGGAAGGCCGGCCGCGTCTGGCCGCGTTGCATCCTGCGCCGGGCATGTCGCGGGCGGAAGCTTTGGCGATTGCCGCCGCTTTGCAAGCGGGCAGTGAACATCCTTTGGCGCGCGCGGTTTTGGTTGAAGCGGGAAGCACACCGCCTGCTGAGGATTTTCGCGCCCTCCCTGGCCGAGGTGTTGAAGGCCTTGTGGCCGGGCGGCGTTATGCCCTTGGTTCTTCCAGGCTGTTGCAGGAAGCAGGTGCGGCGCGTGGCACCTTGGCCGATGCGGCGGCAGTGGGTGAGGCCGCAGGGCAAAGCCTTTCCTGGCTGATGGAAGGTAGCGCAGCCCGCGCGCTTTTCCTGTTTGAAGATGCGCCGCGCGCGGGCGCGGGGGCGGCAGTTGCTGGGCTGGCTGCGCTTGGCGTGAAGCCTGCCATGATCAGTGGGGATGCCCGCGCCGCAGCCCTTGCTGTCGCGGCGCCGCTTGGCATTACCGATGTCGCCGCAGAGGTTTTACCCGATGGCAAGGCTGCGCGCATTAGCGCCTGGCAGCAGGCGGGTGAGGTTGTGGCGATGGTGGGTGATGGCGTGAATGATGCACCCGCGCTTGCCAAGGCTGATCTTGGCATTGCCATGGGCACGGGCACGGATGTGGCCATTCAATCCGCGGGTGTGACGCTACTGCGCGGTGATCCCGCGCTAGTGCCGGCGACGCTCGAGATCACGCGGCTCACCTTGCGCAAGATCCGGCAGAATTTGTTCTGGGCCTTTGGCTATAATCTGCTTGGCGTGCCGCTTGCCGCGCTTGGCTTGCTGTCGCCGCCCATCGCGGGCGCGGCGATGGCGGCTTCAAGTGTCAGTGTGCTTACCAACGCGTTACTGCTCTCGCGCTGGAGGCGCAGGCCATGAATATCGGGGAAGCTGCCCGCGCATCAGGCATCTCGGCCAAGATGATCCGGCATTATGAGGCGATCGGATTGATCGCGGCTGGGCGCGGCGCCAATCACTACCGCGTTTATGCGCAGGCCGATGTCGCGGAATTGCGCTTCATTCGCCATGCGCGTGATCTTGGCTTTCCGCTACAGGATGTGAAGCGCTTGCTGGATTTGTGGCGCAATCGCGCGCGGGCGAGTGCGGAAGTGAAGCGGCTTGCGCTGGATCATGTCGCAGCGCTTGAAGCCAAGGCCAAATCGCTCAGCGCCATGGCGGAAAGCCTGCGCCATTTGGCCGATCATTGCCATGGCGATGCACGGCCTGAGTGTCCGATTTTGGAAGAGTTAGCTGGAGCATTTTCAAGCCAAGTGGGATCACTTGGCGGCTCGGAAAATGCGACCAGACAAGCATTTTCAAGCCAAGTGGGATCACTTGGCGGCTCGGAAAATGCGACCAGACAAGCATTTTCAAGCCAAGTGGGATCACTTGGCGGCTCGGAAAATGCGACCAAAAAAACAGGAAAGGTAGGTTGCCATGGCTGAACCCATCACGCTGCACGTCGAAGGCATGAGGTGCGGCCATTGCGTGCGCGCCGTGACCAATGCCATTCAGGCGCTGGATCAGGCAGCGAAGGTGGAGGTAGATTTGGCCGCGAAGCGCGTGGTCGCTGCAACTTCCCTGCCGCGCGCTGATGTGGTGCGCGCGGTGGAAGAAGAAGGTTTTGCCGTAAAGGGCTGAAGGGGTCAGTCGGGCCGCGCACCAGAAGCCCGCACCACCGGCGCCCAGCGCGCCGTCTCACGCCGCAGGAATTCCGCCAGCGCTTCCGGTGTTGAACCTTCCAGCACCAGGCGCCGCGCCGCCATTGCGGCGACCAGTTCCGGGTCCTTCAGCACGCTCTGCATCGTGGCATTGAGCTTGGCCAGGATTGGCGCTGGCAGGTTGGGCGGGGCCATCATGGCAGCCCAATCCACGCCATCAAAACCAGGCAGGCCAGATTCCGCGATGGTGGGAATCTCGGGCAGCAGCGGCACGCGCTTGCCATTAGGCACGCCAAGAATGCGGAGCTTGCCCGCCTCCGCTTGCGGAATACCATTCAGCGCCGTGGTGAAGGCATAATCCACGCGCCCCGCGATCAATTCCGGCAAAAGCGCGCCGCCGCCGCGATAGGGCACATGCGTGGTGCGAATACCCGCCATCAGATTAAGCTGTTCGGCGGCCAAATGCCCGGCAGAACCAATGCCGGAGGAGCCGAAATTCAACGCCTCGGGCCGGGCTTTCGCGGCGGCGATGATTTCGGCAACGCTGCGATAGGGCCGATCCACCGGCACGGCGAGCACATTGGGCACTTCGCCGATCAGGGAAACCGGCGTCAGATCCTTCAAGGGATCGAAGGGCAGATTGCCGTAAAGCGTGGGGTTGATGGCGAGCGGCCCGATCGTGCCAAGCAGCAGCGTATAGCCATCCGGCGCACTGCGCGCGGTCGCTTCGGTCGCGATATTCCCGCCTGCGCCAGGGCGGTTTTCGATAACCACGGGTTGGCCGAGCAATGCCTGCATGCGTGGCGCGATGGCGCGTGCAAAGACATCGGTGGAACCGCCGGCGGCAAAGCCCACCAGCAGGCGAATGGGGCGAGAGGGATATTCCTGCGCCAGCGCAGGTGCCGCCATGGGCAGCAGCGCCAAACCCGCCAGCAATTCACGTTTTTTCATCATGGTCCCGGCCTTTATTCTTGATCAGTTCAGGCGGATGCTAATGCTCCGCCCATGGGCGTGCAGCCCTTCGGCTTCAGCCAAGGCCACCGCCGCTTTGCCGATTTGCGCGAGAGCGGCGCCATCGGCTTCCACCCAGCTTGTGCGCTTTAGAAAGTCAAAACTGGAAAGGCCGGAAGCAAAGCGCGCGGTACGCCCGGTAGGCAGCACATGGTTCGGCCCGGCGATGTAATCGCCGACCGCCTCCGGGCAGAAGCGGCCAAGGAAGGCCGCGCCGGCATGGCGGATTTGCCCGAGCAAGCCGCGCGGATCATCCACCATCAATTGCAAATGCTCGGGCGCCAGGCGGTTGGTGAGGGCGGCGGCTTCGACGAGGTCTTTCACCACAATTACCGCGCCATGGCGCGCCCAGCTTTCCCCGGCAATTGCGGCACGCGGCAGGGTTTTCAGCGCGTGTCCCACCGCTTGCGCCACCGCATCGGCCAGCGCCGCATCGGGCGTGATCAGAATGGATTGCGCGCTTTCATCATGTTCGGCCTGGGCCAGCAGATCCATCGCCACATGGGCGGGATCATTGGCGCCATCGGCAATCACCACCACTTCCGAAGGCCCGGCGATGGAATCAATGCCAACCCGGCCAAAGACCTGGCGCTTGGCTTCCGCGACATAGGCATTGCCGGGGCCGACAATCCGATCCACCGGCGCGATGCTGGCGGTGCCCCAGGCGAGGGCCGCCACGGCTTGCGCGCCGCCAATACGGTAAATCTCAGTCACGCCGGCGCGCTTGGC
>JBEDHL010000195.1:0-8799 GCA_041174145.1 Pseudomonadota bacterium
CGCCTGAACGGTAAAGGGCGCGCCATCCGCCGCCAGCGCTGAAAGGCTGAAGGGTGTATTGGCTTGGCCTTCCGGCACAAGCGGGCCCCCACCAAGGCCCCAAACGCGACAGCCGGTGTGAATTGTAGCGCCGCTGGCGGCGAGCACCGCACGCAAAGCATCGCCTTCCTGCCTATCCCTATCTGGCTTTGTGACAAAGCCCAGCGGCGGTGCGCGATAAACCTGCCCGCCCGGAGCGGGCGATTCCTCCAGCAGCGCAACTCGTGCGCCACCGCAAGCGGCTTCGGTCGCCGCTGCCATGCCGGCCGGGCCACCACCCAGCACTGCAATATCGAAGATCATGCGGGTGTCACTTCCTGCCCTGCTGCAACAGGCGTAAGGCATGCCTGCACCAAGCGCCCATCCACGCGCAGCAGGCATTGCTGACAAACGCCCATCATGCAGAAGGCAGTACGCGGGCGCGCGAGATCCTCACCCTCTCCGAAGCGCCAATGCCCGGCAGCGATCAGCGCAGCGGCCAGGCTTTCCCCGGGATACGCGACAATAGGGGCGCCATGCACCATGATGGTGACAGGCGCGGGACGCGCGACATTGGGCAGGCGGAGGCTCATGCCGCTGATAATAGGTCAGCGCTGGCGGCGCGCAACTCTGGCCACGGCTTGACGCGAAGCGCGGAAAGCATGGACTATTCTTCCTGAACAAGAACCGGGGCTGATAGGCTTGACCTTCCTTTCTATCCAAGGGCTGAGCGTTTCCTATGACGGCAAGGCCGATGTGCTGCGCGACGTTTCACTAGATGTACAGCGCGGCGAGGTGATTGGCCTGATTGGCCCTTCGGGTTCCGGAAAATCGACCATTCTCCGCACGCTTGTGGGCCTGTTGAAGCCACGCGCCGGCACGGTGACGCTTGATGGCCAGATGGTGGATTATACCAGCCGCGCAAGCTTGCGTGGTGCGCGTGACCGCTTCGCCATCGTGTTCCAGCAATATAACTTGTTTCAGAATATGACGGCGCTGCGCAATGTCGCCATTGCCCCAACGCTTGTAAAAAAACGTTCAAAGAATGAGGTAGAGGTCGAAGCGCGCGCTCTGCTTGCCCGTGTGGGACTGGCCGAAAAGGTGAACGCCTATCCGGATGAGCTTTCCGGCGGCCAGCAGCAACGTGTCGCCATCGCCCGCGCGCTGGCATTAAAACCCGATATCCTGCTGCTGGATGAAGTCACCGCCGCATTAGACCCGGAATTGGTGGGGGAGGTGCTGGACACCATCCGCGCTTTGCAGCGCGATGGTATGACAATGCTGATCGTCAGCCATGAAATGGCCTTCATCCGGGAAGTGGCAAGCCGCGTTGTCTTCCTGGACCAGGGGTCAATCATCGAAACAGGTCCCCCGGCTGAGGTTTTCGACCAGCCCCGCAGCCCGCGCCTGAAGGAATTCACCTCTCGCATTTTGCGCCACTGATTACAAAGGGCCGCAATGGGAAATAGGGATCTTGACGAATAGCCTCACCTTCGTCGCGGAAAGCGCTGACAGACTATTCGATGAAACGGCGAATAGCATGCATTTCATCCACGTCGCGATTCACATAGGCCTGACGGAACCACCCGCCCTTAAGCTCCAACACCAAAACCGCATTTCCAATCTTTGTGATGAAAGCACGTCGTCAAGACCGGTGAGAATACCAAAAAAGATGCAATTTTGTGCGGCTACTCTTTCTCACTGTTGTACAGATCACATGACCTGAAAGCTTCGGGTAAGAAGCGTTGTGCCCAATAGAAAAGGGCGCATCCATCGATGCACCCTTCGCCTTTAGGAAGGCAGAAAGTGGATCAGACCGCTTCCTTTAGTTCCTTCGCGGCGCGGAAGGCCACCTTCTTGCTGGCTTTGATCTTGATGGCTTCACCAGTGGCAGGATTGCGTCCCATACGGGCGGCACGCTTGCGTACCTGAAGCACGCCAAGGCCGCTGATGCGGATGCGCACCCCTTTCTTGAGATGCTTTGTCATCAGCACCACCATGTCATCCAGCATGGCATTTGCTTGCTTCTTCGGAACGTCATGCGCTTCTGAAAGGGAAGCGGCCAGCTGACGTAGCGTGACTGTTTCAACCTTCGCCTTGGCCGGCGCTTTTGCGGCAGCGGCTTTAGGGGCGGCAGCTTTGGTGGCGGCTTTCGCCATGGAATTATCCTCCTGAGAATCGGTGAACCTCACGACAGTAAAACCGATTTCAAGGGAATTTAAAGCCCAAAATAGCCAAAATCATCCCAAAAACGCCCTAGATTCTCCTTGGCTGAGCTCATTTTTCGGGATTTTTCAACTTCTGGCTTGCATAAAGGGGCGGCTGAGCCAGGAACCTTTCCGGAAGGCGCGTATATTTTGAGCTGAGAGCCGCAGCTGCGGGCGCGATTTTCAAGCCCTGATTAGCGCAGACAAGGCGAATTTTTAAACTTAACCGCCAGATAGCAAAAGCGCTCGTAGTAACGAAAGGACTTTGGTGGCGCATCAGCGCCTTTGTGCTGGGGCATTTGAACCTGGCGGCGCCGGGCGCAACGCGTTGGTCAAATCCGCCATGGCTTGTTCCCGGCTTGGCGGATTTCCGTTGCTTACTGCCACCATGTGGCGCGTTGCGATACGCACCAATTCCGGCAGGTGTTGTAAATTCTGCGATTGCGATTCCTGGTGCACGATATTTCCAGCATCCTGAATGCGCAGCCGGTCTGCACTGCGGCCAACGGCGAGCACGGTGCGCATATAGCTCGCAGCAAGCTCCTGGCTTCGGGCGGGCTGGCCTTCCGCCTGGCTGCGTAGTGCTGCTTCAATGCGCGCCATTGTATTGGTGATTTGCTGCGTGCGTTCCTGCTGGCGCCGTAGTGCCGCTTGAATTTCTGCCTGAGTAACCGCCGCGATGCGTCCTTGATCTTCAGCCAATAAGCGTTGTGCTTGCACAGTTTCTGCCTGCACCCGCGCAAAAACACCAAGCAATTCGGCAAAGCCTTCAGCCAATAGGATTTGGCGGCCAATTTGCGCGGCTGCCGCGATTTGGCTTTGGATCGCCTGGATTTCCTGATCATTGCGTTCGCGCTGTGCCGTTCGAAGCGCCGCGCCGACGCGTTCAATACCCTGACGCAAGGCAGGGTCTGGCGTTTCATTCTTCAGCACATCCAAAAGTCGCGCTGGGTCTTCGCTTGCATTACCGCGCGTTTGCGCCTCAGCCTCAAACGCGGCGCGCAGCTGGGCTGGGCGCTGGTCGCTGCTGGTGGCAACCAGCGCCAATACAGGACGAAAGCCAAGGCTGCGCAGCTTCAGCGGTTCACCATTGCGATCAAGCGGGGGCAACTCGATACGCAAACTGGACCGGATCTGTTCCTCAGGTGTCAGAAAATCCCCACCACGCGCAACCATGCCGCCTGCCTGGCCATGTGCCCGGCCAACACGATTAAGCCGATAAGGTTCCAATACCCATTCAGAAACATTGCCCAGTATATCGAAAATACCGAGCGGATTGGGTTCCAGCATCCCAATGGGCCTCACCCGCCCGCCTGAAGAACGCGTCCCTTGAAACCAAACATAGCGCTGCATGCCATCCGGCATCGGAAAATTGCGTGCAGCAAAATCTGCTTCGCCGACTGCCGCGCCTCCGCGTGCGGCATATTCCCATTCTTCTTCGGTTGGCAGGCGTATAAAGGCCCGCGCATCCTCTCGCATCGGCAGGGCTTCGCGTGCATTGCGGGCAAGCCAGGCGGAATAGCGTGCGGTGAATACTACCGCTTCATGCCAGGGAATATCTGCCTGGGGCAGCCTTCCAGGGGCTGACGCAGCAGCACAATTGCCCGCGCTTACAGCTGCGTATTGATCGCGTGTGACTTCGTACTTGCCGATGAAATAACGCGGCGGCGCCGCAGCATCCGCACCACGAAACGGGCCCGCAATAAAGCTTTGGCGGAGATATTCGCTGTAATTTGTCTCGGCATCGGCTTGCCCCAACATGGCCGGCCTATCCGCCAATAAGCCCTGCCCAATCGGCGTTGGCACAGGCCGAAAAGCCATGGCGCCGCCGCAGGGCATGGGCAGGATCAAATCTTCAGCCAAGGGCTTTGGGTTCCAGTATTCTTCTGGCCATCTTTCTTGCGCCTGCGCAGAAAAAATAAGAACCGTCGGCAGCAATGCGGCGGCCGTCAGCAATAGCTTACGCATCACGAAGTCCCTCGGCAGGTTGGATAGAAGCAGCACGATAGCCCGCGAAAGCCGCTGAAAGCGCGGCGCCGGATAAGGTGCTGCCCAATGCAAGCAAAAGATGCGGAAGCTCAATCAAGCAAATGGCACGCGCACCCGCCGCATTGGCGCCAGCCATGGGCAGGCTATTGACCAAGCCCGCAACAAGCATCGCCATAGCAGCAGCCAGTAACGCCCCCGCCAGACCAATCAGCAAGGCTTGCAATAAGGGGAATACCACCAGATCACGCCTGGAAAGACCAATAAGGCGCAGCAGCGAAAGATCACGCTGCTTGCGTTCCACATTCGCATAAAGCCCCACACCCAATGAAACCAAATAACCAATGCCCCCAAGCCCTGCGAGAAGTGCAAAAAGCAGCGTCAGGCTCCTGTCCAGACCAAGCAAGCCTTCAACCTGTTCGGCCAAGGTTTCCACCTCCACACCCTCTCGCCGGAGCGCGTGATCAATCCGTGTCACATCTTCAAGCCGGCGCGCATGGGCCCGAAAGCCAGCATAGATGCGCGCCGGATCTTCCCCGATATCAGCCGGCGTTGCGCTGGCCGGCAGGGCACCATCGGTAAAGCGATCAACCAGCAAAAGCAGCTTGAGATCAACAAAAACGCCGTCACGCCCAAAAGCCCTGGGGGGAGCAATGGCGGCGATGGTTACTGGAAAATTCAAAACCTCCCGCGCGCTGGCATCGCCACGCAGGGCGCGAAGGGTAATGCGCATACCAGGGCGCAGATCCAACCGGGCAGCGAAGGAAGCGCTTGGAATGATCTCATCAGGCGCAATCCGCGGCAGCCCATCCAATAACGGATCACCCACAGCGGTTGCCAGTAATTCCGCACGCAGCACAGCCCCAGGACGCGCCGGGTTTTCAAACCGCGCTTCGGTATTCAGGCTACGGGTACGCGGAATGGCAAAAGCAATATCGGGCCGCTCAGCCAGCCTGGCCATGAAGCCCGCATCAAAATTGCGGTTCGCGGCATTCACAATCATGCGGCTGCGCGGGTTATCAATCAATTCCGCACGCAGTCCTTCGATAATGCCGTGCTTCAGGCCAAACAGAACAATCAACGGCGCCAAAACCGCAGCAAGCCCGATAAGAGAGCAAAGCGCGAGCGTGCGTTCATGCAGCAAATCGCGGAGCGATAAGCCAATCAGAAGAGAGGCATGCGCGCGGAGGCGTTTCATGCAAGCGCAATGGCCTGCCGGGAAAGGCGTGACCGCCCCCCACCTGCGCCGACTTCAGTGGAGAGTGGCAGAAGAGAAAACCCATGCCGAGCCGCCCGGTCTGGATCATGGGTAGCAAGCAACAACGCAGTATCCTGTTCCCGCGCCTGTTCGATCAAAAGCCCAAGCACAATATCTGCCAGGGCCGGGTGCACACTGGCCGTTGGTTCATCAGCCAGCAGGATTTCCGGGCGATGTGCCAGCGCCCGCGCAATCGCCACCCGCTGCCTTTGACCGACCGAAAGTGTGGCCGGCATCCGATCCAGCAGCGCAGCAATATCAAGGCGCATGGCAAGGGCTTCGATATGTGCGGGATCAGGCGCGCCCAAAACAGCCTGGCTGAGCGCAATATTACGCCGCACGGACAGGAAAGGCAGTAAGCCACCCTGCTGAAGAATATAGCCATAATGCGCGGCGCGCGTTGCTGTCAGGCTTTCCTCATCACCCGCGCGCCAAAGCGCAGCAAGATCAATTGCTGGTCTTTTCCTCGGGTTCAGTAGAAAGCTTTCAGCGCTGAAGGGGCGCCGTGCAAGCGCCAAAAGATCAAGCAAGGTGGATTTGCCCGAACCCGATGGCCCCACCAGGGCCAGCGCGTCACCACGCGCAATACTCAGCTCCTCAATGATCAGTTCAAAACCCATCCCTTGTGCGGGCGCCTGGTGGCGAATGGTCACATTCCGCAGCGCAAGGGTTGGTTGGGCCTGCTGCATCTGTTGCTTCAGGGAAGCGCATCGATGGGCACGGGATACATGGCTTCACCAGCATCACGCCCGCCATCGAAACTGACCCAAAGTGATGGCTGACGATTGAATTCCTCATAAAGCCGCAGCTTTGCTTCCAGCGCATTGACAATTTCAGTCCGCCGGCCAGCGCCCATGTTATTCCATTCTTCCTGCGTGAATTCCATGATCTGGCTTTGATAGGGCAGATCCTGCAAATACTCACCAAAGGCCCCGCTCAGGCGCTGAAACTCCGCCATGCGGCGCGGGTCGCGTGAGGCAGCGGCGGCGGCACCACGCACCCTTTCGAAGAAGGTTTCGGGCGAAAGCCGTGCTGCAGCCTGCGCCTGAATGATACCGCGTAGCGTATTCGCCAAATCGGAAAGTTGATTGCGCGTCAGCAGCACGCGCACATCCAAGGGGCGCCTTTCCGGCTTTGGATCCGCCGGGTTGAGTTCTTGATCGAGCACGAAACTCCGCACCACATCCGGCGCGGTTTGCTGCCTTTCGCGGCCCAAATAGGAAAGCCGCATGGCGGTACCGACAATTTCCGCCTGCTCCGCGATGCGGCGTTCTGTCGGGCTTTGTGGTGCGCGAATGCCGGCAATGGGGCGCCCAACAGCTGCCGCCACTTGCGCCAAAAGCGCATCCGTCAGCACATCCACCGTCTGGCCGAATTGGTTCAAATTACCTTCAGTGATTGGGTAATATAGTTCCCCAGCCGCACCAAACCGTGTCAATTCCCGGTACTGCCGTTCCGCCCGCGCGTGGTTGTTGCGCCCTTCCGGGGTTTTCAGATGGATGGCGTAAATGGCCACTTGTTTGGCTTCTGATTGCGCCAATTGGCGCATTTCCTCAGGGCCCATTTGGGTCTGGCCGCGGGGATCCTTGGCATCACGCGCACCTGCATCAGTCACCAGAATGATGAAGCGACCGCCATATTGCTGCCAAGCCACATCATCCAGCGCAAGCTTGATACCAGCGAGAGAATCCTCATCAAAGCCTTCATTGCTTTCGCGCGCTTCCGCCAGTTGTGAAAGCCGCGGCAGAATAGCATCCGATGCCTCGCCCAATTCAGGCAGGGATACCATGCGCGTCACATATTCGAGTCTTGGATTGCCACCCATATGGTCCCGGAAAGCGACCATGCCAAAACGGAAATTATCACGCACCGCTGTGTCGCGGATGCGATCAACAACGCGCTTCAAGGCTTCACGCGTTCGTTCGATATAGGGGCCCATGCTGATGGTGGTATCAACAACGAAAACCACCGCACCGCGATAATTGCGCAACGCATCAGGGTCCGCCGGTGGCGGAGGCGTCTGCTGGGCCGGAGCCGAGATTACTTCCAGCAAGCGCGCTTCTTGAGCTGCTTCATTTTCCACACGATCAGCCGAAAGAATGGGCAAAAGGTAGAATTGCCGCGTGATATCAACAAAATTTTCGGGCTCCAGCGCAATGATCGGGCCTTCGGCCGCACTCCCCGCTTCGCGCCGCAGGCGTGCCGCTTCTTCCGTTCCGCCACGCGTATTCAGCCAAAGTCGCCTGGGCGTATCCGCATCGCGGAAAAACATCGCGCGATCACGCCCTGCTGGATTATTGAAAGCAAGCACCATGGTTTGCTTCCAATCAATGGCACGTTCCGCCTTTACCCAACCTTGCGTGCGCCCATCCTGTACAGCACCGATTTCCAACCAGCCATCACTTGGGCCGCCTTGACGCGCATAAACATAAAACACACCAAAGCCGGGCGTGGGCCGGGCAGGTGCGTTCGCTTCAGGGCGTTCCAGAATAGTGGCACCGGGGCGCAAAATAACGCGCTGGTAGAGCGTTGTCCTGCCTTCCATCAGCAAGGGCCGCCGTTCCGCCTGTTGGGCCTGGCTTTGCCCAGCCATGCCCAACCAGAAAATGGTCATCAGCAGGCAGAAAAAACTTGTCATCCGGGTAGCGATCACGGCCAAAAATCCTTGAGTGCAGTCTCTGCCGTACCATTGCCGGCGCGCGCCTGTTCTTCGAGAAAAGTCTTCAGCGCCGCACGCGGCGCCGCTGCAGCCTCATCACCCTTTTGCACCGCTTCACGATAATAGCGCGCCGCGGCACGTGGATCTGGTGCGCGGAAGGGTCTTCCGGCGACAAAGCCATTGGGATCGTAAAGTCTAGCAAGCGCGGTCAGCGCTGCTGCATGCCCACGTTCCCCCGCTTCTTCCAGCAGGACCAACGCGTCATCATGCCGGCCAGCATTTTGCCGACGCTGCGCTGCCATGTGGATAGAAGCAACATCCGGCGCGGATTGCACCAGATCACGCAGGTTCATCCCATCACTGCGTTCTATCCAGGGCAGTTCAGGCGTGCGTGCTGTATTGGCAGGCGCGGGCGCAGGCGGCGCAGCAGGTTGAACTGGGGCGGCGGGCGCCGCTTGGTTCGGCACTGTCTGGTCCGCTGTGAGCCACCAGGCTGCGCCAGCAATTGCCACAAGGCAGAGCACGCCAAGACCAGCCATAAGGGGCCAGCGAGAATTTCCCTTGGCTGGTTCCTGCAGGAGCGGGGCTTCCACGCGCGGTGCGACCGCAGGCGATACGGGTTCTGATGCAATTGCGGTCTTAGGGAAGGATGCCGCTGCCACGGGTGGCGG